>JARLJF010000117.1 GCA_031291335.1 Pandoraea sp. | reverse complement strand
CTGCCACGTGTGCTTGTCGAGCTTGTCGAGCGCGACCTTGCGGCCACGGCACGTCGCGCCGATCGTCACGATATTGCGGGTGAACTCGCGCACCATGTAGCTGCCCGGAATCCACGCCGGCAGCGTGAAACGCTGCCCTTCTGGCGCAGGATTCGAGACCGTGACGGTCACTTCGAACAGATGGGCGGCGGGCGACTTCGGAACGATCGCATACCGGATGGCGGGCAAGGCAGACGTGGCTTTCATAACGTGGCGGCTTCTTGTTGTCGGGAAGATCGGGCGATGACCGAACGGTTACTTGACCGTGGCGAGCGCCTTTTCCAGTTCTTCGACGGGCACGGCGCCCGGCAGGCGGCGGCCGTCGGACAGGATGATCGTCGGCGTTCCCGTCACGTTGTACTGATGACCCATCGCCACGTTCTGCTTGACCGCGCTGTCGTCGCACTTGGCCGTGGGGGCCGGCGGCGCCTTCTTGTCGAGCATCCAGTCATGCCACGCCTTGAGCGGATCGGGAGCACACCAGATCGCCTTCGACTTGGCGTCCGAATCCGGGCCGAGCACCGGGTACAGGAAGGTGTAGATCGTGATGTTGTCGAGCTTCGAGTTCTTGAGCGAGTCTTCGAAGCGCTTGCAGTACGGGCAGTTCGGGTCCGAGAAAACCGCGATCTTGCGGCTGCCGTTGCCCTTCACGTATTTGATGGCGCGATCAAGCGGCAACTTGGAGAAGTCGATCTTGTTCAGCTCGGACTGACGCGCTTCGGTCAGGTTCTGACGTGTCTTCGTATCGACGAGGTTGCCGCCCAGAATCACGTATTGCGCCTTCTCGTCGGAGTACATGATCTCGCCGCCGATCGACACTTCGTAGAGTCCCGGAATCGGCGTGCGCGCCACCGACTTGATCGGGGCGTCCGCGCCGAGCGTCTTCTGCACGGCAGCCTTCACGCGGTCGAGCGACGCATCGGCCTTGCTCTGCGCGACGGCGGACGTCGTGAAAGTTGCGGCGCAGATTGCCGCCAGACCGAACGCTGCGAGCGCCGCGGCGCGATAACGTTGCAACATCGAATATCTCCAGAAGTGTATCGATCGAGAGGCGCGTCCGACAGGCCCGGTATCCACCGGAATTGCCGGAACGGACGCCCAAAGGGGTCAGCCCAGGGCGCGGCCGATCAGGAATTTTTTGACGAAGGGCAGCATGTTCACGCTGTCGAGCCCCGCATTGCGGAAGAACTTCGCAAGCGGGCTGCTCGTCGAGAACAGCTTGTGCAGGCCATCCGTCGTGAGGGCCATGCTGCCGATATCTTCCTTGCGGGCACGCTCGTAGCGACGCAATACGGCGTCGTCGCCACAGTCGCGGAACGATTCGCGGCCGGCGAGCGCATCGCCAAGCGCCGCCACATCGCGCAAACCGAGGTTCATGCCCTGCCCCGCAAGCGGATGCACGACATGCGCCGCGTCACCGACCAATGCGACGCGCGGTGCGATCAGGCGCTTGGCCTGCGCCAGCACAAGCGGGAAACCCTGGGCGCGCGCTGAGACCGGCGTAAGGCGACCGAGTTCACCGTTCGAGAACGTGCCGATGCGATCGGCCAGGTCGTTGGGATCGAGCGCGAGCAAGTGCTTGGCGTGATCGTCGGCGGCCGACCAGACCAGCGAGACGTGCTGATCCGGCAGCGGCAGCAGCGCGATGATCTCTCCGTCATGGAACCACTGGAAAGCGGTATCGCGGTGCGGACGCTCCGCGCGGAAGTTGCAGACCACGCCGAGTTGTTCGTAGGGACGCACCGAGCCGTCGAGGCCCGCAGTGCTGCGCACCCATGAGTGCGCGCCATCGGCGCCGACCACGAGCGACGCGCGCAGGGTCTTGCCGTCCGACAGACGCACCGATGCGGCGGCGGCATCGACTTCGAGCGCATCGGCGCGGGCGTCGAGCCATTGCACCTGCGGCGAGAATCGAAGCGCGGCGTCGAGCGCGCGTTCGAGATTCGACGATTCGGCGATCCAGGCCAGTTGCGGCACGGCCGCCTGGTATGCGGAGAAGTGAAGACTGCCGCGTTCGTCGCCGAAGACTTCCATGTCGTAGACGGGATTCACGCGCGCGGGGTCGACAGCCTGCCAGACACGCATGCGCTCGAAAAGCGCTTGCGAGCTGGAGGAGAGCGAGTAGATGCGGGCGTCCCACCTGTCGCCGCTCGTGCTGCCGGCGCCCGGCAAGGCGGCGGCGGGCTGAGCGAGCAGTGCGACGGACAGGCGAGCCTGCGAGAGCAGCAAGGCGGCAGCCTTGCCGACCAGACCGCCACCGACCACGACGACATCGTGCGTTTGGCTGGAGGTTTGCGTTTGAGACATGCGGCGAATGCAGCGCCAGCGCCTGAATCGCGCGAGCCGGCTGGTTCAGAAAACGAGATGGCGTATTGTCGCACGCCTGTCGTGCGCGCGACGGCCGGCCACCGGACACCTGCTGCGACGCAGCGTCGCGCGTCACGGCCCGGCGCTATACTTCCGCGCATATCGATGACCCGACGTCCCAACGTTTTGACCAGGAGCCCCCTATGCGCCTCGACAATGAATCCGAAAGCCAGAACGTCGAAGATCGCCGCGGCGGAGGCTTCGGCGGACGCACCACCATCGGCATCGGCACGATCGTGGTGGCGCTGGCCGCGTCGTACTTCTTCGGGATCGATCCGCGCGTGATCATTCAGGGCTCGCAGATGATTCAGGGGCAGACGCAGTCGCAGCCCCGGTCCGCACCGAACGCCGCCCCCGCCAACGATCCGAAGACGGTCTTCACCCGCAAGGTGCTCGGCAACATCGAGCGCACCTGGGAAACCGTGTTTCCCCAGCAACTGAACCGTCAGTACGTGCCGCCGAAACTGGTGCTGTTCTCGGGCGCGACGCCCACGGCTTGCGGCACCGGACAAACGGCGATGGGGCCGTTTTACTGCCCGGGCGACAGCAAGGTCTACATCGATCTGGCGTTCTACGACGAGTTGCAGCGGCGCTTCGGTGCCGGTGGCGACTTCGCGCAGGCGTATGTGATCGCGCACGAAGTGGGTCATCACATCCAGAATCTGCTGGGCATCTCCGAGAAGTTCGACGAAGTTCGCCGCCGCGCCAACGAAGCGCAGGCCAACGCCCTGTCGGTGCGGCTGGAGTTGCAGGCCGATTGCTTCGCCGGGGTCTGGGCGAACAATGCCGCGAAGGCAAATCAGCAGTTGCTGGAGCCGGGCGACATCGAACAGGGGCTGAAGGCGGCGGCCGCCATTGGCGACGACCGCTTGCAGCAACAGTCGCAGGGCCGCGTGGTGCCGGAGTCGTTCACGCACGGCACGAGTGCCCAGCGCGTTTACTGGCTGCGTCAGGGGTTGCAGTACGGCGACGTGCGCAAGTGCGACACGTTCTCGGCGAAGCAACTGAGTTGAACCAGACGCCGAGGCAGCGCCGGGGGACGAACCCAAGCTGGGGTTAAGGGCGTTGTTGGAGGCAGAACGAGTACAATAGCGGACTTTCCGCGACGCAATCACCGACGCAACGACCGGCGAATGCAACGGCGCATATATCGGATTAGACAGGATTTAGCATGAGCCTCAAATGCGGCATCGTCGGCTTGCCCAACGTCGGCAAGTCGACCCTTTTCAACGCACTGACCAAAGCTGGCATCGCTGCCGAGAACTACCCGTTCTGCACCATCGAGCCGAACGTCGGCGTGGTGGAAGTGCCTGACCCGCGTCTGGGCAAGCTGGCCGAGATCGTCAAGCCCGAGCGCATCATGCCGGCGACGGTCGAATTCGTGGACATCGCCGGTCTGGTGGCTGGCGCGTCGAAGGGCGAAGGGCTGGGCAACCAGTTCCTCGCCAACATCCGCGAAACGGACGCCATCACGCACGTCGTGCGCTGCTTCGAGGATGAGAACGTCATCCACGTGGCGGGCAAGGTGAACCCGATTTCCGATATCGAAGTCATCAACACCGAACTGGCGCTGGCCGATCTGGGCACCGTCGAGAAGGCGCTGCAGCGTTATTCGAAGGCCGCCAAGTCGGGCAACGACAAGGAAGCCGCGAAGCTCGTGGCCGTGTTCGAGAAGGTTGTGCCGGTGCTCAATGAAGCGCGTCCGGTGCGCTCGCTCAAGCTCACGGACGACGAGCAGGCACTCATCAAGCCGTTCTGCCTGATCACGGCCAAGCCGACGATGTACGTCGCCAACGTGAAGGACGACGGCTTCGAAAACAATCCGCATCTGGACGCCGTGCGCAAGTACGCCGAAGCAGAGAACGCACCGGTTGTGGCCGTGTGTGCCGCCATCGAGGCGGAGATTGGGGATATGGAAGACGCCGACAAGGCGGAATTCCTGGCCGACATGGGCATGGACGAGCCGGGTCTGGATCGTGTGATCCGCGCGGGCTTCAAGCTGCTGGGTCTGCAGACGTACTTCACCGCCGGTGTGAAGGAAGTGCGCGCCTGGACGATCCATGTGGGCGACACCGCCCCGCAGGCCGCCGGCGTGATCCACACCGACTTCGAACGCGGCTTCATCCGCGCGCAGACCATCGCCTTCGACGACTACATCCAGTACAAGGGTGAACAGGGCGCGAAGGAAGCCGGCAAGATGCGCGCCGAAGGCAAGGAATACGTCGTGCACGATGGCGACGTGATGAACTTCTTGTTCAACGTCTGAGCGACATGAATCACTTTCTGTGATTTCAAGCCCTTGCTGAAATTGTAGAAATCCGAAAAAGCCGCGTAAATACGCGGCTTTTTCATTTCCTGAGACGGCCTCGTATGCGGGAAATACACATCTAATCACTGCAGTTGATGCAGCGAATAAGTTGCTTTAGCGGCGAACACATCCCATAATCACCGCATGAATAGCGGCGATTACTTTTACATCTGGCAGGGCCCGGACTGGCCTCACTGGCGTTTCGACTTCGCGGCATTGGCTGAGCCAATGGCGCAGGTCAGCCGCGCGCAAGGATTGCTGTTAGGACGCATGGCCGATGTGGGGATAGGCCTGCGCGATGAAGCCAGCCTGTCTGCGCTGACGGATGACGTACTCAAGACGAGCGAGATAGAAGGCGAACACCTGAACGTGGCCTCGGTGCGCTCATCCATCGCGCGTCGTCTGGGCGTGGACATCGGCTCGCTGGCTCCAGTCGACCGTCATGTCGAAGGCGTGGTGGAGATGGTGTTGGATGCCACGGCCAACAGCGCGCAACCGCTCACCGCAGAGCGTCTCTTCGCATGGCATGCCGCGCTCTTTCCCACCGGTTATTCCGGCCTGAGCAGGATCAGCACCGGTACCTGGCGCGATGACACACATGGGCCGATGCAGGTGGTATCAGGCCCTGTCGGGCGTCAGAAGGTGCATTACGAAGCGCCCCCAGCCGAGTTCCTGGCTTCCGAGATGGGGCGTTTCCTTCATTGGCTAAACGATCCGAAGGCATCGGAACCGGCCTTGATCCGTGCTGCCCTCGGCCATCTATGGTTTGTCACCCTACATCCCTTCGACGATGGCAACGGTCGCATCGCGCGCGCCATCGGCGATCTGCTGCTCGCGCGTGCCGACGGCAGCCCACAGCGTTTCTACAGCTTGTCAGCGCAAATTCAACGCGAGCGAAAGGCCTACTACGACATTCTGGAACGCACGCAAAAGGGCGGCCTGGAGGTGACCGAGTGGCTATTGTGGTTTTTGCAGATGCTCAATGAAGCGGTAGGACATGCCCACGGCATGCTGGATGCAGTGCTGGTCAAGTCCCGATTTTGGCAGAAACTACACGGGGCCGCCTTGAATGATCGCCAGGTCAAAGTGCTCAACAGACTGCTGGATGGGTTTGAAGGCAAGCTCACCAGCAGCAAGTGGGCCGCGTTGGCGAAGTGCTCATCCGATACTGCACTACGCGACATCAACGAGTTGCTCGAGCGGGGTGTGCTGCAACGCTCAGGCGCGGGTGGCCGCAGCACCAGCTACGAGTTGAAGACCGGCTGAGCCTGTTGGCGACACGAACCTCGTAATAAAACCCTGCGACCTCACACCGATCCGCATCCGTCAGCGCCTTGAGAGCGGCGCCGTCTCCGGGATAAGGCGTTTCGACTTTCCGCTACCGATCACTCCGCCCATCCCTCACGAATGATCCGGGCGATCTGTTCGCCCGTTGCGCGATTGTGGGCTTCGACCAGCGCGACGGCGCCCGCGTCGTCACCCGCCTCGCACAAGCGCAACAACTCACGATGCTCTTCGTGCGAACGCTGCGCGTTGCCCGTCTTCTGCCACGTGAGGAACAGATAGCGTCCGAGGTTCAGTCGCGCCGTCGCCACGGCTCGCTGGAAGTACGGACGCTCCGCTTTCGCATAGAGCATGCCGTGAAACGCGGCGTTGCGCGTCACGATGTCCGCCAGGTCGGTCGCGGCCTCCAACGCGTCGAGCGCCGCCCGCGCCCGCGCAAGATCCGAGCGCGACAGATTCGGCATCGCCAGCGCCATCAGACGCCCCTCCAGCAACGCACGGAAATCCGCCAACTCCAGCGCGTCCTCTTCGGTCAGCGCCGTCACCACCGTGCCGCGATTGACCCGGCTCACCGCCAGTCCGTCCGCCGCAAGCATCGTCAGCGCTTCGCGCACCGGCACGTGACTCACCCCAAGCGCTGCCGCCAGATGGTCCTGACGCAACGCCTCGCCCGGCTTCAACTCGCCGCGCCCGATCTGCTCGCGCAACGCTTCGTAAGTGCGCTCTACCGCCGTTCCCGTCCCCGATTCCTGACGCATTGCCCGTCTCCCTCGGTTAACTATATATAATCATGGAAAATTATATATTATTTAACGACAGGTGACATCCATGCCCTTGGCCAGCCCCTCCTCGTCTGCCCCTTCCACCCCTTCCGCCCCAGCGCCCCTTGCAACGGCAGCCCCTGCCGACGCCTTTGCGCCCGGTCGCCTCTGGCGTCATGCGCTGCTCGCAGCGATCAGCGCCAGCGCCGGATTCGCGCTGCACGCGGCTGGACTGCGCGGCGACACGCTCGCCGTGGCGGTCGTCGTCCTGTTCTGCCTCAGCTACTGGGCAACCGGTTGGCTGCCAGACTTTCTCGTTTCGCTCGTGCTGATGTTCCTGCTCGCGACCTGTACGTCGCTGGGCGCGGACGTCGTGTTCTCGGGCTTCACATCGAGCGCGTTCTGGCTCGTCTTCAGCGGCGCGGTCATTGGCATGGCGCTAGGCGTCACAGGACTCGGCGAGCGCGTCGCGTCGCGGCTCGCCGACCATTGCGGCCACGCCTATGGCGTCGCTCTCGTTGGCTTCGTCGCCATCGCGTTCGTCCTCGGGATCGTGATGCCGTCGACACTCGGGCGCATCGCCATCCTCACGCCGATCGTGCTGAGCTTCTGTGAACGCGTCGGACTGACGCCAGGCCGCCCCGGTCGCACCGGACTCCTGCTCGCCACGGCGCTGGCCAGTTGCGAGTTGTCGACGGCCATTCTTCCCGCCAACTTGCCCAATCTCGTGATGGCCGGCACCGCCGAGACCGTGCTCGGTCTGCGGCTCGGTTACGGCGACTATGCGATTGCGCTGGTGCCGGTGCTTGCCGTCGTGCGCGGCGTAGTGTTGGTGGTCGTTGCGATGCGGCTCTTCCCGGATCGGCTGACGCCGCTCGTCGACGCCACGACGGTCGATGACGCGCGCCAGTCGATGCGTCCTGACGAATGGCGTCTGCTCGCCGCATTGACGCTGATGCTCGCGCTTTGGCTGACCGAGCCATGGCATCACGTCGCTGCTGGCTGGGTCGGACTCGGGATCGCGTTGCTGTGCCTCGGGCCGTTGCGGCTGGTGAACCCCGACGCGTTTCTCAAACAGGTCAAACTCGCTCCGCTGTGGTTCGTCGCCGCCATCATCGGGTTGACGGCTGCCGTCGACCACGCCGGACTCGCCAACACGTTGCGCCCCGTGCTGTCCCAACTGGATCTGGCGCAGATGTCGACCACCCCGGCGTATCTGGTCCTCGTCGCACTGTCGCTAGCGCTGACATTCCTCGTCACCTCGAACGCGGCCCCCGCGCTCTACACACCGCTGGTTCCCGCGCTCGCCCTCGGCGCACCGCTCGGCGTGAAGGCCGTCTTGCTGACGCAGGCCGTCGGCATCTCCACCATCGCATTGCCCTATCAGGCCCCACCGCTCGTGTTGGCCATGGCGCTGGCCGGCATCGGCATTCGCGACGCAACCCGCTACTGTGTCGCTACCGCCCTCGTTGCACTGGTGACGGTCGTTCCATTGACCCCGCTCTGGTGGCAACTCATCGGCCTGCTGCATCTTCATTGAATGGCGTGAAATCCGGCAGGCAGCGGTACATCGCTGAATGTCGTAGTTCGAATTCTTCCTTCAAACGCCGGTTTGCCACATCTGTCCACGCAATCCGTTTGCACGTGCTCCGAAGCGACTTACCGCGATCCTTTCGGAGACCGTCTCGTCTAATATGCAATCGTGCGCACCGTGACGGCCAATGCCTCGATGTTCGGAGCATTCGCATTCGCCCTCGCGGTCCGGGCGCACAGGGCTGTGTCGCGCGCCATATCGGGAATGCCCTGCTTGAGAAGGCCGCGCGCGACCCGCGACAATCGTTCATCAGGCAAGACACCACAAGCATCAGAGACACCGCGCGTCACCCCATGCAGTCGTCGTAGTCGAGCATCGCCGTTTTCATGCAGCCAAGGGGAGGTTCGTGCATGACATCGAAGCCGTCGACCGTCGTTGAAATGGCACCCCGTGCGCGCCGGCATTGGTCCGACGACCGTGCCCGCATCCGGCTGTACAGCAGCGCAGGACTGCTGTTCGCCTTCGCCATCGGCATCGCCTGGTGGTATCAGCATTCGTATCTCCCCACGCCGAAGATTGGGCCCGTCGGTCTCGACTTCCTGCCGTTCTGGGGAGCGTCTCACTTCGTACTGCAAGGGCATCCGCTCGATGCCTACAACATCGAACTGATGGCTCGCGCCCAAATCGCCGAGCAGCCGTGGGCCGATAAGTTGGGCGGCGTCATGCCGTGGCTCTATCCGCCCGTCATGATGATCCTGCTCGCGCCGATCGCGCTGCTGCCGTTCACCTACGCGTACACGGCATACGCCTGCGTCGGCTTCGGTCTTTACTACGCCGCGCTGCGACGCACCGCCCCGTGGCGTGATGCTCGCCTGCCCACGGTCGGCTTTCCCGGCGTTTTGCTGGTGATACTCGCCGGACAGATCGCGCTCTACACCACCGCCCTCGCGGGTTTCTCGTTGTCGATGCTGCGCAAACGCCCGGTCTGGGCGGGCATCCTCACCGGGCTGCTCTTCATCAAGCCGCATATCGCCATACTTTTCCCGCTCGCCTTTCTCTGCGCCCGGGAATGGCGCGCATTGGCCGCCTGTATTGCGACGGTCATCGGAACCACGGTACTCGCCGCTGCGGTCTTCGGTTTCGATGTCTACCCAACGTTCCTGCACGCGACGGAATTCGCGCGGCAGAGCCTCGTCAACGGCACCGCCCAGATCGCCCGCGTGCCAACGTTCTTCGTGACGGCGTACATGCTCGGCGCATCCCTCACGGTGGCAGCGGCCATTCATGTCGGGGTCGCGCTTTGCGCCGTGGCGATGATGGTCGACTTCTGGCGGCGTCCGACGGCGTTTGCCTTGCGCGCCGCCATGCTCATATGCGCAACCACGCTTGTGAGCCCGTATCTCTACGACTACGACCTCGCGATTCTCTCGCTCGTCATCGCCTGGTATGTGCGCGACGGCATGGCGCGCGGCTGGCTGCGTGGCGAGCGCGAGTGGCTCGTCGTGCTTTGGCTCACCCCGATGTTCGGCCTGCTGGGTGTCTTGCACGTCGGCTTCCAGTTCATGCCGTTCGTCACGCTGGCAACGCTGGTGCTGTTGTGGCGCCGTCGTCGTCGCCTCGCGCATGTGCCCGATGTGCCGGATGTCCCCAATATTCCGGACGCTCCCGGCACCGCCGTCCGCCGCCGTTCGTCCGCCACTGCGCCCGCGTTCACGAGGTAATCCCATGCCCCGCGCCGCCGATACCCGCCACTCGCCGCTCCCGCTGCGCACGCCGCTCGTCTCGCTCGTTGTGCCCTGTCACAACGAAGCCCTGGCACTCGACAAGTTTTACCGCGCGGTGGCGCCGGTGCTCGATAGCGTGACCGGCGTGCGCTTCGAAATCGTCTGCGTGAACGACGGCAGCACCGACGACACGCTAAGCGCGCTGCTCGCCCTACGCCGTGCCGATGCGCGCATCCGCGTGATCGATTTCACCCGCAACTTCGGCAAGGAAGCGGCCCTGAGCGCAGGCATCGACGAAGCGCAGGGCGACGCGGTCATTCCCATCGACGCCGACCTGCAAGACCCGCCCGCCCTCATCCCCGTGATGATCGAGCGCTGGCGCAACGGCGCCGAAGTCGTGCTCGCCAAACGCACCAACCGCGCAAGCGACAGCTTCGCCAAACGTGTCGCTGCGGGAGTCTATTACCGCGTGCACAACCGTCTCTCGGAAGTGAAGTTGCCCGAGAACGTCGGCGACTTCCGCCTGATCGACCGACGTGTCGTGACCGCGCTCAAACGACTGCCCGAGCGCCGCCGTTTCATGAAAGGGCTGTTCGCGTGGGTTGGGTTCCACACGGAAATCGTGGAATACGTGCGCGATGCGCGCAGTGCGGGCGAATCGAAGTTCTCCGGCTGGCGACTGTGGAATTTCGCGCTCGAAGGCATTACCAGCTTCAGCACCGTGCCGCTGCGCTGCTGGACGTATATCGGGGTGACGCTCGCCCTTCTCTCGTTGGCGTACGGCAGCTACATCGTGCTGCGCACCCTCATTCACGGCATCGACGTGCCCGGTTATGCCTCGTTGCTCGTCGGCATTTTGTTTCTCGGTGGCATCCAACTCGTCGGCATCGGCGTGATCGGGGAGTATGTCGGACGGATCTACTACGAGTCGAAAGGACGTCCGCTGTATCTGGTGCGACGTCGCTACCAGTCGAGCGTCAAGGTAAGCCATCTGCCGTCGCGCTCACCGTTACAGGAGTCCGACGCTCGACCGGCATCTCCGCGAAAGGCCATCCGGTCGCATACCAGCGGCGGTAGATCACTCGCCTCGATCGCCTCGCGCGCCCATCGCACCATTGGGCGTTGACGTGACAGCCAGCGCGGCAGGCATCCACGCATGCACGCATCCAAGCATCAAGCGCCGCGATAGGTCCAGTAGCGATGCAGCAGAAAGGTCGTCGGCGGCACGATCAGCACGACGGCGGCGATCCCTACCCAGTGATTGCCACCGAGATGCTCGACCGTACGCGCGACGAACGTCGTCAGCAATAACCCGACGATCGACACCGGCACGAAGCGCACAAGACTCGTGCGGTGCACCCGCGCAGAAAAACTCCACAGCGTATTGAGCAGGTAGGAACACGGCGTGGCCGTGCAGAACGCGACGGCATTCGCCAGCACAGACCCCGCCCCGAAAACTTCGATGAGCGTGATCGCCACGATCACATGCACCGCCGTCGATATCACCCCCGAGACCCCGAAGCGCATGAGCGGCACCACCAGCGTGCGCACATGCGGCGACGCACGCCAGCGCTCCATTCGCGTGGCGGGCTCGTTTGAAGATGTCTGACGCGTATCCGGCATTGGCGTAGTCGCTGAAGTAACCAACGGAAGTGGTGGCGGGTTCGCCTGACGATACAGACACCCTCGCACATATGCGCAAAAGGTGGCGATGCAACGTCGGCGAAACGCCCCGTCAAGCCTCGACGATTAAGAATTTATTCCATTTCCCGGAATATAGGTTGCATGCCGGTGCGATGCGTCTAGGATTGCGTGGTACTCCGCAGCATCAAGCCCCCAAACAACAACAGGAGGAAGACAATGCAACGCCCCAATGCCATCCACGCCGCCAGTGTGCTGGCCTTCGCCGTCACGACGTGGAGCGCGTGCGCGCATGCCGCCGATGGCGCGGCTGCCGCAACGCCATCGCAAACCCTCACCGTCGCCGGGCTTTCGCAACCGGCCGACATCCTGATCGATCACAACGGGGTGCCGCACATCTTTGCCGCCAACGAACGCGACGGCTTCTTCGTGCAAGGCTTCAACGCCGCACGTGACCGTCTGTTCCAGATCGACCTGTGGCGACGCCGAGGGCTCGGCCAGTTGTCCGAAGTGTTCGGTCGCGCCTACGTTGCGCAGGACGACGCCACACGCCGCTTCGTCTACCGTGGCGACATGGCGACCGAATGGCGTCGCTATGGCCCCGATGCGAAGCCCGCCGCCGAGGCTTTCGCGGCCGGCGTGAATGCCTACATCAGTTGGCTCGCGTCGCATCCCGATCAAATGCCGTACGAGTTCCGCAAGGTAGGCTACTGGCCTGCGAAGTGGACGGCGGACGACATCGCGCGCATTCGCAGCCATGGCCTGACGCGCAACCTGAAAAGCGAAGTCGCCCGCGCCAAGGTCGTGTGCCGCGCCTCGCTCGACGCCGACAGCGTGCGCGTGGGCCTGCAACCGACATGGAAGACGCAAGTGCCCGAGGGCCTCGACCCGTGCCTGCCCGACGATCTGCTGAAGGTCTTCGATCTCGCCACGCAAGGCGTGAAGATCACCAAGGAATCGCTCCAGCACGCCGACGCCGATGTTGTGCAACTCGCTGACAACGGCCCGTACGATGTCTCCACCGAATCGGCCGAGGGCAGCAACAACTGGGTGATTTCGCCGCAGAAGTCGGCCACGGGCCGCGCCATCATGGCGAACGATCCGCATCGCGCCTATGCCGCGCCGAGCCTGCGCTACATCGTGCAGGTAAGCACGCCCACGCTCAACCTGATTGGCGCGGGTGAACCGGCCATTCCCGGCGTGGCCATCGGCCACAACGGCACCATCGCGTTCGGCCTCACGATCTTCAACATCGATCAGGAAGATCTGTACGTCTACGAACTGAACCCCGCCAACCCCGACCAGTACCGCTATCGCGGCAAGTGGGTGCCGATGCGTACCGTTCACGAGACCATCGAAGTCCGCGACGGCGCGCCGGTACAGACCGACCTCAAGTTCACGAAACACGGTCCGGTGATTTACGTCGACGCGGCCAAGCATCGCGCGTACGCCGTGCGCACGGCATGGTTGGAGCCGGGCATGTCGCCCTACTTCGACGCCATGCGCTACATGCGCGCGAAGACCTACGCCGAGTTCCAGACGGCGCTCAACACGTGGGGCGCACCGACCGTCAATCAGGTCTATGCGGACACGGCCGGCAACATCGGCTGGGTGCCGAGCGGTATGGCGCCGATTCGTCCCAACTGGGACGGCCTGATGCCCGTGCCGGGCGACGGACGCTATGAATGGGCCGGTTTCTGGCGCCGCGATCAGTTACCGTCGGCGTACAACCCGTCGACCGGCTATTTCACAACGTCCAACGAGATGAACATGCCGGCCGGCTATCCGTATGCCGAACGCAAGCTCGGCTTCGAATGGACCAACGGCTCGCGCCATGCACGCATCGACGAGGTGCTCAAGGCGAAGGACAAGGTTTCGATCGAAGACTCCGAGCGGCTGCAGAACGACATCGTGTCGATTCCGGCGCGGCGCCTCATGGCGTTGCTCTCCCCGCTCTCGAGCGACGACCCGCAAACGGCCGCCGCCCTCAAGTTGCTCAAGGGCTGGGATGCCGACATGCGGGCAGACTCCGCTCAGGCAGCGCTCGAGGAAGTCTGGTTCAGCCGCCATCTGGGCCGCACTTACAAGAATGCGGTGCTGCCCAAGGCTGCTGCCGACAGCTTCGGTGCCCCCGATCCGGCCACGATGCTCGACGCGCTCGAACAGCCCGCGGCCCGCTTCGGCGACAACGCCAACGCGAAGCGAGACGCCGTGTTGCTTACGAGTCTGGGCGAAGCCTGGGGCGAGATGGTCAAGCTACAAGGCGCCGACCCAGGGGCATGGCAGTGGGGCGAGCTTCAGACGAATCTGAATGCTCACCCGCTCGCCGATGCGGTGGACGCCGACACGCGCGCCAAGCTCAACGTCGGCCCCCTGCCCAAGGGCGGCAGTCCGTTCACCCCGAACCAGTCGACGTATCGGGTGAGCGACTTCCGGCAGACGAACGGCCCGTCGTTCCGGATCGTGGTCGACGTGGGCAACTGGGACAATACGCGCGCGATGAACCTGCCCGGCGAATCGGGCAATCCGGACAGCCCGCACTATCGCGATCTGGCCCAGAAATGGCTCGACGGCGAGTACTTCAAGCTGCCTTACTCGCGTGCAGCGGTCGAGGCGGACACGGAGACGCGTCTGCATCTGGTTCCGGAGGCCTCGCGCTGAGCCTTCGGTAGTAGTTCAAGCATCGAAGCCATGAAGCAAAACGGCCGGTGGGTAATCCCGACCGGCCGTTTTTCATGTCACAAGGACAAACGCGTCGATCAATGCCCGCCCGGTACGAATTCCGGCTTTTCGCGCTTGGCACCCCGCGAACGGTCCACCGCGTTGGTCGGCACGAGCAGCAGCAGCAACACGACACCGACCGAAATCGCCAGGATCGACAGGAACGTGAGGTGCAGCGAATGTTGCAGCACCGCGCGAATGGCCTGATCGGCCAGCGTCGACACGCCCCGGTCTTCCAGCACGTGACGCAACTGATCCGAGGTGACCACGCCCAGGCTGGTCGAATGCGTCAGCCCGAAGTTGAGCACGGCACCGAAGAGCGTGGCGCCCAGCGTGCTGCCGAGATTGCGCGAGAAGATGTTCGACGCCGTGGCGCTGCCGCGCTGCGACGGATCGACCAGTTCCTGAATCAGCACGAGCGCGCTCACACTGCCGGTGCCCATGGAGAAGCCCATGAGCAGGGAGCCGAACCCGGCGAGCAGCGGCGAGCTGTTCGGCCCGAGCAACGCGAAGACGATGCCGCCGACCGGCATCAGCAGGCTGCCGCCCACGAGAATGCGGCGCAGCCCGAAACGGGTGAACGTCTTGGCGGCGAGCGTCGCGCCGATCGGCCAGCCGACCATGATCATCGTGAGCGCCATGCCGGCCACGACCGGTGTCTGACGCAGCACGCCCTGCGCGTACATCGGCAGGAAGGTCGTCAACCCCATGAGCACCATGCCCGAGAGCAGCGTCGCCGCATTGGCCGCCGCAATCGGACGACGGCTCCACAGGGCGAACGAGATCATCGGATCCTTGGCGCGGCGTTCCTGCCAGACGAACAGCACTGACGCGATGGCGCACGCGAGTATCCCGGCCCAAACGTGCGTGTCGGTGAAGGCGTTCGCATCGGTGAGCGCAATCATCAGCGCCGCCACGGCAATCGTGAAGAACACGGCACCGAGCACGTCGATGCTCGGGCGCTGGCGCGGTGCCTCTTCGTGCAGATAGGCGATGAAGCCCGCTGCCGCCAGCAAGCCGATGGGGATGTTGATCCAGAAGATCCACGCCCACGACAACTCGCGGATGATGATGCCGCCGAGCATCGGGCCGAGCACCGCCGAGATCGCCCAGACGCTCGCCAGATAGCCCTGCACCTTGCCGCGTTCGCTGATCGGGTAGTAGTCGGCAATGATGGTCAGACTGACCGGCTGAATGCACGCGGCGCCCACCCCTTGCAGCAGGCGGAAGGCAATCATTGCGGGCATGGACCACGCCAGACCGCCGCCCAGCGAGGCAATCAGGAAGACGACAATGCCCACGAGAATGACCGGCTTGCGGCCATAGAGATCGGCCATCTTGCCGAACACCACGGTCATGGCCGTCTGCGCGAGCAGGAAAGCGGAGAAGACCCAGCTATACAGGTTCAGGCCGCCGAGCTGGGCGACGATTTGCGGCATGGCCGTCGAAATGATCGTGGCCTCAATGGCAACCATTGAGGTCGCAGCCATGACGGATGCCACGATGAATGGCCGCATAGAATTGCGTGTCGCAGACATGTGTTTTTTTAATGAGGGGGATCGGGCGTACCAACTTGCGAGGAGCGCCGCCGCACCCCTGTCAGGCGCGGCAGCCACGCCAGAAGACGGAAGACGGGGATCGAACGTGGCGGCGATGCCGCACGCGTAGTCAAGACGACTTTGGGTCTGGCGATGGCGACAAGGATAGCCGAACCCGGGAAAACGCGTATGACGCTCGCGGCATCATGGTGCGTCGAGTCACAAGTTCGGCCGAACACCCTTATGCCACCGGGCCTTGCGTGCGGCAAAACCCTGTTCGGATACAGGTTTTGGAAGGTTCTGGACGACGGAATGCGGGTATCAGCCGATCCTCCACCCGATGTTGCCCCGGCGCGACATGCAACGCTGCGCGAACGTCCCGATTTTCGGCCCGTTCGTGCGGCCTATCGTCGCACCAGGCGCAACAACGCAAGCAGCACGATCGCGCCGATCGTGGCGGTGATGATCCGCCCGAGCGTGCCGTATCCGACGGCAATGCCGAGATGTCGCAGCAGCCAGGCGCCGACAAACGCCCCGATCACACCGACGACCATGTCGCCGATGAGGCCGAAGCTGCCGCCGACCACCAGTCCGGCGAGCCAACCCGCCACCAGTCCCACGAGCAAAAGCACAACGATGTCCATAACCGTGCCTCGTGTAGTGCGTGTGTAGTGCGTGTGTAGTGCGTGTGTGTTGCGTCAGGCCGTGCGGCTGCGCTTGATGGCGCCGTAGATCACCAGCAGGACGATCGCACCGATGATGGAGGCGATCCAGCCGGCCGACTGGCCTTCGGTGTAGAGGTGGAGGAACTGTCCGACGTACCGGGCGAGCAGCGCGCCGGCAATGCCGAGGATGATGGTCATGATGATGCCCATGCTGTCCCGACCGGGATGCAGGGCGCGTGCGATGAGGCCGACAATCAGACCAACGACGATGGTGCCGATAATGCCCATGACGTGTCTCCAAGGACGGGAACCCGAACGCAGTATAGCCTTGAAACCAGCCGTTTCGGCAATCCCCGCGCGACGCCCCGCCGGGCGCTGTCGACCGTCTGATATATCAAAAAAGACGACGGCGGCAGTCCGCGCTATGCCGGGTATAAGGGATGCCTATTTGTCAAAAGCGGACGGCTGCGCCATGATGGAGCACGCTGTCCCGAAGCGCGGGACACGCGGCGCCACCGAAACGGGCATCGCGTCGACGCGCTATAATCAGGGGCTATCAGATCCCCCACATCATGCAACTGCTCGCTCTCGGCCTGAACCACCATACGGCGCCCGTCTCGCTGCGCGAACGGGTGGCGTTTCCGTTCGAGCGGATCGAGCCGGCCCTGGCAGGCCTCAAGAGCTTGTGGACCGGCAGCGACAGCGGTCGATTGAGCGCCCCCGAGGCAGCCATCCTGTCGACGTGCAATCGCACCGAGATCTACTGCGTCACCGATGATGCCGCCGCTCGTGAGCGCGCGGTGCACTGGTTGGCCCAGTTCCACAACATCCCGGCGAGCGACCTCGCGCCTCACCTGTACGCCCTTCCCCAGTCCGACGCCGTGCGGCACGCCTTTCGCGTGGCGAGCGGTCTCGACTCCATGGTGCTCGGCGAGACGCAGATCCTCGGTCAGTTGAAGGATGCCGTGCGCACTGCCGCCGAAGCCGGCGCACTGGGCACGTATCTGAACCAGTTGTTCCAGCGCACGTTCGCGGTGGCCAAGGAAGTTCGCGGCCAGACCGAGATCGGTGCGCATTCGGTGTCGATGGCCGCCGCAGCGGTACGACTCGCCCAGCGCATTTTCGAGAGCATCAGCACGCAGAAGGTGTTGTTCATCGGCGCGGGCGAAATGATCGAGCTGTGCGCCACGCACTTCGCCGCGCAGAATCCGAAAGCCCTGTTCATCGCCAACCGGACCGCCGAGCGTGGCGAGAAACTTGCCGAGCGTCTGGGCGGCACAGCAATCCGTCTGTCGGAGTTGCCACAGCGCCTGCATGAGTTCGACATTGTTGTGTCGTGCACGGCGAGCACGTTGCCGCTGATCGGCCTGGGTGCCGTCGAGCGCGCCATCAAGGCCCGCAAGCACAAACCGATGTTCATGGTCGATCTGGCCGTGCCGCGCGACATCGAGCCGGAAGTCGGCCGTCTGACTGACGTCTTCCTGTACACCGTCGACGATCTCGGCGCAGTCGTGCGCGAAGGTAATGCGCTGCGTCAGGCCGCGGTCGCGCAAGCGGAAGCGATCATCGAGACGCGCGTCCAGAACTTCATGCAATGGCTCGACGCGCGCAGCGTCGTGCCGGTCATCCGCGATATCCACGGCACCGCCGAGGCAATGCGCGTGGCTGAACTCGAGCGTGCCCAGCGCATGCTCACGCGTGGCGACGATCCCGCCGCCGTGCTCGAAGCCCTGTCCCAGTCCCTCACCAAGAAATTCCTGCACGGCCCGACGCACGCGCTGAACACGGCGCGCGGCGATTCGCGCGAGCAAATCCTTCACCTCATTCCCGAACTGTTCCGCACCTCGGGATCCGCCGACAAATAGATGAAAGCGAGCATGCAAGCCAAGCTCGACCAGTTGACGCAACGTCTGGTCGAGCTTGATGGCCTATTGAGCCAGGGCGACGTCACGCGCGATCTGGACAACTACCGCAAGCTCACACGCGAACACGCCGAACTGGCGCCGGTCGTCGAGCAGTATCGGCAGTATCGCGACGCCCAGAACGATGTCGCGGCGGCGCAGGAAATGGCGGCCGACCCCGAGATGCGCGAGTTCGCGGAAGACGAAGCCGCGAATGCCCGCGCCCGCATGGACGACATGGAAGGCACGCTGCAACGCATGCTGCTGCCGCGCGATCCGAACGACGACCGAAACATCTTTCTGGAAATTCGCGCGGGGACCGGTGGCGATGAATCGGCGCTGTTCGCGGGCGATCTGCTGCGCATGTACACGCGTTACGCAGAACGCCAGCGCTGGCAGGTCGAAATCATGTCCGCCAGCGAATCGGATCTGGGCGGCTACAAGGAAGTGATCGTTCGTCTGATCGGCCAGGGCGCGTACTCCCGTCTCAAGTTCGAGTCGGGCGGCCATCGCGTGCAGCGCGTGCCGGCAACGGAAACGCAGGGCCGCATTCATACGTCGGCCTGTACGGTGGCGGTGATGCCCGAGGCCGACGATGTCGCCGACGTCGAAATCAACCCGGCCGACATCCGCATCGATACGTTCCGCGCGTCGGGTGCCGGCGGTCAGCACGTCAACAAGACGGACTCGGCCGTGCGCATCACGCACTTGCCCACGGGCATCGTCGTCGAATGTCAGGACGACCGCTCCCAGCATCGCAACAAGGACAAGGCGCTCAAGGTGCTGGCCGCGCGCATCAAGGACGGCCAACTACGTGCCCAGCAAGCCAAGGAAGCCGCTACGCGCAAGAGCCTGATCGGCTCGGGCGACCGCTCGGAGCGCATTCGCACGTACAACTTCCCGCAAGGGCGGATGACGGATCACCGCATCAACCTCACGCTCTACAAGCTCGAGTACATCATGGACGGCGATCTGGACGAGATGGTCAACGCCCTCGTGACCGAGCATCAGGCCGAGTTGCTCGCGTCGCTGGGCGAGGCTGCCTGATGCCGCACGGCGCAGGCGACGCTCAGCACCCAGCGGCCGCCACAGTCTCCACCGTCGCGTCACTGCTGCGCGAGCCGGGGCTGCCGCCGCCGGAGTCGCGCATCCTGCTCTCGCATGTGCTCGGCTGGACCCGCACGCAACTGATCACCCGCGACCGCGAGCCGCTCGCGCCCGAGACCGTCGCCGTCTACCGCGCGCTGCATGCGCGTCGCGTGGCGGGCGAACCCATCGCTTATCTGACCGGCACGCGCGAGTTCTTCGGCCTGACGCTCACCGTCAGTCCGTCGGTGCTGATTCCCCGGCCGGAAACCGAATTGCTCGTGGAATTGGCGCTGGCGCGCCTGGAAGGCCGCCCGGCGCCGCGTGTGCTCGACCTGGGCACCGGCAGCGGCGCGATTGCGCTGGCCATTGCCCACAGCCGGCCCGATGCCCGGGTCACCGCGCTCGACCGCTCGGCCGACGCGCTCGATGTGGCCCGCGCGAACGCCCGGCAACTCGGGCTGGACGCACGCGTCACGTTCGGCGCGAGCGACTGGTACTCGGCATTGCCTGCCAACACCCCGCCGTTCGACATCATCGTCTCGAATCCGCCCTATATCGTGTCGGGGGACGAACATCTCTCTCAAGGCGATCTGCGCTTCGAGCCGGTCGACGCCCTGACCGATCACGCAGACGGCCTCGCCGCCCTGCGCACGATCGTGGCCGGGGCGCCTTCGCGCCTGCTGCCGGACAGTTGGTTGCTCTGCGAGCACGGCTACCATCAGGCCGCCGACGTCCGGGCGCTTTGCGAGGCGGCGGGCTTTGCCGACGTCTTCTCCGAACGCGATCTTGCGGACATCGAACGCACCACAGGTGGCCGGCGCGTCTGAGCGCACGCCGACGGACGCGGCGGAAAACCGCTAAAATGCCGGATACGCCGAATTTCCGGCATCCCCACGGGCTTTTTCACCATGACCACCCAGCAACGTATCCAGCAAATCGTCACCGAACATCCCGTCGTGCTCTTCATGAAGGGCAACGCGCAATTCCCGATGTGTGGCTTCTCGGGCCGCGCCGTGCAGATCCTGAAGGCCTGCGGCGTCGACAATCTGTTCACGGTGGACGTGCTGCAAGACGAGGAAATCCGTCAGGGCGTGAAGGAATTCGCCAACTGGCCGACCATCCCCCAGCTCTACATCGGCGGTGAATTCGTCGGCGGCTCGGACATCATGATGGAGATGTATCAGAGCGGCGAACTCAAGCAAGTTCTGGCCGACCTCGCGTAATTCCGCCTCGATGACGGTGTCGACGGCAGCCCCGCGGCCCGCGCGTCTGGTTGTTGCCATTACCGGCGCGACCGGCGCCATCTATGGCGTGCGTCTGCTCGAACGATTGCGGGCGATGGGCGGCGTCGAGACGCATCTGATGGTGTCGAGCGCCGGCTGGCTCACGCTGCGTCACGAACTCGGGCTGGAGCGTGCCGAGGTGCAGGCGCTGGCCGATCAGTACCACAGCGTGCGCGAGGTCGGCGCCAACATCGCCAGCGGCTCGTTCGCCACCGCGGGCATGATCGTCGCCCCGTGCTCGATGAAGACACTCGCGAGCGTGGCGCACGGGCTCTCGGACAACCTGATTGCCCGCGCTGCCGACGTCACCCTCAAGGAGCGCCGCCGCCTCGTGCTGATGGTGCGTGAAACGCCGTTCAACCTCGCACATCTGCGCAATATGACGGCAGTCACCGAAATGGGCGGCATCGTCTATCCGCCGCTTCCCGCGTTCTACAACCGTCCGGAATCGCTCGATGCGATGGTCGACGATACCGTCGCGCGCGTGATCGACCTGTTCGGCATTGCGCCGCCCGTCTCCACCAGTTGGGACGGCCTCGGCAAGGACTCCGAAGCCTGAGTTGCCCGTGTACGGGTAAGGCGTGACGCGTGTGAGTTGGCTGAGCGCCCTGGCGCCCGGCTTATCTCACGCCATCGACCCAGCGCTGCAACGTGTCGAGCGCACCTTGCCACTGGCCGGCCGCCGACTCCGGCGTCTGCACACACAATTCCAGCATGATCTCGTTCGGATCGAGCAGATAGAGATGCTCACCGTCGCCATGTCGCTCGACGGCGAACGGCACATCGTGCGCGCTCAGGCGCGACTTCCAGCGATCGAGCGCGTCGAAGTCCGGCACGCGCAATGCCACGTGATGAATCTGGGCCGCCGGCGTGTCGGCATGCCCGTCCGGCGCGAGGCCGTCGCAATTGAAGAACGCCAGCGCTTCGCCCGGCGCGATCTGATAACTCACCAGAAGATAGGGCTTGCCCCACAGACGGCTCATGCCTGTCTGCGCACCGGCAAGCGTGAAGCCCATGACGTCGACGTAGAATCGGTGGGTAAGCGTCGCGTCGTAGCTCGGATACGCGACATGATCGATGGCCACGGGGGTCACGGGTACCGTCGACTCGACGGCAGGACTAGGGTCCAGCACGGCCTGCTTCATCACGATCCCCCGGACAGCGAAGTGGCGGTTGACGCCAGCGTGGCCGCCGCGCAGCATGGCAACGGCATTCGGGAAACTGCGTGTGTAGTGTAGTCCCGCAACCCGCGTAGCGGCAACCGAGTGTCAGCACGAGCCGCATGGACTATAGTGAAAACGCCACACTTTGCGCGCCAAGCCGCATCCCCCCGTGGTGTGACATGTTCGCGACCGGAGTTTGTCATGGAGACCACCCTCTCGCCTGTTGTCGTCTACGCCGTAGTGACGCTCGTTTTCGTCATGCTGGTGCTCGTCGTGCCCGCCGGCGCCCGTTGGCGTCAGGTCGCGTGGCCCGCGTCGATGCCACCGCTGTCGCCGCACCGCCCGGGAGATCTGCTCGGCACGCCGCGCACGCCGTACTGGCGCTCCCCGAACGATACGCATGACTTGCGGCGTCCGTCATATTTCGCGACATCGGCGCACCACGGACGTCGCCCCGCGAGTTTTCTCGCCCCGCGCGATCACGAGCGACGCTGAACCGCTGACGCGCCTCACCTGCGATGCCAATCGCAGGTTTCCTTACGCCTTGTTACATCTGTAGTGCCGCCGTAGCACTGGTGCGCCAGTGCGCTCCGTAAAATCGGGGCTCACGAATTGCGCGCCTCCGCACGTCAACACGATGTGCGGCTGGCAGGCACGGATACACAGATAACAAGGAGAACAGATGCAAGGTCAATACTGGATCGCTACCGCAACCATCACGGGTATCGCGGCAGTGCTTATCTCGGGCAGTGCGATCGCACGCACCGACGTGTCGGTCAATATCGGTATTCCCGGCCCGGCGATCGTGGCACCGGGCCCGGTCTATGCGCCGCCGCCGGTCTACGTCGCGCCCGCCCCGATGGTCGTTGCCCCGCCTCCGCCAGTGGTCTACGGCCCACGCCCGCATTACTGGCGTGGGCCGCCGCCGGGTCATTGGCGTCACGATCGCGGCTGGGACCGCCGTGATCACGACCGCCGCGACTGGCATCACCGCCGGTAAGTCGGCGCATCACGAACGTTGTTTCATCGACAGCATAGATTCACGACAGCCGATGAAAAGCGCCCCGCAAGGTAAAACCTGCGGGGCTTTTTTCATCTGTTTTTGAAAGTGCATCGCTCCGTATTAATTCGACGAAATTTCATTCTCAGCCATCAATTCGCCACCCGATTTTTTATCCAATAAAACATTTGTTACCCATCAATAGCGATAGCAGCAGGAATGCCCGTAATAGCCTCCGTAATACGGCCGGGCCGGGACAACAACGCACCCGGCAAGCGTGACGGCAAGCAGCGCGGCAACAACGAACTTCATGATCTGACTCCTGAAAATGGAACGTAAATCCGTTCGCTTTCTTTATATCGTCGCGCCTGTACGAAGCCCATCACGCGTCTGTAAGCCGTGTAAGCGAAGGTTGCCAAACGAGGAGTGTGTCGCACTTTGTTACGTAACACCCGGGGCACGAGGCCGTAACATCGCCCGGCGAGCTAAGCGTGAAGTCAATAACGACGAGGGTTAGCAGCGACCGGCACCGCTGGCACGGGGATTGCATAGTGATAGGCGTCGCCCTTTCAATTGCCCCGAAGAGTGCGACTTTGAGTCAACCCCTCCTCCCGTTTCAGACGCGGGAGGAGGTCTTTTTCCCGGTCTTCCGATCGGCTGTCTGGAAGTATTCCGACACCGGATCGCGTCAACTTCCTGCACCGCTCTCGTGCAGGCGCACACTGATCGTCTATTTCATTTATGCGTTTGAAATGTATCGACGCTATAACAGCGTCGACTTCTCGCGCCATTCATTTATCTTTAAAACCTTATTGGACGCGGCTTTCGAAGCGTTTTTACGATTCGATGTAAAAGCAACATGCGGGTAGGCACTGATCTCAAGTTGCCTATTGCGCTGTCGTAATCGCGTCTATAGAGGACTGCGTTCCAGCTACGGGGGCTCACGCAGCATCCCTTTCGTGACGGCCGCACGACACGCGCCGGGGCAAGCGTATCAGGGGAGAAGGTCATGGAAATCGCCACGCCTGAATTCCAGATGGAACAACAGGAACTACAGGCCGTCAGCGCCGCGCTCAATCGCGTGCAGGCCGTCATCGAATTCGACTTGCAGGGCCGCATCCTGCACGCCAACGACAATTTCCTGCAAACGGTGGGTTACCGGCTCGACGAAATTCAGGGCCAGCACCACCGTATGTTCTGCGAAGCCGACTACTCAGCGTCTGCCGCCTATCGCGACTTCTGGGCCAAACTCGGCCGAGGCGAGTTCGATGCGGGCGAATACAAGCGCATCGGCAAGGGCGGTCGTGAGGTGTGGATTCGCGCCTCGTACAACCCGGTGTTCGACGCCAACGGCGTGACGTACAAGGTCATCAAGTTCGCCACCGACATCACGGCCGATCGCGGGCGTCAGGCCGAATTCGAAGGCAAGGTTCGCGCAATGGATCTGGCGCAGGCGGTCATCGAATTCAATCTCGATGGCACCGTCATCGCCGCGAACGACAACTTCCTGAAAACGCTCGGCTACTCGCTCGACGACATTCGCGGCAAGCATCATCGTTTGTTTTGCGAGCCGGAATATGCGGCCTCGCAGACGTATCACGACTTCTGGGCGAAGCTCAATCGCGGGGAGTTCGACGCGGGTCGCTACAAGCGCATTGGGCGCGGCGGCCGGGAAATCTGGATTCAGGCGACGTACAACCCGATCCTCGACGCGAACGGACGCCCCTACAAGGTCGTGAAGTTCGCCACCGACATCACGCAGCAGGTCGAACTGGAGGCGAGCGTGAAACGCCGTGCCGAAGACGACCAGCGCAAGGTGGCGTTGCTGCTCGACACGGTCAACCGTGCGGCAGCGGGTGACCTGACCGGGGAGATCGCCGTCTCGGGGAATGAACCCATCGACCAGTTGGCCGACGGCATTCGTCACATGATGGACGATCTGCGCGGCGTGATCGGCAAGGTGGTCAATTCGGCGGGCGAGTTCTCCGGTGCGTCGCGCGACATCGCCGATCGGGCCAATACGGTCGCCACCGGCGCCCAGGCACTCGGTGCGACGGTCGAAGAGATGAATGCGTCCATCGAGGAACTGACGGCGTCGATCAACTCGATTGCCGACAACACCAAGGGTGCCGACCAGCTCGCCAAATCGACGCAGCAGGAAGCCGAAACCGGTGCGCGGGCCATTTCCCGCTCGGTCGAAGCCATGGAACTGATCAACAAGTCGTCGGAAGACATCAGCGAGATCGTGAAGGTGATCGGCGAGATCGCCGGGCAGACCAACCTGCTCGCGTTCAACGCGGACATCGAAGCTGCGCGGGCGGGCGAGCACGGGCTCGGCTTCTCGGTCGTGGCCGACGAGGTGCGCAAGCTCGCCGAGCGCTCCTCGCAGGCCACGAAGGAAATCTCCAAGCTCATCAACGAGTCGACCAAACGCGTCGCGCAGGGCAGCGAAGTGTCGCGCCAGGCGGGAGAGGCCTTCGAGAAGATCGTGGGGGGCGTGTCGCGGACCACGCAAGCGATCTCGGAAATCTCGTGTGCCGCCGAAGAGCAACTCGTCGCTGCACGCGAGGTGAGTCTCGCCATTCAGCACGTCGCAGAAGAGACCGAAAAGTCCGCAGGCGCCTGCGAGACGATCGCTCAGGCAACGACCGGCCTCAATCAGGGCGCGGAGGAACTCGACCGCACCGTATCGCGATTCAAGGTGTAGGCCGTCCCCAGTACTACCCGGCAGCGACCGCAGGCCCCGGCCTCGATCGTTCGCCGGCATCTTCCGGTTCCGACCGACCGCGCAGAACCGGAGCAAACGTCCGCCAAGAGGGCCCGATATGGAAATCGAAGCCGACGCCGATCCCGGTACCCAGCAGGCGCTTCTTCGCGCTGTGCACCGGCACACCGGTATCTCGATGAACGAGAAGAAGTGGACGATGTTGCAGGGCCGTCTGCGCCCGCGCCTGCGCTCGCTCTCGCTGCACTGTTACCGCGACTATCTTGCGCTGCTCGAAAACACGCCCGATGAAGTGCGCAACTTCGTGAATCTGGTCACAACGAACGAAACCACGTTCTTTCGCACCCCGCGCGTCTGGGACTATTTCGCACAACACTATCTGCCGCGCTGGCATGCCGCCAACCCCGGGCGGACATTCCGCATGTGGTCGGCCGCCGCCTCTTCCGGCGAAGAGTCCTACTCGACGGCCATGATCTGCGAGGAATTCCGCGCGCGGCACACCAACTTCCAGTACCAGATCCACGCGACCGACATCTCAAGCCAGGTGCTGGCCGTGGCAATGGCCGGCAACTATGGCGGACGCAGTATCGACGGTCTCAAGCAGCAGCGTCCGGCCATGCTGGCGAAGTACTTCCGCCCGAGCGCCGGCGGCTTCACCGTTGCGCCGGAATTGCGCGCGCACATCACGTTCGCCGAACACAATCTGTATCAACGCATGGCACGTCGTGAGGCGTTCGATCTCGTGATGCTGCGCAACGTGCTGATCTATTTCGAAACAACCGATCAGGAGCGCGTTCTCGAGAACGTACGCCGCACGCTTGCCCCCGAGGGCGTGCTGATCGTCGGTGAATCCGAGTCGCTCTCGCGGCTCTGCACCGGCTATCAGTTTGAGCAACCGCTCATCTACCGGAATCAGGGAGCGTCAAATGGGGCCGTCGCATGACATTCAGGTGTTGATGGGCGAGGTGCGCATCGGGCGCGGCGAAGACGTGCTGCGTGCCACCCTCGGCTCGTGTGTGGGAATCGGACTGATGTGGCGATCTCGCGGCCTTTACGGACTCGCGCACTGCCTGTTGCCCGAGGCGCCGAACCCGACCCTCGCCATCGGTGCGAAGTACGTAACGCAAGCGGTGCCTTCGCTGCTTGCGCTGATGAAGGCCGACGGCGCACGTCGCTGTGAAATCGAAGCCGTGATCGCTGGCGGCGGCAACATGATGCCGCACCAACCGCCCGCGAAGCACGGACTGATCGGTGTGGCCAACGCCAAGATGGCGCAGGCGCTGATCGCCGAGACCGGCATTCCGATCGTGCACGTCGAGGTCGGCGGCGAGATCGGACGGCAACTGACCATCGACTGTGCGCATCACGCGTTCTTTGTGCGCACGATCGGCTCCAACGGGGGTGCTGCGGTAGCGCGTCGCCCCGCGCTTCGACTCGTGGGACGGGAATCATGAATGCACGCACGCCGGGATTTCCCTTTCTGCATCACGACGCCATCGCCGGCACGACCGTGCTGCCGCCGACGGTGTCGCCTTATCAGGGGTATGCGAGCTTCGGGCGCGACGCCGACGTAGGCATCGCGGGCTACGGCACGGGCACCGGGACAACGACGACACGCTTACGCGACAAGTCCTCCCACAGCGATCCTGCGACGCAGGCATCGTTGGCGCAGGCATCACTGTCCGATGCGCATGCCGAAGCCGCGAGGCGCCCAGCCAACGCTCTATCTCCCTCTAAGTCCCCTGAGCCCCCTAAGCCCCCTTCACCACGCGCCACGAATCCCGACGACATCGAAGTCTTCGGCTCATTTCATCTGGGCGACGTGGAGTTCGCGCTACCCATCGCAGCGTTGCAGGAGGTCGTGAACTACCCGGAACGCCTCACCCCCGTACCGCTTTCGCCGCCCTTCCTGCTGGGCCTCTTCAACCTGCGCGGCACGCTCATCCCCATCGTCGACCTGAAGCCGTTGCTGGCGATCAGTCTCGACGCCGCGCCCCGGACCACGCCCGTGGCCGAAAAAATCGCCATCGTCGATGTCGACGGCGTGCGGGTGGGGCTGTTGTTCGATTCCACGAGCGAGATCCTGCGCGTGCGTGCCTCGCAGCGCACCGGGTTTGAATATGACCCGTCGCACACTGCGCCGCAGGTGGTGTCTGGCGCCATCAAACTCGACGGCGGCGATCGCATTCTGCAGATCCTCGCGCCCGGTGCGCTCGTGCATATCGAGAACATGCCGCAGTTGCTCGCACGCCAGGCACTCACCGCACCGCAGCGCCGCCAGCAGCGTCAGCGGTTGCAGTGCGTGTCGTTCACCGTCGAGCACTCGCGTCTCGCACTGCCGATGAGCGCGATTCGCGAGATCATCCGCATTCCGGAGTTGCAGAACTCGGCGCTCGCCAGCGTGTTCTGCGTCGGCATGCTCAATTTGCGCGGCACGGTCGTGCCGGTCATCGACTTCGCGCACTTCCTCGGCTTGCACGCGAGTCGCCCCGAGGCCGACATTGCCGGCACACCCTCAGACCCGCGCCGGATTCTGATCGTCAAACAGGAAGATGTGCACTTCGGCCTGCTGGTCGATGCCGTGGACAGCATCGTGACGTACTTCGCCGACGAGTTGCTCGCCATGCCGTCGTTCAGCGCGTCGCACGCGCAGCTCTTTTCAGGCTGCATTACGCGCGAGCAGGCTGACGACATCGTGCTGCTCAACGCCGACGAACTCTTCACGCATTCGCAAGTGCTCGAACTCACGCGCGGCCATCGCGAGCTGTATCGCGAGACGGACAACGTTCAGCGCGCGAAGGCTAGCGATTCGGCACGGCACGGTGCTGGGGCGAAGTCGGGGCGTGGCACGCGTCACGCCTATGTGTCATTCCGTCTGCAACACATGCTGGCAGTGCGCCTCGACCAGTTGCGCGAGATCATTCACGACTCGCCCGACGTCATGCCCGCCCCAGGTGCGCCGTCGTTCGTGCGAGGCATGCTCAATCTGCGGCGCGAACTGGTGACCATCGTCGATCTGCGTGCGCTGTACGGCATGCCGCCGCAGGACGATGCGCAAGCGCGCAAGATTCTCGTCATCGAACACGGCAAGGACAAGTTCGGCCTGCTCGTCGATGCCATCGAGAATATCGTCACGCTCGACGAGGCCGACAAGCTGCCGGTGCCCGCCATGTTGCTCGGACGCGCCACTCACGAAATGCGCAACGACATGCGTGAAGCTGTGGAGTTGCCGGCGGCAGACGGCACGGCACGCACCGCCATGCTGCTCGATCTGCAACCGCTCAAGACGCGGCTGGAGACAGCGCTGGCACAGTGACCGAAGGCGAGGCTCGGGGAGAAGGATTTAGCGTGTTAGCGCGTTAGCCCGTTAGCCAGGTATCGGCGCGAGACAAGCGCCGATCGCAGGGCCTTGCGGCGTGTCGGGGGGCACGCCGCAGGGGTGGTACGAAGCGGAGGGGACCGCCAATCGCGTCAGACGACTTCGTGACGATGAATGTCGTGCGTGATGAAGCCTGACGAGCCATTCGGCATGGCCAGCCATTCGGGATGCGCGAGCGTGCGTCGCATATCGTCGAGACCGCTCGTCCAGTGTTCGAGCATGGTAGAGAGGCCGAACTGATAGTCCTTGTAATGCCCCTCGTACTCCTTGTCGCGATAAATAAGCTGGATCACGTTATAGCGTTTGCTGCACGCGATCTCCTCTGCCGCGTGACACCACGGATCACGCGCACGCACCTCGGCCGGCACCCGCTCGAGAACCTCCCGCAACACACGACGATAGTGTTGTGCACGCTGAAGATTGTCGGTCACGAAACGCGTGCGGCTTGAGAACTGGATATCCTTCTGCCGGTCAGCAACGTCGTTCAGATTGTCGGGCAGCGGGCCGCGCGCACTCCACAGATCGACCTGAAACGCGAGCGTGTCACGACGCGGCGATGTGCCCAGCACTTCCGAGAGCGGCGTATTCGACACGAGCCCGCCATCCCAGAAATATTGCCCGTCGATCTCCACGGCGGGAAACCCCGGCGGCAACGCACCCGACGCCATGAAGTGCTCCGCGCGCAGCACTTCGCGCGTGTTGTCGAAATAAACAAAGTTGCCCGTGTGCACGTTGACCGCACCGACGGACACCCGTGTCTCGCGTGAATTGATGCGATCGAAGTCGACGAACCGCTCCAGCGTGCTGCGCAGCGCCGACGTGTCGTAGTAGCTCGCATGCGCCGGATCGCCCATGGCGGTCGGCACCGGCTGCGGCCAGCGCGGCGTGAAGAAGCCCTTCTGGCCTTCGACCATGGCGCGCCATGCCTGCCACGCGCTGTACGCGATGCGTCCCGACTCGGGGCCGTTGAGAATTGCCGCTTCGAACGGTGCCGGCAGCGGCGGAAACACGGCGGGCTCGCAAATCGTTCGCCAGAACGCTTCGAGTTGGGCCACCCGACGCTCAGGTGCATTGCCCGCGATGACAGCCGTATTGAGTGCGCCGATGGAGATGCCCGCGATCCAGTTGGGCGCTACGCCGGCTTCGGACAATCCGGCGTACACGCCCGCCTGATAAGCCCCGAGTGCCCCTCCGCCCTGCAAGACAAGTGCGATCGTCTCGTAAGGCGGCAGATCGATGGCGCGTTTAGGGACTTTCGGCGGATTGGCCGTCATGACCGTTCTCCTGAGACTTCCTGATGCTGAATTTGGAGGCAGCGCCGGCCCATGAGATGACCGGCGCGGGTGAAACCGTCTGCTTACTGCATGAACCAGCCGTGGCTCACTACGAACGACTGCCCAGTGAACGCGGCCGTCGGGAACGTCGAGAGGAAGAGCGCGGTTTGCGCCACGTCGTCGACCGTGGTGAACACGCCGTCGACCGTGCCGCCGAGCATCACCTTCTTGATGACCTCGTCTTCCGAAATGCCCAGTTCCTTGGCCTGCTCCGGAATCTGCTTGTCGACGAGCGGCGTGCGCACGAAGCCCGGGCAGATGACGTGCGAGCGCACGTTGTGCTTCGCGCCTTCCTTCGCAAGCACGCGCGCGAGTCCCAGCAGTGCGTGCTTGGCCGCCACATACGCCGACTTCAGCGGCGACGCCTCATGCGAATGCACCGACCCCATGTAGATGACGATGCCACCGCGGTCATCCTTGTACATATGCTTGAGCGCCGCCTTGGTGGTAAGGAATGCGCCGTCCACGTGAATGGCCTGCATCTTCTTCCAGTCGGAAAACGCGTAGTTCTCGATGGGGTTGACGATCTGGATGCCCGCGTTCGAGATCAGGATGTCGACCGAACCGAAGGTCTCCGCCACCTTGTCGATACCACTGTTCACCGCGTCTTCGTTGGTCACGTCCATCGCCACGCCGATGGCGCGGCCACCGGCAGCCTTGATCTCTTCGGCCACCGCATCGGCGCCCTGCTGGTTCAGATCGGCAATCGCCACGGCCGCACCGGCACGCGCGAGCGTGAGGGCGATTTCGCGGCCGATACCGCTGGCGGCACCGGTCACCACGGCGACTTTCCCATTCAACTGATTCACTGACTGGCTCATTTGCACACTCCTGATTCGTCAAAATGGCGGGTCATGCCGCGCACTGCGCGTCGGCATGGCACGTCGAACACGGGTGGTGGACGTCGGCCTCGATGCTGCAAGCTTGCCGAACCACCGTTCAAACAGAAAAGGCGCCTTGCGGCGCCTTTTCCTGCATTACCGCGCGATCGGCTTGTAGCGGATTCGCTTCGGTTTTGCTGCCTCCTCGCCGAGGCGCTTCTTCTTGTCCGCCTCATACTCCTGATAGTTGCCCGGGAAGAACTCGACGTGCGAGTCACCTTCGAAGGCCAGAATATGCGTAGCGATACGATCGAGGAACCAGCGATCGTGCGAGATGACCATCACACAACCGGCGAACTCGAGCAGCGCGTCCTCGAGTGCACGCAGGGTTTCGACGTCCAGATCGTTCGACGGTTCATCGAGCAGCAACACATTGCCACCGGAAATCAGCGTCTTGGCCATATGCAGACGGCCACGCTCCCCCCCGGAGAGCGAGCCGACCTGCTTCTGCTGGTCCGAGCCCTTGAAGTTGAAGCGACCGATGTAGGCGCGCGACGGCGTTTCGTACTTGCCCACTGTCAGCACATCGGCACCCCCCGAGATCTCTTCGAACACGGTCTTGGTGCCGTCAAGCGCATCGCGGCTCTGGTCGACGTAAGCCATCTTGACGGTCGGTCCCACCTTGATCTCGCCGCTGTCCGGCTGCTCGCGACCCGTGAGCATCTTGAAGAAAGTCGACTTACCGGCGCCGTTCGGGCCGATGATGCCGACAATCGCGCCGGGCGGCACGGTGAAGCTCAGGTCGTCGATCAGCAGACGGTCACCGAACGCCTTCGACACGTTCTTGAACTCGACGACTTCGTTACCCAGACGCTCACCCACCGGGATGAAGATTTCCTGGGTTTCGTTGCGCTTCTGGTATTCCTGACTGTTCAGCTCGTCGAAACGGGCGAGACGCGCCTTCGACTTCGCCTGACGTCCCTTCGGGTTCTGACGCACCCACTCCAGTTCCTTCTTGAGCGCCTTCTGACGGGCCGACTCGGTCGACTCTTCCTGCTTCAGGCGCTGTTCCTTCTGATCCAGCCAGGAGCTGTAGTTGCCCTTCCAGGGAATGCCGTGACCACGGTCGAGTTCGAGAATCCACTCGGCAGCGTTATCGAGGAAGTAGCGATCGTGGGTAACGGCCACCACGGTGCCCGGGAAGCGCGTCAGGAATTGTTCGAGCCAGTCGACCGATTCAGCGTCCAGGTGGTTGGTCGGTTCGTCGAGCAGGAGCATGTCCGGCTTCGAGAGCAGCAGACGGGCCAGCGCCACGCGGCGCTTTTCACCGCCCGAGAGCACGCCGATCCTGGCGTCCCACGGCGGCAGACGCAGCGCATCGGCAGCGACTTCCAGCGTTTGTTCGATGTTGTTGCCGTCGCTTGCGGCAAGAATGGCTTCGTACTTGGCTTGCGCGGCGGCAAGCGCATCGAAGTCGGCGTCCGGCTCGGCGTACGCGGCGTAGATTTCGTCGAGCTTCGTGCGCGCTTCGAACACTTCGCCCATGCCGCTTTCCACGGCTTCACGCACCGTCTGCTCCGGATCAAGCTGCGGCTCCTGCGACAGATAACCGATATTCAGGTTCGCCATCGGGATCGCTTCACCCTCGATCTCCTTGTCGACGCCGGCCATGATCTTGAGCAGCGTCGATTTGCCCGAACCGTTCAGACCCAGCACGCCGATCTTGGCGCCCGGGAAGAACGACAGGGAGATGTCCTTGAGGATATGACGCTTGGGCGGCACGATCTTGCCCACGCGGTTCATGCTGAATACGTACTGTGCCATTCGGCTTTCCTGATCCTGAAACGGTTATGACGGCTCGGGGGCGAGCGCCAGATAGCGGCAAGTTTAACAAAGCGCGGCGTCAGGCGCGTCGATGACGAGGTCGGCGCTTGCATGCGCGCAGCACGGCAACAGCCAGCCTTCCCTTTTCTCTTCACGCGACAGCCCGGGCCATTCGATCCGATAGGCCACCGGTGCGGGTTCGCCGCCCGCAACGTCGGTACGGGCCCGACACAAACACGCCCGGCAGGTACCGTTGCGGCACAGGCTCGGCAGCTTGATGCCGGCGGCCTGCGCGGCGAGCAGAATCGGTGTGCCGGCCGGGGCATCGAACTGCCAGCCCGACGGCAGCAGCGTAATGCGATAGCGCGTCGGCTCGGGCGTTTGCGTCGATGGGACGGGATCTGGCGGGGAACTGTCCAAAGGATACGGGTTCGGAAGTGATCGGGACGGTGTACGGCGCATCTTGCACCAACGCGCTACCATACCTCGTTCCTGCGGCTTTTTGTCGCGTCCCCGAGCCCGCCCGCGGCCGCCACCTCCGAATACCGTCTCCCATGCCCGCTGCTCCCAAGGATTCTGCTGTCCGCGCCGCCGACGGAAATGTCGATGCCAACGCCGTCAGCGCCCGCCTCATCGATACGACGGGACTGGAAACCGCCCTGCATGCGTTCGCCGACGCGCGCGACTGGCACAGGCATCACACGCCGAAGAACCTTGCGATGGCGTTGTCCGTCGAAGTGGCAGAGCTGGTCGAAATCTTCCAGTGGCATACGGATGCCGAAGCCCGTGCCGTCATGCAGACGAGCGAGGCCCGGCACGTCGAGCAGGAACTGGCGGATATCGCCATGTATCTCGTACGGCTGTCCTCGGTGCTGGGCGTCGATCTGAACCGTGCCATAACCGAGAAGCTCGTGATGAACGCGCAGAAGTACCCGGCGCCGCAGGCGTAATTTCTCGCCCGCTCTTGCAATTAAGCGTCGCGCCCGCATAACGGCCACGTCCGCCCCCGAATTCCGAACAGATAACGCCATGTCGCAACCGTCACACGCCTCACAGGCATCGCAGACCCCGCCCGGTAGCGCTCACGCGCACGGCAAGTCGTCGCGACGCACATTACCCGCACGTCCGCGCTGGTTGATGCTCGCCATCATCGCGCTG
>JARLJF010000116.1 GCA_031291335.1 Pandoraea sp. | reverse complement strand
CTGCGGCCGCTGCACTTCACTGTCGACAAGTTGCACGCGGGCGACGTGGAGATGGCCTTCGCGCCATCGCCGCCGTCCAACACCCCGACGACAATGCCGTCGAGCCTGCGTCTGCCGCTCGGTCTGACGCTGAACGACGTTCGTGTCGCAAAGCTCACACTGGATTCCCCTGCGCTGGTGCTTGAGGACATTCGCGTCTCCGCGCGCAGCGACGGCACGCAACACACGATTCAGGTCGAGCATCTCGGCACGCCGTACGGCGAAGCGCAAGCCAATCTGCAATTGAATGGACAGCGTCCGTTCGCCCTCGGCGGCAATGTCGGTTTGCAAGCCAAGGCGGGCGATATTCCGGTGGCGTTGCAGGCCGATCTGTCCGGCTCGCTCGATGCCCTTGTCGTCGATCTCAACGCCAGCGGCGAGAAGCTGAACGGAACTGCGCATATCGCAGCGTCGCCTTTCGGTCCCGTGCCGCTCTCGCGCGCGCAGATTTCGCTCGATCACCTGAATCCGCGAGATTTCGCCGCGGGGGCACCCCAGGCGGATCTCGCCTTGCAAGCCGACCTGCGACCCGAGCCCGGCGCGAAGGAATTCCGCGTGCTCGGGCCAGTGTCCATGACCAATGCCAAGCCCGGCGCCATCGACGCAGGAGGGTTGCCTGTCGAGAGCCTGCGCACGCAGGTGCTGCTCGATGCGACGCGTCAGGCGTTGACGGGCATCGAGTTGAAGCTCGCAGGCCGCGCGTTGCTCACGGGGAGTGGCGAGTTGCGCCGCGAGACGATTGCCGCGACGGCACCCGCCGCTCCGGTGGCGTCCGGCGCGAGCAGTGCCAGCGTTGCCAAGGGCGCGACGGGGGAAGCTGAAGCCACGGTCGGTGGCTTTGCCTTTACGATGCGCGATCTCGACCTGCGCGCCTTGTACGGCAAGCTGCCTGCGACGAAGCTGGCCGGGCCGCTCGATATCAAGCTCGACGCTGCCGGGCAACGCATCGCTCTCGACTGGCGCGACGCCGCGCGGCGCGTGCAGGCGGACGTCGGCCTCGACGCGAAGGGCACCACGATCCACGCGCTTTCTCTGTATGCGGGCAACAGCAAGGTTGCCGCGACCGGCGTGCTCGAGAACGGCGACACGGGGGCGTATCAGGCGCAGATCAAGCTCACGCGCTTCGACCCGGCTGCATGGTACGACCTCTATGGCCCGCAAAAGCGCGGCGCAAAGACGCCTGCGGCCAGTGTCACGGGACAGTTCGACGCACAGGGCACGTTGCGTCCGGCGTTCGGACTCTCGCTCAAATTTGCGTTGCAGGACAGCGTCTACGCCGACTTGCCGATGGGCGGGTCGGGCACGGTGAAGCTCGCGGGTACGCGTCTGCTGCCGAGCGATGCCAACTTGCTCGTGGCAGGCAACAAGGTGTTGCTGCGCGGCAATTTCGGCGCGCCCGGCGACAAAATGTCCGTGAACGTCGATGCGCCGTCGCTCGACAAGCTGGGCTTCGGCCTCGCCGGTCGTCTGCAACTCGACGGGCAGGTGTCGGGCACGATCGAGCGTCCGGCCGTGGTGGCCACGCTCGCCGCCGACAAGCTCGTTTTCGGCGCGCAGAAGCTTGAGCATCTGAGCGGCAAGGTCGACGTCAGCGGTAGTTTTCCGGGCGCAGCGGGCGATCGTCTGAACGTGACGCTCGATGGTCAGGGGTTCGCCAGCGATATCGCGCGATTCGACAAATTCTCCGTGGCGCTGGCAGGCACGCGCGGTGCGCATACGCTGCATCTCAAGACGTCGGGCAAGCTGCGCGAGGCGCCGATCGACATGAATCTCGACGCGGCTGGCGCCGTGACCAACACGCGCGGCAAACCGGGGTGGCGCGGCACGATTCAGACGCTGGAAAACCGGGGCGTGCCGAAGCTCAATCTGGCGGCCCCGTGGCAAGTCGAGGCGAGTGCGGATCGCGTGCATCTGGGCGCGGCCAAACTGGTGACTGGCGTCGGTGCGCTGTCGCTCGCGAACTTCGACTATGGCGACGGCCAATTGAAGACGGCCGGCACCATCGATACTCTGGATATCGCGCAGGTGCTGCGAGTGGTGCAGTCGTTCACGGGTGAGCCGTCGCCGGTGGCGAGCGACCTCGTACTCGATGGCAAATGGGACGTACGCGCCGGTCAGCGAGCCGATGGGTTTGTCGAAATCGCGCGCCGCAGTGGCGACGTGACGCTGCGTCGCGGCGGCGTGAATGAAAACGTGAAGGTGACGGTGACGGGCATTCCCGGTCTGAGTGCGGAGAAGGGGGGCGTCGGCGCGCGCGTGCCGCTCGGCATCTCGGCGCTGCGCACGCGCATCGACCTCTCGGGACAGACCGCGCACGCGACGATCAAGGCGGTCTCGTCACTGGTCGGTACGGTCGACGGCGATATCCAGACCGGCTTGCGAGTGCAGGGCGGTATTCCTAACGTGCCGGACGACGCGCCGCTCACCGGGCGCATCGCCATCGCCATTCCGGATATCTCGAAGTTCGAGACGCTGGCGGGCGCGCAATTCGCATTCAAGGGGCGCGCCAACCTGCAAGTGGCGTTGGCGGGCACCGTGGCCAAGCCGCGTCCCACGGGGGAGCTTACAGCCGACGATCTGTCGGCGCAGATGTTCGATACCGGCGTGAGCATCAAGAACGGGCGCCTGCGCGTTGCGCTGACGCCGACCGAGATCGTGCTAAGCGACGTGGTCGTGACGGGCGGTGGCGGCGGCACGGCGAAGGCGACGGGCAATATCCGGCTCGACACGCCCGAGCCGACGCTCGCCATCACCCTCGCGGCCGACAAGTTGCAATTGTTCGCCGCCCCCGACCGGCAGCTCTCGCTGAGTGGCGAAGCGAAGGCGACAGGCAGCGGCGAGGCGATGGCGGTGACCGGCAAGTTCACCGTCGACCGTGCACGCTTCGCGTTGCCACCGACGAGTGCGCCGAAGCTGGGCGACGATGTCGTCGTCGTGCGCGGCGGTGCGCAAGCGCGTGCCAAACCGCTCGATCCGAAGGAAGAGGCGGCGCGCATCAGCGCTAGGCCGGCCAGCCGATTCTCGCCACACATCAATGTGGAAGTGGATCTGGGACGCGACTTCCGCTTTGTCGGTGCGGGTGCCGATCTGTTGTTGCGCGGCAGTATGCGTGTGCAGAGCGATCCACTCTCGCCGATGCGCGCGACCGGTACGATCACGGTGGCCGAGGGCACTTACGAAGCGTTCGACCGCAAGCTCGCCATCGAGCGCGGTCAGATCAACTTCGTCGGTCCGCTGGACAACCCCGACATCTACATTCAGGCAATGCGCCGCAATCAGGAGGTCGCCGCCGGGGTGCTGGTGACGGGTACGGTCCGTCAGCCGCGTGTGTCGCTCGTGTCGGAGCCCAGCGTGTCGGATGAAGAGAAGCTCTCGTGGTTGATGTTCGGCCACGGTCCGGACGGCGCGGGCCTTGGCCAGCGTCAGGCGATGGCAGGCGCGGCCACGGCATTGCTGGGGGCCACTGGCGGCAAGCGCATCATCAAGGATCTGGGCATCGACGAGTTCAGCATCGGCAGCAGCGATTCGGGCTTGTCCGACGATGAGCAGGTCGTGAAGGTAGGCAAGGCGATCTCGGACAACTTCGCACTGGGATACGAACAGAGTCTCACCAGCGCCGCGAGTATCGTGAAGATCACGTGGCAGGTTTCGCGCCGCTGGCAACTGGTGCTGCGCACCGGCTCGCTGTCCGGCTTCGATGTGCTGTTCAACCGTCGCTTCGACTGACGGGCGAAGGGTGCCGGTGGCGGGGCTGTGGGCAACTGTGGAGAGGGGGTGTTACCGATGCTAACGTCGCGTAGTTCCGTTCATTCGGCGCAGGGCTTGCGCCGGGGTCTTCGATGGGGAGTCGCCATGGGATTGTTCGCGAGTCTGCTGGGCTTGTTCGGCTGCGATCAGCAGCAGATCGACAAGGCGCGTGAGAAGGCGCGCGATACGTTCAACGCCATCAAGCCGGACGACATGCTGTTGCGCAACCTCACGCCGGGTGTGACGACCGAAGCGCAAGTGCGTGAGCAGATGGGCAAGCCGGAAATCGTCTGGGAGAACGACGACGGTTCGCGGCGGCTGGAGTATCCGCGTGCACCGGGCGGCTTGCGGACCTATATGGTCGACATCGCGCCCGACGGGAAGCTGCGGGCCGTGACTCAGGCACTGGCCGCGGAGAATTTCGAGCAGGTGCAGCCGGGCATGACGCAGGACGACGTGCGGCGTTTGCTCGGCAAGCCGACGACCGTAGCGCAATACCGGTTGAAGAAGGAAACGGTGTGGAGCTGGCGCTGGCTGGAAGACGGCGTCAACACGCCGGGCATGTTCAACGCCCACTTCGGCCCGGATGGCCGGGTGACGGTCACGTCGCGTTCGCCCGATCCGGCGTCGGAACGTCCTTGATGCCCTAGCAGTCTGGGCGCCAGAAAGGCGCCGCCTAGGCGTAAGGGGCGCGCCTCATGTGAGTGCGCTTACGCGGCTTACGGCGTCGCCGATGTTTGCTCGGAGGCCGTCTGCGCGGCTTTCTGCGCATGCCGGTGACGGTTCGTCACCATCCGTTCGTTCAGCCGGACGATAATCTTGCTGCTCGTCTTCGCGAACATGAACGGCAACACCGCATGGACGAGACAGGCCAGAAACGCCCCCAACAACGGCAACGCGAACGACAGTGCCGATCCCATGTGCTGGAGATAGTTTTCGCCGACAGAGGCCGGATGCTGAGTGAAGATTTTCATGGTGCCCCCTCTTTTCGGAATATTTGTGAAGTTTACCTGCCGACGTAGGGTAAAGGCTTTCAAATATTTGCTCGAATCGGGTAGGATTTGGAAAATCTTTCCCTCAGGTGGTCGTCGTGGACAAAACTGATCTCGCAATTCTCGAAAATCTGCAAGCGGATGCCTCGCGCTCGCTGGGCGAGTTGGCCGAGGCCGTTCACTTGTCGCCCACGCCTTGCTGGCGACGTGTGCAGCGTTTGCGCGAGAACGGGGTCATCACGGGGCAGGTAACGCTGTGCGATCCCCAGCAACTCGATCTGCGCGTGACGGCCTTTGTGTTCATCAAGGCGGCCACGCACAGCGAGGACTGGATGGTCCGCTTCGTGTCGGGCGCTCGGGAATTGCCTGAAATCGTCGAAATTCACCGCATGGCCGGGGACATCGACTATCTGCTCAAGGTCTACCTGCCGGACATCGCGGCTTACGACCGTTTTTACAAAAAACTCATTCGTGTGGCCGATCTGCAGGACATCAGCGCGAGCTTCTCGATGGAAACGGTGAAGTTCACCACCGCGTTGCCGGTAGATCATTTGCGCTAACCCGCAGCGAGGGCCGGGCCCGACGACTTCCCGAAGGACTCGAGACATGCCTGCGGGCCGGCTACCCCATGGAAGTATTCGCTCGGAAAAATCTTATGGCCCAGAACATCTACGACAACCCCGACTTTTTCGCGGGGTACAGCCAGTTGCCCCGTCAGGTGCAGGGGCTGGACGGCGCGCCTGAGTGGCCCGCCATCCGATCGATGCTGCCCGATCTGCAAGGCAGGCGTGTGGTCGATCTGGGCTGCGGTTTTGGCTGGGCGTCGCGTTGGATGCGGGAGCAGGGGGCGGCGTCGGTGCTTGGACTCGATCTGTCGCAGAACATGATCGAGCGCGCGAGGGCCAACACGTCCGACGCGGCCATCGAATTGCGCATCGCCGATCTCGATACGCTCGACCTGCCGCCGGCGTCATTCGATTTGGCCTACAGCGCGCTGACCTTTCACTACGTGCGCGACTTCACACGTCTCGTGCGTGCGATCCATACGGGGCTTGCCCCCGGGGGATATTTCGTCTTTACCATCGAGCACCCGATTTTCATGGCAGCGGCCCATCCGCACTGGATCTCGGATGAGGATGGCCGCAAGACCTGGCCGGTCAACGGTTATGCCGTCGAGGGTGAGCGTCGCACCGATTGGTTCGCCAAAGGCGTGCTGAAGTACCACCGCACACTTGGCACTACGCTGAACGCGCTTATCGATGCGGGCTTTCGCCTCCGGAAGGTCGACGAGTTCGCCCCGACACGTGAGCAGATTCGCGAGATGCCGTCGTTGGTGGAAGAGCGGGAGCGTCCGATGATGCTGATGGTGTCGGCCTCGCGATAAGTCGAAAGCGACATTGGCAGCACAAAGCAAAACACCCCAGGACCGGATGACATGCCCGGTATCTGGGGTGTTTGGCTTGGGAAGGGCGGACGTTGTCGTGAAACGCGGCCCACGCTCCCCGGCGTGACGTTGGCGTCTTACTTGACGCGCATGCCCGGCTTCGCGCCGTCGTGCGGCTCGAGGATGTAGATGCCCGGTTCGGCCTTCTCGTCAGCGGCCGAGGCGGCGAGCACCATGCCTTCCGACAGACCGAACTTCATCTTGCGCGGCGCGAGGTTGGCGACCATCACCGTCAGCTTGCCCACCAGCACTTCCGGCTGCGGATAGGCTGACTTGATCCCGGAGAAGACGTTGCGCGTTTGCGCTTCGCCCGCGTCGAGGGTGAGTTGCAGCAGCTTGTCCGACCCTTCGACGGCCTTGCAATCGACGATGCGCGCAATGCGCAGATCGATCTTGGCGAAGTCGTCGATGGTGATGACACCGTCGTCGGCACGCTTGTCAGCCTTCTCGGTTGCCTTGGCTGCCTTGTCCTTGCCCTTGGCGGCGGCAGCTTCTGCAACCGGCGCAGTGGCTTGCAGCGAGTCGCGATTGGCGGCGAGCAGCGCTTCGACCTGCTTGCCTTCGACGCGCGTCATCAGATGCTTGTACGCGGTGATGCCGCTGTCGGCGGTGAGCGGACGGCTCACGTCCTGCCACGTTTGCGGTGCGATGCTCAGGAAGCGCTCAACGGCCTCGGCCGTCACCGGCAGCACCGGCTTGAGGTACAGCGTGAGCAGGCGGAACGCCTCGAGGCACACGGAGCAGGCTTCGTGCAGCGCGGCACCCTGTGCCGGATCCTTCGCCAGATCCCACGGCTTGACCGTGTCGACGTAGCCATTCACGGCGTCGGCCTGTTCCATCACCAGACGCAGGGCCTTGCCGAATTCGCGGGCTTCGTAGTGCGCGGCAATCTGCGGCGCGGCGGCGCGCAGTTGTTCGAGCAGCGGGGCTTGCATGGCGTCCGGCGACACGCGGCCGTCGAAGCGCTTGATGAGGAAGCCCGCCGCACGGCTGGCGATATTCACATACTTGCCGACCAGATCGCTATTCACGCGCGCGATGAAGTCATCGAGGTTCAGGTCGATGTCTTCCATCGTGTTGCTCAGCTTGGCACCGATGTAGTAGCGCAGCCATTCCGGATTCAGGCCCGTGTCGATGAAGCTTTGCGCCGTGATGAACGTGCCGCGCGACTTCGACATCTTGTGGCCGTCCACCGTCAGGAAGCCGTGGGCGAACACGTTGGTCGGCGTGCGGTAGCCCGAAAATTCGAGCATCGCCGGCCAGAACAGCGTGTGGAAGTACAGGATGTCCTTGCCAATGAAGTGGTACTGCTCGGTCTTCGAGCCCGGCTTGACCCAGTCCTGGAAATCCAGCCCGCGCTGGGCGCACAGGTTCTTGAAGCTGGCGTAGTAACCGACCGGCGCGTCGAGCCAGACGTAGAAATACTTGCCCGGGGCGCCCGGAATCTCGAAGCCGAAGTACGGGGCGTCGCGCGAGATGTCCCAGTCGGCCAGCGTCGACTCACCGTCTTCACCGAGCCATTCCTTCATCTTGTTGGCGGCTTCGGGTTGAGCGAGACCGGCGACCCACTTGCGCAGGAACTGCTCGCAACGCTTGTCCGAGAGCTTGAAGAAGTAATGCGTGGAGGTCTTGCGCACCGGCGTGGCGCCCGAGACAACCGAATAGGGGTTGAGCAGGTCGGTCGGCGCGTAGGTCGAGCCGCAGACTTCGCACGAATCGCCGTACTGGTCCTTGGCGCCGCATTTCGGACATTCGCCCTTGATGAAGCGGTCCGGCAGGAACATTTCCTTGACCGGATCGTAGGCCTGTTCGATGTCACGGGCTTCGATCAAGCCCTGATCCTTCAGGGCGAGATAGACGTTTTCCGACAATTCGCGGTTTTCTTCGGAATCCGTCGAGTAGTAGTTATCGAAGGAAATGCCGAAGCTGTCGAAGTCGCGTTTGTGTTCCTTCCAGACACGCTCGATCAGTTGCTTGGGGGTGAGGCCTTCCTTTTCGGCGCGCAGCATGACTGGCGTGCCGTGCGTGTCGTCTGCACCCACGTAGTACACCTCATGGCCCTGCATCCGCATGAACCGTACCCAGATATCTGTCTGGATGTATTCCACCAGGTGACCGATGTGAATCTGGCCATTGGCGTACGGCAGGGCGGAGGTGACTAAGATGCGGCGGGACATGAGGATGGATTGTGTGGTGAGGGGACAGGGAAAGGACGATTCTAGCAGGCGGGGCGCGATGACGCCCAACCGGGCGGTGCTGGCGGGGGAATCGGTAGCGAACGCCGACGCATTCGCGGCGGCATTGGCGAGGCACGGATTGAGCGGTGTGCGGCGTCTGTGCAGGATCGCGCGGCCAAAAAAAAGCCGGAACCAGGTTCCGGCATAACTAGGCACACGTAACGTCAATAACAAAGAGGAGATGGAAGCGCCCACGGTAGGCACTTCCGAAGGGTCTGAGCGACGTGACGGGGGTTTAGTTCAACCGATGTGCCGATTTTCGATGCTGCGACGCAGCATTCAAATGCGACAGAATCCGTCAGCGGCATGCCCGGCGGGCCGGGCATGCGTTTGAACGGTCATTCGGAGGGAGGCGAAGGCAATCAGCCGCGCGGGGCTTGCTGATTCGGTGCGTGCAGCAGAATTTCGACACGACGGTTCTGGGCGCGGCCCTCGGCCGTAGCATCCGAGGCGACTGGCTGGCTCGACGCCACGCCCGTGCCGCTCATGCGGTTCATTGCGACACCGCGGCTGTTCAGGTACTGAATGACGTTGGACGCCCGGTTCTGCGAGAGCGGCACGTTGATCCGGTCGCCGCCCGTACTGTCGGTATGGCCGACGACGTTGGCGGTGATGCCCGGGTTCTGGTTGAGCGATGCGGCAACGTCGTCGAGCACGGCACGGAAGTTCGGCTTGATGTCGGCGCGGCCGGTATCGAACGTCACGTCGCTCGGCACGGCGACCTTGAGCGAGCCATCCGGTTGTTCGGAAATCGTGGTGCCGGTGCCGGCCGTGTGGCCGCCCAGCTTGTTCTTGATCGCACCCCAGTTGTAGCCCGTCGCACCGCCTGCGGCAGCGCCCACGGCGGCGCCGATCAGCGTGCCGGTGGTATTGCCACCGATGAGGTTGCCCAGACCTGCGCCAACTGCCGCACCGACGCCGGTACCGACAGCGGTGTTGGTGCCCTGCTCGGTCTGGCACCCGGCCAGCATGGCGGCAGTGGCCAGGACCAGCGCCGAAGCGCGCAGAGTGTTCTTATTCATTTAAGGCTCCTTCTCGATTAGCTTGCAGTCATGAAACAACGCGTGAGCACTTCGCCGAAGCACGCGCGCCTCGCAGGGGTTTTGAGCCTGAGGGCGCGCCGTCTTTTACAATAGCGCTGAGTGTCAACCGCAGGCAAGGACAGATTGCCGCGACGGCTGGTTCCCCAAAACACGCGCGCCTCGCATGCTAATCGAGAGCGTGCGCCATGGATGTTACAAGTTGTTAGCGCTTGCCGGGCCTTTGCCGGCGCGCCTCGACAGAGCGAGAGACCACATGGAAGTCGCCCAAATCAATGAAGTGCTGCGTGGCATCGTCGACCCTGACACAGGGCTCGATCTGATTGCCGGTAAGTATGTGAAACAGGTCGCGGCCGAGCACGGCCACGTCGGCATCCAGATCGAATTCGGCTATCCCGCGAAAAGCCAGTTCGAAGCGATGCGCGCCCGCATTACCGAGGCCGTTGGCAAACTGCCCGGTGTCGAGCGCGTTGCCGTCGAAATCGGTCAGAAGATCGTGTCGCATGCCGTTCAGCGCGGCGTGAAACTCCTGCCTAACGTGAAGAACATCGTGGCGGTGGCGTCGGGCAAGGGCGGTGTGGGCAAGAGCACCACGGCCGTGAACCTGGCGCTGGCACTCGCAGCCGAAGGCGCCAATGTCGGCATTCTCGATGCCGATATCTACGGCCCGTCGCTGCCCACGTTGCTGGGCATTCACGGCAAGCCCGAATCGAAGGACGGCAAGACGCTTGAGCCCATGGTCGGCCACGGCCTGCAGGCCAGCTCCATCGGTTTTCTGATCGAACCCGACAATCCGATGGTCTGGCGCGGCCCGATGGTCACGCAGGCGCTCGAACAATTGCTCAACCAGACGAACTGGCACGACCTCGACTATCTGATCGTCGACATGCCGCCGGGCACGGGCGATATTCAGCTCACGCTCGCGCAGAAGGTGCCGGTCACCGGTGCGGTCATCGTTACCACGCCGCAGGACCTGGCGCTGCTCGACGCTCGCAAGGGTCTCAAGATGTTCGAGAAGGTCGGCGTGCCGATCCTGGGCCTCATCGAGAACATGAGCCTTCACATCTGCTCGAACTGCGGCCATGAAGAGCCGATCTTCGGCGTGGGCGGCGGCGAGCGCATGAGCCATGACTTTGACGTGGATCTGCTGGGCAAGCTGCCGCTGGAGATGAGCATTCGCGTGCATGCCGACGCCGGTATGCCGAGCGTGGTGGGCGACCCGGACGGCCGCGTGGCCGAGCTTTACAGGGCTATCGCCCGCAAGGTGGCGGTGAAGATCGCGGCCAAGCAGAAGGACATGACGAGCAAGTTCCCGTCGATCGTCGTTCAGAACACGTAAGAACGGCTGGCAGGGGCCCTGGGCGCCCCAGGCGGGGCGGTGCGAGTGAAAACATCACCGCACCGCAACAATCGCGTAAAATACGCCCACTTTTTCACGTACTACGCTAGTTCAGGCCCACACATGAGCATCAAGTCCGATAAATGGATCCGGCGTATGGCCGAAGAGCACGGCATGATCGAGCCCTTCGAGCCGTCGCAGATCCGGTATTCCCAGGACGGGCAGAAGATCGTCAGCTACGGCACGTCGAGTTACGGCTACGACATCCGCTGTGCGCCTGAATTCAAGGTCTTCACGAACATCAATTCGACGATCGTCGACCCGAAGAACTTCGACGAGAAGTCCTTTGTCGACGTCGAGAGCGATGTCTGCATCATTCCGCCGAACTCGTTCGCGCTCGCGCGCACCGTCGAGTACTTCCGCATTCCGCGCAGCGTGCTCACCGTGTGTCTGGGCAAATCGACGTATGCCCGTTGCGGCATCATCGTGAACGTGACGCCGTTCGAACCTGAGTGGGAGGGCTACGTGACGCTGGAATTCTCGAACACGACGCCGCTGCCGGCCAAGATCTACGCCAATGAGGGCGTGGCTCAGGTGCTGTTCTTCGAATCCGACGAAGTCTGCGAGACCTCGTACAAGGACCGCGGCGGCAAGTATCAGGGACAGCGTGGTGTCACGCTGCCGAAAACCTAGCCTGCTACGCTCGACTCGCCGCCGGTGAGCATCCCCTATATCGCACTGCCCAAGAGCCACGGCCATGTCGGACCGTGGCTCGTTCTTTTGTCGAAGGAACGCCAATGAAATTCCGTTTTCCGATCGTCATCATCGACGAGGACTTCCGCTCCGAAAATATCTCCGGATCCGGGATTCGCTCCTTGGCGGAGGCCATCGAAGCCGAGGGCATGGAAGTCAACGGTCTCACGAGCTATGGTGACCTGACCTCGTTTGCGCAACAGGCAAGCCGCGCATCGAGCTTCATCCTGTCCATCGACGACGACGAGTTCGGCACGTTCTCGAGCGAATCGGGCGGTGAGGGCGAGGGGGAACTGGCGCTGGCCATCATCAACCTGCGCGCCTTCGTGCAGGAAGTGCGCCGTCGCAATCCGGACATTCCGATTTTCCTGTACGGCGAGACACGCACGTCGCGCCACATCCCGAACGACATTCTGCGCGAGCTGCACGGCTTCATTCACATGTTCGAAGACACGCCGGAGTTCGTGGCGCGTCACATCATTCGTGAAGCCAAGTCGTATCTCGACTCGCTGCCGCCGCCGTTCTTCCGCTCGCTCACGCACTACGCGGCCGACGGTTCGTACTCGTGGCATTGCCCGGGGCACTCGGGCGGTGTGGCGTTCCTGAAAAGCCCGGTGGGTCAGATGTTCCACCAGTTCTTCGGCGAGAACATGCTGCGCGCTGACGTGTGCAACGCCGTGGAAGAACTGGGGCAACTGCTCGATCACAATGGCCCGGTGGGGGCGTCCGAGCGCAATGCCGCGCGCATTTTCAACGCCGATCACCTCTTCTTCGTGACGAATGGCACGTCGACGTCGAACAAGATCGTGTGGCACGCCACCGTGGCGCCGGGCGACATCGTTGTCGTCGACCGCAACTGCCACAAGTCGATCCTGCACGCGATCACGATGACGGGTGCCGTGCCGGTGTTCCTCACGCCGACACGCAATCACCTGGGCATCATCGGCCCGATTCCGAAGTCGGAATTCGAGCCGGAAGTCATCCGCGCCAAGATCGAAGCGAACCCGTTCGCCCGCGAAGTGCTCGAACGTGACCCGAACGCCAAGCCGCGCATTCTGACGATCACGCAGAGCACGTATGACGGCGTGATCTACAACGTCGAGATGATCAAGGAAGTGCTGGGCAACAGCGTCGACACGCTGCATTTCGACGAAGCCTGGCTGCCGCACGCGACGTTCCATGATTTCTACCGCGACATGCACGCGATTGGCGAAGGCCGTCCGCGCTCGTCGGAAGCGACCATCTACGCGACGCACTCGACGCACAAGCTGCTCGCCGGTATCTCGCAGGCGTCGCAGATCGTGGTGCAGGACTCCGACGCTCGCACGTTCGATACGTACCGCTTCAACGAGGCGTATCTGATGCACACGTCGACGTCGCCGCAGTACGCCATCATCGCGTCGTGCGACGTGGCGGCAGCCATGATGGAGCCACCGGGCGGCACGGCGCTCGTGGAGGAATCGATTGTCGAGGCGCTCGACTTCCGCCGCGCCATGCGCAAGGTGGACAAGGAGTACGGCGATTCGTGGTGGTTCTCGGTCTGGGGCCCGGAGAATCTGGGCGACGAGGGCACGATTCAGCGTGACGACTGGGTGCTGCGTGCGAACGACCGCTGGCACGGTTTCGGCGATCTGGCCGACGGCTTCAACATGCTCGATCCGATCAAGGCGACGATCATCACGCCGGGGCTGGACGTGGACGGCGAGTTCGGCGAGAGCGGGATTCCGGCGGCGATCGTCACCAAGTATCTGGCCGAGCACGGCATCATCGTCGAGAAGACGGGTCTGTATTCGTTCTTCATCATGTTCACCATCGGTATTACCAAGGGCCGTTGGAACTCGATGGTGACCGAGTTGCAGCAGTTCAAGGACGACTACGATCACAACCGCCCGCTGTGGCGTGTGCTGCCCGAGTTCGTGGCGAAGTTCCCGCGCTACGAGCGTATCGGCCTGCGTGACCTGTGCGATCAGATTCACAGCGTGTACAAGGCGAACGACGTGGCCCGCGTGACGACCGAGATGTACCTCTCGGACATGCAGCCGGCGATGAAACCGACCGATGCGTTCTCGAAGCTGGCGCACCGCCAGATCGACCGGGTGCCTATCGACGAACTCGAAGGCCGCGTGACAAGCGTGCTGCTCACGCCGTACCCGCCGGGCATTCCGCTGTTGATTCCGGGCGAGCGCTTCAACGCCGCGATCATCGAGTACCTGCGCTTCGCACGTGACTTCAACGAGCGCTTCCCGGGCTTCCACACCGATATTCACGGTCTGGTTGTCGAGGAAGTGGACGGACGTCCCGAATATTTCGTGGACTGCGTGCGTCAGTAAGTCGTTGTCACTGACGTCAAGAATGGCCCCATGTGAAAGCATGGGGCTTTTTTTTGCCCGGGACCCATCGGGCGAACGGCGACGTGCCATATACGCCTGTTTGTATTGTCTGGATCTCATGGCCGGTACCTCGCCAGCACATTGCCGACCTGCGCGCTTCCGATATCCCTATGGATATCGGTCCAAACCGCACTGAATTGGCGCGAAAAGGCCGGTATAGTGACGCGACGCGACCCCAAACGCTCGGTTTGTGCTTTGGATTGAATTTCTCAAATTTGGGTGATTTCCCAGTAATTTGCGCCAATTCGATTGCTACACTCAACGCACTTTTTTCGAGCAGGGGGGTTCATGGAAACCGGACAATTGGTGTTCAGTAACTACGGCACGCTCGTATGTGCCACGTTGGTGTTGTTACTGGGCCGCAAACTGGTGGAGTGGATCTCCCCGCTGCGCACCTACAGCATTCCGGAACCGGTGGCTGCGGGGTTGCTTGTCGCGGTGGGCGCCTTGGCGCTGCGCCAGTTCGGGCACGTCGAGCTGAAGTTCGATACCTCGATGCAAACGCCCCTGATGCTCGCCTTCTTCGCCACGATCGGTCTATCGGCCAATCTGGCCAGTCTGAAGGCGGGCGGGCGTCGGTTGGTGCTGTTCCTCGGCGTGGTGGCGGGCATGTTGATCATGCAGAACGCGATCGGTGTCGGTCTTGCCACGATGATGGGTCTGGCGCCGGGCGTCGGCCTGCTGGGCGGGTCGATCACGCTGGCGGGTGGTCATGGCACGGGCGCAGCCTGGGGCGAGACGCTGACCACGCGCTACGGTGTGCAGTCGGCGTTGGAGATCGCAATGGCCTGCGCCACCTTCGGGCTGGTGCTGGGCGGCTTGCTAGGTGGCCCGGTGGCGCGTTATCTCGTGAGTCGTCTGGGCAACACGGTGCCGGGCGTCGATGCCGCGAAGGACGCAGCGCCGGAAGGCTTCGAGCAACCGCACACGGTGCGTCTGATCACCGCGCAGGCGCTGATCGAGACGGTTGCGATGATCGCGATCTGCCTGCTGGGCGGCGAGATCATTGCGCGCTGGCTGTCGGGCACGGCGTTTGAATTGCCAACCTTCGTTTGCGTGCTTTTCACCGGGGTTGTCGTGCGTAACCTGCTGTCGCTCGTGGGCTATGAAGTGTTCGAGCGTTCATTGTCCGTGCTGGGCAACGTGAGTCTGTCGCTGTTTCTGGCGATGGCGCTCATGACGTTGCGCCTGTGGGACCTCTCGACGCTGGCGTTGCCGATGATCGTGATTCTCGTCGTGCAGGCGGTCGCAATGGCCGTGTACGCGATCTTCGTCACGTTCCGCGTCATGGGAAGCAACTACGATGCGGCAGTGCTTGCCGCTGGCCATTGCGGCTTCGGGCTGGGCGCGACGCCGACGGCGATTGCCAACATGCAGGCGGTGACCGAGCGTTTCGGTCCGTCGCACATCGCGTTCCTGATCGTGCCGATGGTCGGGGCGTTCTTCATCGACATCCTCAACGCGCTCATCATCAAGGGGTTCCTGTCGTTGCCGCTGTTCTGATGCGAGGCGTGTGACGCGGTTCATCGCAATAAAAAATGCCACCCGAAAGGGTGGCATTTTCGTTGAAGCCGGCGAAGTCTCAATCAGTCGGAACGTGCCCGGAGACTCAGCCAGACGACTTTACTTGGCAAGCTTCGCGCGAGCCGCGGCGATGGCGCGCTGCACCTGTGCCGGGGCCGTGCCACCGATATGGTTGCGGCTGGCGACCGAGCCTTCGAGCGTGAGGCACTCGAAGACGTCTTCACCGACGAGCGGCGAGAACTTCTGCAACTCGACGAGTGACAGGTCGGCCAGATCAATGTCGCGATCCGAGCAGATCTTCACGGCGTGAGCCACGATTTCGTGAGCATCGCGGAACGGCAGACCCTTCTTGACGAGGTAGTCGGCCAGATCGGTTGCCGTCGAGAAGCCTTGCAGCGCGGCGTTGCGCATATTGGCTTCGCGCACCTTGATGCCCGGCACCATGTCCGCGAAGATGCGCAGCGTGTCGATGACGGTGTCGACCGTATCGAACAGGGGCTCCTTGTCTTCCTGATTGTCCTTGTTGTACGCCAGGGGCTGGCCCTTCATCAGCGTGAGCAGGGCGATCAGGTGACCGTTGACGCGGCCCGTCTTGCCGCGCGCCAGCTCGGGCACGTCGGGGTTCTTCTTCTGCGGCATGATCGAGCTGCCGGTGCAGAAACGATCGGCCAGATCGATGAAGCCCACGCGCGGGCTGATCCACAGCACCAGTTCTTCCGAGAAGCGCGAGATGTGCGTCATCACGAGCGCTGCGGCGGCCGTGAATTCGATGGCGAAGTCGCGATCCGACACCGCGTCGAGCGAGTTTGCGCAGACTTCCTCGAAGCCGAGCGATGCGGCAACGCGCTCACGATCGATCGGGTAGCTCGTGCCGGCCAGTGCGGCGGCGCCCAGCGGCAGACGGTTCACGCGGCGGCGCACATCGAGCATGCGCTCGGCGTCGCGGCTGAACATCTCGAAGTAAGCCAGCAGGTGATGACCGAACGTCACCGGCTGTGCCACTTGCAGATGGGTGAAGCCCGGGAGGATCGTGGCGCTGTGCTGCTCGGCCAGATCGAGCAGCGCACGGCGCAGATCGCCGAGGTGATTGCCGATGCGGTCGATTTCGCTACGCAGCCACAGACGGATGTCGGTCGCGACCTGATCGTTACGCGAGCGGCCGGTGTGCAGGCGCTTGCCGGCGTCGCCGATCAGGGCGGTCAGGCGTGCTTCGATGTTCAGGTGAACGTCTTCGAGATCCAGTTGCCACTCGAACTCGCCTCGCTCGATCTCGCCGCGGATCTGCGTCATGCCGCGCTGGATATCGGCGAGATCCTGGGCGCTGATGATGCCTTGTGCCGAGAGCATGTCGGCATGCGCGAGCGAGCCTTCGATGTCGAACAGCGCGAGGCGCTTGTCGAAGAACACCGACGCCGTATAGCGCTTGACGAGTTCGGAAACGGGTTCGGAAAAGCGGGCCGACCAGGCTTCGCCTTTCTTGTGGAGTTGGGAGGTCATTGTCGTAGCGTGGCTAATCGAGGCCCATCGGGGCAAATTGAAGCAAACCGTGGCAGAGCACGGAAAACCGTGATTATACAACCCCGACGGTGTCGCCACGACAGGCCCCGCGCCGGGCCTGCCTCGGTCAGTTCGCCTGCGACAGTGTCCAGATGCGCGGCGGCGCCGACAGACAGAGGCCCGAGGTTGCTTCGTCGAACGCCGCGCGTTGCAGCGCTTCGAGCTTCGCCGCCTTCGCGATGCGCTCACGGGCCTGATGAATGCGCGCCATGCGTGTCGGATCGTCGGGCAGCGCGCACAGGCGTCCGAGATCGTGCATGAGCGACGTGCCCAGCCGGTCGAGCGCCGGGCGCAGTCGCGAGGCCAGATCGACGGGCTCGCCCGGGGCGCGGCCCTCACGCGCCCAGCGAGCCAGCAGGGCGGTCTGCACCAGCTTGCCTGCCTCGATCTGCAAACGGAAGAAGGTACGGGCTTGCGCGGGCGTCAGGCCGAACTGCGCGGCGCGCTCTCCCACGCTGTCAAGCAACGCCTGTTCGCGCGGGGTGTCCTGAACCGGTTTGCCGGAGGTGTATTTGGTGCGTGCCACCGCTTCGCTGATCGCCAGACGCTCCAGAATGCCGTTCATTAGCGGGTCGAGTACCGGGTCGACGACCGGCCGCGGCTTGGTCGGCTTGGTCGACGTGTCGGGCGAGGCTGCCAGCGTCTGCGAGACCAGACGCACGGCGAGGCCCCGCACGCCATGCGGCGCAGCGGCGGTGAGCGTGTTCGACGGATAGGTGCTGGCGTCGCGCGCGGGCATCGGGGCGGCAGTGCCGGCCTGCGTGCCAGAGGAAAGCAGTGCGAGCGCCGTCGCTGTGAGTAGCGTGGCAGCCCGACGTACGCGGGTGGTGCAGGTGATACGGGCAGTGCAAGTCGTATGGGTAGTAGTGCGTGCTGTGCGTGCGGATAGTGCAGCTAGTGCGTTGGAATCGGAATGCATGATGGATTGGCCCCCCGGCAGCCATCGGATCGAATCCGTCGAAATATACCGTCCTATCGGTCGACTGTCGTTGGGTAGAATCCCAAGGGTCTCGAAAATTGGCGGTGAACTGGCGGTGTTGGCGACTACGAACCGGACGGCGGCCCGGACCGCGGACCGCGCAAGTCTGCGGAAGTCCGCAAAGAGGTCTCTCGAGAGCCGGCGTTCTGCGCCAACCCCGCGTATTGCGGAGCCGGCGCAGTGTGATGCATTTCAGGCGTCAATTCGTGCTTCAGCCAGTCAGCCAATCAGCCGGTATTACGCAGCCCCGCCGCAATGCCGTTGATGGACAGATGGATGCCACGCCGTGCGCGCTCGTCCGATTCGCCCGCGCGATGCCGTTGCAGCAACTCGACCTGCAAGTGATTGAGCGGATCGAGGTACGGGAAGCGGTTCTTGATCGAGCGTGCTAGCAGCGGGTTGTCCGCGAGCCGTTCCTCGTGACCGGTGATGAGGGCGAGCGCCTGCGACGTGCTCTGCCATTCGCCAACGATGCGGTTGAAAACGCGCTTGCGCAGCTTCTCATCTGCCACCAGTTCGGCGTAACGTGAGGCAACGCCCAGGTCGGTCTTGGCGAGCACCATATCCATGTTCGACAACAGATTCGCGAAGAACGGCCAGCGTTTGACCATCTGACGCAACGTGTCGAGACGCTTCTCGCGGCCCGTTTCGTTGCCCTTGCCGTCCTTCCCGTCGTCGCCATCGGCGCCATCGACGCCATCGAGATACGCGCTGACCGCGCTGCCAAAGCCGTACCAGCCCGTGATAAGCAGGCGGCACTGGCCCCACGAGAATCCCCACGGAATGGCCCGCAAGTCTTCGATGCGGCGATTTTTCGGATCGGAGAATTTACGCGAGGCAGGGCGCGAACCGATGTTCAGTTCGGCGATTTCCGCAATCGGCGTGGCCGAGAAGAAGTAGTCGGTGAAGCCCGGCGTCTCGTACACAAGGTTGCGATACGCCGCGAAGGCCGTGTCGGAGAGCGTCTGCATGACCTTCTCGTACGCGGCCAGACGCGGTGGCTGGTTGCGGCTCGGCAGCAGCGTCGCTTCGAGCGTGGCGGCCACGATCGTCTCGAGGTTGCGCCGCCCGATCTCGGGGTTGGCGAACTTGCTCGAGATGATTTCGCCTTGCTCCGTCAGCCGGATCTGCCCGTTCACGGTGCCCGGCGGCTGCGACAGGATGGCCTGATAGGTCGGGCCACCGCCACGACCCACGGTGCCGCCCCGGCCGTGGAACAGGCGCAGACGAATGCCTTTCTCCTCGAACAGATGCACCAGCGCGAGTTCCGCCTTGTACAGCTCCCAGTTCGACGTGAGGAAGCCGCCGTCCTTGTTGCTGTCCGAGTAGCCGAGCATGACTTCCTGCTCGCCCCCTTGCTGCGTCATCACGTCGGACATGCCGGGGATGTCGAAGAACTCGCGCATGATGACGGGCGCGTTGCGCAAGTCGGCAATCGTCTCGAAGAGCGGGATGACCATCGCGCCGACTTTGGGCTCCACGGCCTTTGCGCTATCGCTGCCGAGCGCACCGTGAAAGAGCCCCGTCTCCTTTTGCAGCAGCATGACTTCCACCAGATCGCTCACGGTTTCCGTGTGGGAAATGATGTAGTTGCGTACCGCACGCGGACCGAAGCGGGCGCGGATGTCACGGGCGGCCGCAAACACGGCCAACTCGTCGCGGGTGCGCTGCGAGTAGTCGAGATACGGCGAGAAGAGCGGGCGCGGCTCACGCAATTCGCGCAGCAGCAGCGCGAGCTTCCCGCTCTCGTCGAGCTTCGCGTAATTCGCTTCGACGCCCGCCTTGGCGAACAACTCCGCGATCACCGCTTCGTGAATATCCGAACTCTGGCGCAGGTCGATGCTTGCCAGATGGAAGCCGAACACCTCTGCCGCACGCACGAGCGGGCCGAGCCGCTGCGAGATCAGCGCGCCGCCGTGATGCGCCATGAGCGACGCGACGACCGTGTTCAGATCCGAGATGAATTCGGCCGCATCGAGATACGGGCTGGCGTTGCCGATCGCGCCGCGATGCGGCACGTGGCCGACCCATTCGCGGGCTGTGGCCGCCAGACGGGCGTACACGCCGATGAGCGCACGTCGATAGGGCTCGTCGGTGCGGTGCGGTGAGTCGTCGGGCGAGCGACGCGCAAGGGTGAGCAATGCGTCGCTTGCCCCGGCGAGCAGTTGCGAGACGGACAGTTCCGCCCCCAGCAAGTGCACTTCTTCGAGGTAATGCGCAAAGATCTCGGCGGCCTGACGCGTGATCGCCAGTTGCAGCGTTTGCGCCGTGACGTTCGGATTGCCGTCGCGATCGCCGCCGATCCAACTGCCCATTTGCAGGAAGCGTCCAAGACCCTCCGCGCGCACGCTCGGCACGGCGTCGTGCAGCTCGGCGCTCACATCGTCGTACAGCGCGGGAATTTCGGTGAGGAACGTGCTGCGGTAATACGACAGCGCGTTTTCGATTTCGTCGGCCACGGTCAGACGCGAGCTACGCAGCATGCGGGTCTGCCACAGCGTGGTGACGTAGGCGCGCATCGATTCGGTATTGCGCGACGACTCACGTTCTGTGAGGGCGTCGTCGCGATGCGCGAGCAGACGGGCGATTTCGCGCTCGGCGTCGAGAATGCTCTTGCGCTGGACTTCGGTCGGGTGTGCGGTGAGCACCGGCACGATGAGCGCGCTGGCGAAGAACGCCTGCAGCGTGGCGGGGTCGGCGCGGCCGGCGTCTTTCAGGCTTTGCAGGGCGGCGCTCAGACTGCCCGGCTGCGCGCGGCTGCCCGCAAGGGCGTGTACGCGGCGACGCCGGTTGTGGTGGCGGTCCTCGGCGATATTGGCCAGATGCGAGAAGTAGCTGAACGCGCGCACCACCTGAATGGCTTGCTCGTTGGTCAGGCCGCCCAGCAAAGTGTCGAGCGCGCGGGCGGCGCTGCGATCCCCTTCACGGTGAAAGCGCACGGCGTTCTGGCGAATGGTCTCGACCAGATCGAAGGCGGCGCTGCCTTGTTGCTCGCGCAGCACGTCGCCAAGCAGGCGGCCGAGGAAGCGTATGTCCTCGCGCAGCGGGGCATCCTTGTCTTCGCGCGAGCGGCGAGCTTTGGGCGCCTTGGCGTTCGCCGGCGCATCCAATGCGGCCAACGTCGGCTGGGAAGTGGATGGGGCCGCGGCTGCTGCCTTCGCGGGGGGAGTTTTGCCGACCGACTTGGCGAGGCCCTCTTGCGGGGCTTTTACCTTTGCGCTGCTCTTCATGTCGCTCCTCTCGAGACCAGCCGTTCGGGCCGGTCAAGCGTGTTACCATTTTTTCTTTTGGTCTTCACGCGGTTGCTGAATGAACTTCGCTGCTCCTGAAACCCTGGTGATCGCTTCGCGCGAGAGCCGGCTCGCCATGTGGCAAGCCGAACACGTGCGTGACGCGCTGCACAAATTATATCCGCAGTGTCACGTGAGTATTCTCGGAATGACCACTCGTGGTGACCAGATTCTCGATCGCTCGCTCGCGAAGGTCGGCGGTAAGGGATTGTTCGTGAAGGAACTCGAACTTGCGCTGGCCGATGGGCGCGCCGATCTCGCCGTTCATTCGCTCAAGGACGTGCCGATGCAACTGCCCGACGGCTTCACGCTGGCGGCCGTGCTCGAGCGCGAAGATCCGTGCGATGCCTTCGTGAGCAACGACTACGACAGCCTCGATGCGTTGCCCGCCGGGGCAGTGGTCGGCACGTCGAGCCTGCGCCGTGAAGTGAGCCTGCGCACGCAATATCCGCATTTGAAGGTCGCGCCGCTGCGCGGCAATCTCGATACGCGTCTGGGCAAGCTCGACCGGGGCGATTTCGCGGCGATCATTCTCGCGGCGGCCGGCCTCAAGCGCCTGGGCCTTGCCGCACGCATCCGTGCCACGATTCCGACGAACGCCAGCCTGCCCGCGGCCGGGCAGGGCGCGCTGGGCATCGAAGTGCGCGCAGGACGTCCCGAAATCCTGCAATGGCTCGCACCGTTGCATGATGCCAACACCACACTGGCGGTCAGCGCCGAGCGCGCCGTTTCGCGAGCCTTGGGCGGCTCTTGTCAGGTGCCGCTGGGGGCTTTCGCCGAGTTCACGCCGCAGGGCGAACTGGCGTTGCGCGCTTTCATCGCGTCTACGGATGGTGCTACGGTGCTTCGCGCACAGGGCGCGGCCACTGTCGCCCGGGGCGACGTGGCGGGCGCCGAGGCATTGGGCCAGCGTGTGGCTCAGGAGTTGATCGACGCGGGCGGACTGGCGCTGGTACCGCCGTCCGAGCCGAAGGACCCTCCCGCTTGAGCCCGCGCGCGCCGGCCCCGCCGCCCGATGCCGGTCTGACGCCGGAGACGGCGTCTGGACGCGCTGTCGCCGGCGCCGCTGCCTCCCCGGTGCCCGCGCCATGCGCGATCCTCACGCGCCCTGATGGGCAGGCGGACGCACTGGCTCAGGCGCTGAACGCCGAAGGCATCGACACGCTGGCGTTTCCGTTGCTGGATATCGCGGCGCAAGCCGACCCCGACGCCCTGGCCGCGCTCGATAATGCACTGCGCTCGCTATCGTCTTACACGCTGACGGTGTTTGTCTCGCCCAATGCCGTAGCGCATGCGCTGGCGCGGCTGGTGCATCTTCAGTCTCTCGATGGTCGTGAGACGGCCCGCGACGCGGGTGATCTCTGGCCGGCGGCATTGCCGGTGGCGGTGGTCGGTCCGGGCAGTGCGCAGGCACTGGCGGAGGCGGGTATCGCTGCGCCGCGGCATCGGGTGATCGTGCCGCCGGGGGGGCCGGCGGCACGATTCGACTCGGAAGCGTTGCTCGAACAGCTCGACCTGACGGCGCTCGCCGGATGCCGCGTGCTGCTCGTGCGTGGTGACGGCGGCCGCGAACTGCTGGCCGACACATTGCGCGAGAATGGCGCACAGGTCGATATCGTGAGCGCCTACACGCGCCGCGCGCCCGCACCGGACGCCGCTGCATGGGCCGCACTCGAAGCCCGGCTGAGCTTGCCCACGCGTTGCGCGTGGGTGCTAACCAGTTCCGAGGCAGTCCGGCATCTGGCCACATTGCTCGCTGCGCGGTACGGTACGCGCGACGGTCTTCACACGCCGGGCACCCCCCAAGTGCTGGCGCAAATCCTCGCAGCGGCGTGCTTCACGTCGCATGCGCGCATCGCAGATGCCGCGCACGCCGCGGGGTTTGATAGGATTACGCAGTGCGCGCCCGGCGATGAGAACTTGCTGGCGGCACTCAAAACATGGGCGGATCCCATTCAAGTCAAGCATGACGACAGATAATCGCGTTCCAGAGTCTTCCCAGAACCCGTCGGCGTCGACCGGCCCGACGGCATCGAATTCAACGGCGACCAGCGGTGCCCCCTACGGCACAGCGGGGGTTCCGCCTGCGTGGCAACCCCCGGAGCCGCCGCAGAAGCGTCGTGGCTCGGGGGCCGCGCTACCGTGGCTGCTCTTCGTGCTCGTGTCGGCGGGTGCCGGCATCGGCGGCTGGTCGCTCAACCAGAAGCTCGACCGCGTGCAGCAGGAAATGGCGCGCCGTCAGCAGTCTGGCGACGCACAGGTCATGCAGGCGCAGGTACGGACCGCGCAGGCGCTCGACAATCAGCGCGATCTGCAGAACCGGCTCACGTCGCTCGAGGGCCGCGTGTCCGACTCGCGCAGCCAGCAGGCCGCGCTCGAACAGCTCTATCAGGAACTCGCGCACAACCGCGACGAATGGGTGCTGGCAGAGACCGAGCAGATCGTCACGAGTGCCAATCAACAGTTGCAACTCACCGGTAACGTGCGTGGCGCGCTGATTGCGCTGGAGGGCGCCGACGCCCGTCTGGCACGCACTGGCGCCCCGCAACTCGCCGGTGTGCGCGATGCCCTGAAGAAGGACATCGACCGCCTGAAGGCGGTGCCGGCGGCCGATCTGCCGCAACTCACGGGCAAGCTCGATCAAGCCATCGCCATGATCGACACGCTGCCGTTGCAGGCCGAGGAGCAACGCGTCGAGCCGAAGTCGGACGCGAGTGGCCCGAGCGGCGCTGGCGAGGCGGGCTGGAAGGCGACGTGGCATCGTCTGTCCTCCGAAATGCTGGGTAGCCTCAAGCAACTGGTGCAGGTGCGTCGTCTGGACGATCCGGATGTGATGCTCGTGGCACCGGAGCAGGGCGCTTTCCTGCGCGCCAATCTGAAGCTGCGTTTGCTCAATGCGCGTCTGGCGCTGCTCGCACGCAACGCGGCGGCTGTGCATAGCGACGTGGTGGTCGCACAGGCTGCGCTCGACAAGTACTTCGATGCGAAGTCACGCCGCATCGCTGCCGTGAAAACGTTGCTCGATCAGGTCGACTCGGGCTCGCGCACGATCGAACTGCCGACCCTTGACGCCAGCCTGACCGCCATCGGTCAGGTCAAGGACGTCAAGGAAAAGCCGTAAGGAGCCGCGCATGCGAGGATTGATCTGGTTGACGCTCCTGTTCGCGGTGGCGGCCGGCTTCGCCGTGCTGGCCACGTTCAATCATGGGCAGGTGGTGATGCTGGTGCCGCCGTACCGTGTTGACGTATCGCTGAACCTTTTTGTGCTGGCGCTGCTGGCCTTGTTCTTTGCGCTGTACGTGATCATTCGGATCCTGCGCCACATCTACAAGATGCCCGAGCGTGTGGCCGCTTACCGCAATCGCCAGCGCAGCCGTCGCGCGAACATCGCGTTGCGTGACGCGGTGGCGAACCTCTTCGCGGGGCGCTATACGCGTGCCGAGAAGGCGGCGCGCGAAGCCGCCGAGCAGGACGACAATCGGGGTGTGGCGGCGATTATCGGGGCCCGTGCGGCGCACCGGATGCGCGAGTTTGCGCGGCGCGATGCATGGCTGGCCGAGGCACAAGGGGCGAATCTGGAAGAGGCACGTCTATTGCAGACGGCCGAGCTGCGCGTCGATACCCGTGATGCGGAAGGCGCGCTCGAAGCGCTTACCGAAATGCGGGCGCAGGGTGCGCGTCGCATGCAGGCGCAATTGGTCGCCTTGCGGGCGCATCAGCATCTGAAGCATTGGCCCGAAGTGCTGAACCTGCTCAAGGTGCTGGAGAAGCGCGAGGCACTGCATCCGGCGCTGGCGGCCAAGCTCAAGCAAACGGCCAGCGAGGGCATTCTGCGCGATCATCGCCACGATGCCGACGCATTGCTCAAGTGCTGGCAAGCGCTGCCGGCCGACACGCGTACGTCGGCGCGAATTGCCGATGTGGCCGCAGAGCTGCTGATCTCGCTCGACCGTCCGCGCGAGGCGCGCGACATCGTCGAAGCGGCACTGGCCGAGCACTGGGACCCGCGTCTGCTGCGCCGCTATGCGGAGTGTGCGGGCGGCGACGCCCTGCCGCTCATCCAGAAGGCCGAGGCTTGGCAGCAGCGCCATCCGAACGATCCCGATCTGCTCTTCGCGCTGGGCAAGCTGTGCCAGCATCAGCGTTTGTGGGGCAAGGCGCAGACCTTCCTTGAAGGCGCGCTGCGTCACACTGACGAGCGTCATTTGCAGCAGCGCGTGCATCTCGCGCTGGCGCAACTCTTCGAAGGTCTTGGCCAGATGGATCAGGCCAACCGTCACTACCGGGCCTGCGCCACCGCGTAAGTCTCTCCACGCGTCGCTGGCACCTGCGTCTATGCAGGTGCCAGCGGTGTCCGCCGCCGGCATTCTCGTGCGCGCGAACCTCGGCCAGTCTCCCTCGTTTCCTCTCGCGTCAGGCCAGCGCGTTTTCCTCGTAGTTCTTGAGCGCTTCAACGAGCGCGTAACGGACTTCCCTGGCGCAGTCCTTGAAACCCGCGTAGGCGCAAGTCGAACGAAGGCTTTGCAGCATCTCGATGCGTTCGTCGTCCGAGAAAATCAAATCGTCGAAATCGCCTTTCGACGTGATGATTTCCACGAGGTGGTCAAACAGTGGTCGGCTTTCGTGCGTCGGCACATCCCTGAGTCGATGTGAGATCGCTTCCACCGCGTTTTTCATAGGAATGCCGCACAGCCCGTGGTCCGGATGCGGCTGGACGATCGCGCGCGCGACTGCCGCCACGTCCTCTGCCCGCACGGCGCCGAGTAATGCCTTCGTGAGTTCGCCCCAGCCGTCATGCTCTTTGAGTGGGGCCGCGGCGGTGATAATGGCCCGCGCGGACGAGTTCTGCTCCGCCTCTGGCAGCAGACGGATGAACGTCGCGAGCATCGTGAGGCGTGCCGTGCTATGGCCCGCGGTCGTGCGTTGGAGGCTGGCGAGTAGTTTGTCCCACGCCTCGGCTCGGTTCTGCGCGGGCATATCCCCTATGGCATGAAGACGATGGGTAATCAGGCGATCGATGCTGGCCTGTGTCGACGTCCTGGCGAGTCGTTGCGCCTGCGCGCCCGCCGCACCATCGTGGGTGAGCAGCAGTGTTTTAGCGGCGTTCGCCGTGCGCGATTCGAAGCGTGTGGCGAGTGATACGACACGCTCGAAGGCCACGGGCCAATCGGCGATCGTCTGTTCGGTTTCGAGTCGCCTGACAAGCCCTTGGAGTAGGCGGTGGGCGTCCGGATAAGCACCTTTTTCCAGTGCGGTATCGACCGCTCTCCACTCCAACGTGGCAAACCAGTCCTCGGCCTGTGTGCCGGCGTCTGCCAGGGTGAGCAGTGTTTTGCGCAGTGTCTGATTCGAGATCGAGACACTCGCGCCACGCATTAGTCCCGATGTTGATGGGGTCGGCTCCAGCGCCGGAATCTTCGGCAAGGCGGCGAGCCGTGCCCGGTACTCGTCATCGCCGGAAGTCTCGGCACCGAACGCAAAATCGAATGTCCGTTTGCCTGCCTGCGACTCAGGGGCGTGCAACGACGTTGCCTCGCTTGGCTCGCCGAAGCCATACGCGCTGAAATCGAAGGCGCTGGCATTCTCAGGTGACAGGGCGTCGCTTTGGAATAGGCCGGAAAACGCCAAACGCATTTCGGAACATGGCAAACCCGTCGCGGGCGCCGTCGCTAGTGACGTTTCCGGGGCGTCCACCGTTGTCGCCATCGATGTCGGCGGACTTGGTGAGAATTGCGTGGCCTGCCAGAAATCGGCGAGAAGGGCGGCTCGCGACGTCGTTGTGGCGGTTTCGCTGCTCGTCGTCGCGGTGGTCGTATCCGTAGTCGCGGTAAATGATGCGGTCGTGGTCGGAAGTGAAGACGGGAACACTACGGACTCCTGATGTGATGAAAGGGAGTCCGCACTGTGCCGTGAAGCAGGACGGGGTACTTTGCGGCGTGCGTCCGGGCTTTGCAGAACCGCTCAGGCAGCGCGTCGGAAGGGCCTCGTTGTCACTCGATGGCCGTCGCCTCGTTGCCCGAACTCTGACGCAACGGCAATTCAGGCAGCTTGCCGAGCGCGACGATGGCCAGCGCCGCGATCAGCGCACTGCCGCCAAAGAAAGCGCCGAAGGCGATGCGCAGGTGATCTTCCATGCCGGCGGGGGCGCCGCCCGGGCGCAGGAAGTCGGTCAGTTCACGCGGTGCGCCACCGCTCTCGCCCGCGCCGGACACCAGCAACCCGACGATGAGCGCACCGAACATCGCCACACCGATCATGCCGCCCAGCGCCCGGAAGAAGGCGTGCGCAGCCGTTGCGATGCCGATGTCGCGCGGTGCGACGGCATTTTGCGTGGCCACCGTCATGACCGGCATGGCCGAACCGAAACCGATCCCGACGAGTCCCAGGCACAGCCCGATCACCACGAGCGGGAGCGACTGCACCCCCAGCGCAATCGTCGCGAGTCCCAGAAATGCCACCGGCAAGCCGATCTGCGGCGGACGCTTGTAGTGCCCCGTCTTGCGCATGTAGTGCCCCGAGCTGAGCGCGCCCGCCACGATGCCCAGCAGCGGCAGGATCAGCATCAGCCCTGAGCTACTGGCCGATTCGCCCCGTTGCAACTGAAGATACAGCGGCACGTAGATCCCGATGCTGATGTTGACCATCATCACGAGCACGGCCATCGTCGACGTCATCCGGAACACCGGGTTGGCGAGCAACGCAAGCGGCAGCAACGGTTCGCGCACGGTACGTTGATGATGCAGGAAGACGGCGCCGATGACCACGGCGGCGACGACCAGGCCACCGATTTCCATCGAAAACCAGGCATATCGATGCCCGCCCCACGTGAGCGCAAGCAACAGGCAGACGGTGGCGGCGATCAGCAGCACCGACCCGAGGTAGTCGATGCTCGGCTTGCCTTCGCGTCTGGGCAGCCGGCGCAGTGCGCGGTCGCTCAGATAGATGGCGAGCACGCCGAGCGGGAGGTTGATCCAGAAGATAAGTGTCCAGTTCAGGTACTGCGCGAACACACCGCCGGTCACGGGCCCGGCCACGCCGGAAACCGCAAACATGCCGGAGATATACCCCTGATACCGGCCGCGCTCACGGGGCGAGACGATATCCGCGATCACCGTGTTCGATAGCGCAATGAGCCCGCCGCCGCCCAGTCCCTGCACACCGCGCGCGAGGATCAGCGCGAGCATGCTTGGGGCGAGTGCGCACAAGATCGATCCCACGAGGAAGACCGCCACGCTCACGGCGATGATGACGCGTCGTCCGAACAGATCGGAGAGTTTGCCGACGATGGGCGTGATGGCGGTGGACGAGAGCAGATACGCGGTGACGACCCACGAGACGGCGTCGAAACTGCCAAGGTCGCGCGCGATGGTCGGCAGCGCTGGCGCGACGATGGTCTGATCGAGCGAGCCGAGAAACATGATGAGCAGCAGGCCGGAGAGGATCGATTTGATCTCGGCGGGCGTGAGCGCGACACCGGCCGGCGTCGTCTGTGAGTCGTTGGCGGACATGCGGATCTATGGGGGCAAAAAACAGGCCGTCCCGGCGGGGACGGCCTCATGCATGTTACTCCGAGGGGAACCAACGGGCCAACGGCCCCGTGGTGTCTGGGTCTCGGTCGCCAAGACGATGTTTCGTCAGGCGATCTGAATGGCCGTTACTTGTTGACGAGTCTCGCGGGCACAGAGAGCGTGAGCAGTCCGCCCAGAATCATGAAGACCGTGAGCAGGAACATGCCGCTGTTGGTGCTCTGGGTTGCGTCCTTGAGAAACCCGATCAGGTACGGGCCGACGAAGCCGGCCAGATTGCCCAGCGAGTTGATCATCGCGATGCCCGCCGCCGCAGCCGTGCCCCCCAGAAATGCCGTGGGCAGACTCCAGAACAGCGGCAGCACGATCATGATGCCCATCGTGGCCAGCGTCAGCGCGACCATGGCGAGTTGCGTGTTGTGGCTCCAGACCGTCGAGAGGAACAGACCGACGGCACCGAGAAATGCGGGAATCGCAATGTGCCAGCGTCGCTCGCCGCGCAGATCGGAGCGACGTCCGACCACGACCATCGCGATCACCGCGAAGAAGTACGGAATCGCCGTTAGCAAACCGATCTGCAACGGATCGGTCACGCCCGTGCCCTTGATGATCGTCGGCAGCCAGAAGCCCACGCCGTACAGACCGATCACGAACGAGAAGTAGATGAGGCTCATCATCCACACGCGCGGGCTGGAGAACACCTGCCGCAGCGGCAGATCTTCCTTGGTCAGCACGTCGCTGGCGATGTTGCGCTCGAGCATCGATTTCTCGGCTTCGCTGAGCCATTTCGCGTCGCGAATACGGTCGTCGAGCACGAACAATACGGCAATGCCGATCAGCACGGACGGCACGGCTTCGATCAGAAACATCCACTGCCAGCCCGCGAGGCCGGACACGCCGCTCATGTCCTTGAGAATCCAGCCCGAGAGCGGGCCGCCGATCAGGCCCGACAGTGCCACGGCCGTCATGAACCATGCGGTCATGCGTCCGCGCCGCGAGGCCGGATACCAGTACGTGATGTACAGAATGATGCCGGGGAAGAAGCCCGCCTCGGCCACGCCGAGCAGGAATCGCATGACGTAGAACATCGCGGGGGTGGTGACGTACATCATCGCGCCCGAGATGATGCCCCACGAGATCATGATCCGCGCGATCCACACGCGCGCGCCCACGCGGTGCAGGATCACGTTGCTCGGCACTTCGAAGATGAAGTAACCGATGAAGAAGATGCCCGCGCCGAGACCGAACACCGTCTCGGAGAATTGCAGGTCGCCGACCATCTGCAACTTGGCGAAGCCTACGTTCACGCGGTCGAGGTACGCGACTACATAGCACAGCAGCAGAAACGGAATCAGCCGCCAGCCGACCTTGCGGTAGGTGGCCGCTTCAAAGTCCGCCGATGGGGTGTTGGCCATCGGCGACGGGGGCGTCGGAACGCTGTTCATACGGAATCTCCTCCGGTTTGACGTTGTGTTGTCTGTCGTTATGGTGTGAGTGCGACAACTACGGGTGCTACCGACTGCAAAAACGTTGGAACGCTCAGATGCAACGGCCGCCGTCGACTTCGAGGCAGACGCCGGTGATGAAGGCGGCGTCGTCGCTGGCGAGATAAAGACAGGCGTTGGCAATGTCCTGTGGCGTGGAGAAGCGTCCGAGCGGAATGCCGGCGAGGAATTTCGCGCGATTCTCGGGGGTATTGGGCACGCCCATGAATTCGGCGGTCAGCCCCGTGTCGCCGATCACCGGATTGACGCAGTTCACGCGGATGTTGTGCGGGCCGAACTCGGCGGCCATGGCCTTGCTCGCGGTAATCACGGCGCCTTTGCTGCCGTTGTACCAGACGAGCCCCGGGCGTGGGCGCACGCCTGCGGTGGACGCGATGTTGATCATCACGCCGCCGCCGCGTTGCAGGAAGTAGGGGATAACGGCGCGTGCGCTCCAGAAGATGCTCTTGACGTTCACGGCGTAGACGCGATCGAACTCGGCCTCCGTGACTTCCAGCAGCGGCTTGTTGCGATGCGTGGTGCCCGCGTTGTTGATCACGATGTCGAGATGACCGAACCGCGTGACGGCTTCATCGAGCAGGGTGACGTGATCGTCTTCGCGTGACACGTCGCCGTACACGAATGCGGCCCGGCCGCCCGCCTCAGTAATTTCGCCCGCGACGCGCTCGCCGGCTTCACGGTTCAGATCGTTGACGATGACGGCGGCGCCTTCGCGCGCAAACGTCCTGGCGATGCCCTCGCCGAAGCCCGAACCGGCGCCCGTCACGATGGCGACTTTCTCTTGCAAACGCATGCCTTGTCTCCTGAGTTGCCTCGTTGTGGCGAAGCGCGAGATCGCTGAGGGGCGGCCGGCGCGTCGCTGTGATCTTGGTCAGGTTGCGTGCTGCGGGTGTTGCGAATGACGTGTGTTCAACCGTGGCGGATGGCGACCGTCTTGAGCGTGGTGAAGCCGTATAGCGCTTCGAAGCCTTTTTCGCGCCCGTGGCCGGAGTGCCGCATGCCGCCGAACGGCAACTCCACGCCACCGCCCGCACCGTAGTTGTTGATGAAGACTTGCCCCGCGCGGATGGCGCGTGCCATTCGCATCTGTCGTCCGCCGTCGCGTGTCCAGACCCCGGCAGCAAGACCGTAGAGGGTGCCGTTGGCGAGTCGCACGGCGTCGGCCTCGTCGGTGAACGGCATGGCGGCGAGCACTGGGCCGAACACTTCCTCGCGGGCGAGACGATGGGTCGCAGGCACGTCGCGCAGGAGCGTGGGGGCCTGATAGAACCCGGCCTCTGGTGCACTGCCGACGACTTCGCCCTGCGACATCACGGCAATGCCGTCATGCTGAGCTTCGGACAGGAAATCCCACACGCGTTGCTGTTGACGGGCATTGATCAGCGGGCCGAGGTCGAGGTCGTCATGCGACGGTCCCACGCGCAGGTGCGCGAACGCTTCAGCCAGATGCGCGAGCACCGTCTCGTAGGCCTCGCACTCGACCAGCAGACGGCTGCCGGCCGAACAGGTCTGCCCGGCGTTTTGCACGATCGCGTTGACGACGACGGGCAGCACGGCTTCCATGTCGGCGTCGGCAAAGATGATCTGCGGCGACTTGCCGCCAAGCTCCAGCGTGACCGGCGTATGGTTTTCGGCGGCCATCTGCGAGATCAGCGTGCCGGTCCCGGGCGAGCCGGTAAACGAGATGTGATCGATGCCCGGATGCCGCGCGAGCGCCGCGCCGGCCTCCGCACCATATCCCGTCACGATGTTGAGCGCCCCGGGGGGAAGCCCGGCTTCCAGCGACAACTCGGCAACGCGCAGCAGCGACAGGCAAGCGTCTTCGGCCGGTTTGACGACACAGGCATTGCCGGTGGCCAAGGCGGCCGCCACGCTGCGGCCGAAGATCTGCAGCGGGTAATTCCACGGAATGATGTGACCGGTCACGCCATGCGGCTCGCGCACGGTGAACACGGTGAAGCCTTGCTGGTAAGGAATGGTCTCGCCGTGCAGCTTGTCGGCGGCGCCCGCGTAGAACTCGAAGTAACGCACGATGGCGGCGGCATCGGCGCGTGCCTGCTTGAGCGGCTTGCCGGTGTCGCGTGCTTCGAGTTGTGCCAATTCTTCGTGATGCTTTGCCAGCGTATTCGCCAGTGCGTACAGCACACGGCCGCGCTCTGCGGCGGCGGTGCGGCCCCAGTCGCCCTCGAAGGCTGCGCGCGCGGCTTTCACGGCGCGGTCGATGTCTTCGGCGTCGCCTCGGGCGATTTCGGCAAAGGGTTGTCCGTCGGACGGATCGATGACGGGAATGGTGGGGGTGGCCGGCGTGGCAGAAATGCCGGGCCGCTTCGCGGATGCGACCCATTGATTGCCGATGAAGTGTGTAGCTTCGGGCATGTCGACGTCACCTCGTGTGGGGGTGACACTCATTATCACTTAACTCATGAGGGCGTTGACCGTCGTATAGGTCGCATCCGCATAAACACCTAAAATGAGCGCATTGCAATTAAAGATATTTTATTGCAATTTTTTCTCGCCTATCCTTGATCACAACGAATCGCCAGACGTGCGTCTGGCATGGCACTACCGCTCGCGCTGCGCTGTCCGAGACAACAGGGCGAGGCAGTTGAACCGAGGCATTCAGGAGTAGGCAGCAATGAACGATGCAGTGACGCGCGAGACGCTGATCCACCGGTTGCAAGATGCGCTTGGCGCGGATGCCGTGCTCAGCGACGAGTCCGATACCGCCGGTTACACGGAAGACTGGCGCGGGCGCTATCGGGGCGAGGCACTGTGTGTCGTGTTGCCGTCGTCGACCGCGCAGGTGAGCGATGTCGTCAAGTTGTGCGCCGCTGCTGGCGTGCCGATCCTGCCGCAGGGCGGCAACACCAGCCTGTGCGGCGGTGCGGTGCCGCCGACGCATGGCCCATCGCCCGTCATTCTGAATCTGGCGCGTATGCGTCACATCCGTCAGGTCGATGCCGCCAACGGCTCGATGATTGTCGAAGCCGGGTGCATTCTGAAAACCGTGCAGGATACGGCGGCCGACGTCGGCCGTTTGTATCCGGTGAGTCTCGGCGCGGAGGGGTCGTGCCAGATCGGCGGCACGCTCTCGACCAATGCCGGTGGCACGAGCGTGCTGCGATACGGCAATACGCGCGACAACGTGCTCGGCCTCGAAGTCGTGCTGGCCGACGGCACCATCTGGGACGGCCTGCGCGCCCTGCGCAAGGACAACACGGGCATCGATCTCAAGCATCTGTTCATCGGTGCGGAGGGCACGCTGGGCATCATTACGGCGGCCGCGCTCAAGCTGCATCCGCTGCCCACGCGTCACGCGCTCGCCTGGTTCGCACCGCGCGATCCGGCCGCTGCCCGGCAGATTCTCGGCATGTTCCAGAGCGCCTGCGGCTCGCGCTTGTCGGCCTTTGAAATCATGAATCGCCACCAACTCGATCTGGTGCTGGCCAACGTGCCGAACCGTCGCAATCCGCTCTCGGGCTCGCATGCCTGGCATGTGCTCGTGGAGTTGGCCGACACGCGCGACGCCGAAGGGCTTGAATCCGTACTCACGGAAACGCTGGGCGAGGCCATTGAGCAAGGGCTGGTCGACGACGCCGTCATCGCGGCGAACGAAACCCAGCGCGCCGACCTCTGGGAAGTGCGCCACAGCGTGAGCGAAGCGAACAAGAAGGCGGCGATCGGCCTCACGACGGATTGCGCCGTGCCGGTCTCGAGCGTGCCTGAGTTCATCGACGCCGCCACGCGCGCCGTGCACGCCGTCGTGCCGGGGCTCGATATCGCCATCGTTGGCCACATGGGTGACGGCAACGTGCACTTCATCCCGATGTTCTCGTTTGCCGCCTGGGCGGCGCTGCCAGACAGCGCGTCGATGGGCGACACGATGCGTGCCTGCGTGAACGACGTGGCGGCGCGTCTGTCCGGCACGTTCAGTGCAGAGCATGGCGTCGGGCAGACGGGACTGCCGCTGATGCAGCGCTACAAGGCGCCGGCTGAGCTTGCCCTCATGCGCACCGTGAAGGCGGCGCTCGATCCCAACCAACTATTCAATCCGGGACGTCTCGTTCCCTGATTCATTTCAGTGTTGCTGTTTGTTTTGCCATAACTGCGCGCGCGGCGGCTTTGCCGAAGTTGCGGTCCGTCGCCGCGCCCACCCTCCCAGTCAAGACCGGAGACCATGATGAAACGCAAGACCTCCGCAAGCCCGCTCGACATTACCGACAACAACGAGGCGTCGCTCGCACAACCGGGCCGTCGCACGGCCATGAAGACGGCGCTCGTCGGCGCTGCTGCCGTGGCGTTCCCGTTCGTGTGGACGCCGTCGCGCGCCGCCACCAAGCGCATCGTCGTGCGCGATGACGGCGGCATCTACACCAAGGCGTACGACGCCGTGTACTACAAGCCGTTCGCCAAGGCGACGGGCATCGAGGTCGTCGGTGTGCAGGCCAATGCCGAGCCGACCGCGCAGATCAAGAGCATGGTCGAGGCAGGCAGCTACACCTGGGACATGGCCAAGATCAGCCAGCCCGCGATTTTGCTGCTGACCTCCGGCGGCAAGGAATATCTGGAGCGTCACGGTCTCGAGTCCGACCCGACCATCGCCAAGATTCCGAAGCAGTACATGTCGCCGTTCGGCGTGGGCACCAACGTCTACTCGACGGTGCTCGCGTATCGCACGGAAGCCTTCAAGGGCCGCAAGGCACCCTCGTCGTGGGCCGACCTGTGGAATGTGAAGGACTTCCCGGGCCGTCGCTCGATTCGCAAGTATCCGTTCGACACCATCGAAGAAGCGCTGCTGGCCGACGGCGTTGCCGCAGGCTCCGTGTATCCGTGCGACTTCGACCGTGCTTTCAAGAGCCTGGACAAGATCGCCAAGCAAGTCGCTGTGTGGTGGACCACGGGCGCACAGGTCGAGCAGATGCTCGGCTCGGGTGAAGTCGACATGGTTGCCACGTGGGCCTCGCGGGCGCAGTCGGCACAGGCTAATGGCGTGCCGGTCGAGATCGTGTGGAACCAGAACATCTGGGGTTGCGACAACTGGTCGATTCTCAAGGGCACGCCGAACGCCGCTGCCTGTCGCGATTTCATCAAGTTCGCGAGCGACCCGAAGCGTCAGGCGGAACTGGTCAAGTACTTCCCGGCCGGCATGACGCAACCCGAAGCGTTCAACTATGTGAAGCCCGAAGTCGCGAAGAACTGCCCGACGTTCCCCGAGAACATGAAGAGCGGCGTGCACATCAACGCGCAGTTCTGGCAGCAGAACCAGAGCCAGGCGCTCGAACGCTTCAACCGCTGGATCCTGACCTGATCCTCACCTGCCGTTTCGTTTCACGTTTTTTGGGGTGCTGATCTCATGACCGTTGCCAATCTCCAAGTCTCGGGCCTGTCCAAGCGCTACGGCGATTTCGTCGCGCTTGCACCGACCGACCTCGATGTCGCCCAGGGCGAATTCCTGACCTTGCTGGGCCCGAGCGGCTCGGGCAAGACGACGTTGCTCTCGCTCATCGCCGGTCTGTCGCAGCCCGATGCGGGCGCTATCCGCATCAACGGGACCGATGTCACGTACGGCGCGCCGTACGAGCGCGACATCGGTATGGTGTTCCAGAACTACGCGCTGTTCCCGCACATGACCGTGGCGGAGAACATCGCATTCCCGTTGCAGATGCGCCGTACCGACGCGCAGACGGCCCGCAAGATGGTCATGAACGCGCTGGAAATGGTGCATCTGCCGCACGTGGCAGAACGCTATCCGCGCGAACTCTCGGGTGGTCAGCAGCAACGCATTGCGCTTGCCCGCTGCATGGTCTACCGGCCGTCGATCATTCTGATGGACGAGCCGCTGGGCGCACTCGACAAGAAGCTGCGCGATCACATGCAGCTTGAGATCAAGCGCATTCACCGCGAACTCGGCACCACCATCGTGTATGTGACGCACGATCAGGAAGAAGCGATGACGATGTCCGATCGCATTTGCCTGATGAACGCCGGGGAGATCGCGCAACTGGGCACGCCTGATGATCTGTATTTCCGTCCGAAGAGCGTGTTCGTGGCCGACTTCCTCGGTGAGTCCAACCTCCTCGACGCGACCGTGCTCGAGCGCGCGGGCGATCAGGTGCGGGTGGCGATGCCGGGCGTGCAGGGCGCGAATGGTGCGGGCGCGATGGTCTACGATCCGCAGGTCGAGCGTGGCCGTCCGGTCAAGCTGATGCTGCGTCCGCAGAATCTGCACATCCAGGAAGGTCAGAGCAACGCCGATGGCGTGTCGACGATTTCGGCGAAGCTCACCGACATCATGGTCACCGGCGGCATGACGAAGCTGTATCTGCAATCGGACGTCACCGGCGGCAAGGCGGGCGAGCCGACCAAGTCGCTCGTCGCGGCCTTCCCGACGCATCGTCAGGGCAACCGTTTCGAGATCGGGCAGACGCTGGGTCTCGCGTGGCATGCCGACGACGCCGTTGCGATCGCGGGGTAAGCGATGAGTGCCTCCGCCATGATTCGTCCTTCGTCATCCAGCCCCGTTCAGCCGGCCCCGCGCCGGGCACGCTGGCGCGCCCGTCTGCGCCCGATGCTGATGGCGGCGCCGATCGTCATTCTTCTGACGGTCATGCTGATCTATCCGGTCGGCCAGTTGCTGTTGCTGAGCATTCGCGGCGAGAACGGCTTCACGCTGGCCGAATATCAGCGTCTGTTCGCCTCGTCGGTGTATGTCGAGGTGTTGCTCATCACCCTCAAGGTTTCGCTCTACACGACCTTCTTCGCGGTGCTGACAGGCTATCCGATTGCCTACCGGCTCTCGACGCTCACCGGCGCGCGCAAGCAACGGCTGCTGTTCTGGCTGCTGGTCTCGTTCTGGACCAGCTTCCTCGTGCGCACGTTCGCGTGGGTGGTGCTGCTTGGCCGTAATGGGGTGGTCAACCGCACGTTGCTCGATCTCGGCCTGATCGACGCGCCGCTCTCGCTGCTGTACAGCTTCCCGGCCGTGATACTCGGCATGGTGCATGCGCTCATGCCGCTGGCCGTGCTCACGATGCTGTCCGTCATGGAGAACATCGATCGTCGTCTGCCGAGCGCGGCCTCGACGCTGGGCGCGCGTCCCGGCACGGTGTTCTGGCGCGTGTATTTCCCGTTGTCGCTGCCGGGTGTCGCGGCCGGTGCGCTGATGGTGTTCGTCACGTCGATCGGCTTCTTCATCACGCCGACGCTGCTGGGCGGACGTCACGAAACGATGATCACGCAGCTCATCATCGATCAGGTGATGCAGGCGTTGAACTGGGGCTTTGCCGGTGCGATTTCGGTGCTGCTGCTCGCCGTAGTGCTCGTGGTGTTCCTCGTCTATGACCGCATGGTCGGTCTGTCGACGATGGCGGGCGGCGCGGGGGACGTGAAAGCGGGCAAGCGACGCGGTGGCTGGAGCCGCACGCTCGGCGAGCAGGTGCTCGGCGCGCTGGGCAGTGCGACCGATCTGCTGCTGCGCGTGATGCCTCGTCACAAGGGCGAGCAGGGTGACGGACTCGTGCTGCGCGTGATCGTGTTCCTGCTGGTGGTGTTCCTTGCCGCCCCGGCGCTGCTGATGATTCCGGTGTCGTTCGACTCGGCTTCAGCGCTTGCGTGGCCGCCGAAGGGCTTCTCGCTTCAGTGGTATCAGCAGGTCTGGGACTCGCCGCTGTGGATGCAGGCGGTCACGCGATCCATGCTGGTGGGCATTGGCGCCGGTCTGTTGTCGATGCTGATCGGCACGCCCGCCGCATTCCTGCTGGTGCGCGGTGGCATGCGCGGCAAGTCGGCGATGCTCGCCTTCGTGCTGGCTCCCATCGTAGTGCCGCGCATGATCCTGGCCGTCGGCGTGTTCTATTTCTTCGCCAAGATCGGTCTGGTGGGCTCGAACGTCGGGCTGACCATCGCGCATACGGTGGTGGCTGTGCCGTACGTCGTCATCACGATGATGGCCGTGCTGCGTAACTACGACACACGTCTCGATCTGGCGGCTTATAGCCTTGGGGCGCGTCCGTGGGCCACGCTGCGCCGCGTGACGTTCCCGATTCTCGGCGCGGGCCTGCTGTCGTCGTTCCTGTTCGCGTTCGCTACGTCGTTCGACGAACTCACGATTGCCCTGTTCACGTCGGGTGGCCTGTCGACCACGCTGCCCAAGCAGTTCTGGGACGAACTCACGATGCAGATCTCGCCGGTGATCGCCGCGGTCTCCACGTGCCTGTTCCTTTTCATCGCCGCACTGATCTGGGTGGCCGAGCGCCTGCGCCGGCGCAGCCTTGCGACCTGATGCGGTATCCGATTTTTCCGAACTCACGATTCACGGACGTTTAACTCATGCTTCGCTCTGCACAACTCAAGGGCATTCTGCCGGCGATTCCCACGCCGGTGAATGCTGACGACACGATTCACACCGACGCCGCACGCGCCCTGATGCGCTACCTGCTGGGGCAGGGCATTGACGGCGTGGTGCCGCTCGGCGGCACGGGCGAGTACGGTGCGCTCTCGCGCGCCGAGCGCGTGCGCATGGCCGAACTCACGGCGCAGGAAGTCAAGGCCCACGGCCGCGACGTGCCGGTGATCGCGGGTGTGCTCGACCCGGGCTATCACGACGCCATCGAAGCCGGGCGTGACTTCGCCTCGGCCGGTGCCGACGGCCTGCTCGTGCTCACGCCGTACTACACCAACCCGACGCAAGCCGGTATCCGCGACTACTTCCTGCGCTACGCCGACGAGTCGCCGCTGCCGATCCTGATCTACGAGATTCCGTACCGCACGCGCATCGCGATCGCCCCGGAGGTGCTGCATGAGCTGTCGCGCCACGAGAACATCATCGGCATGAAGGCCTGCAACACCGACATGTGGCATTTCCTGCGCACGATTGCCGGTGTGGACGAGTCGTTCGCCGTGCTGAGCGGCGAAGACACGCTGTTCCCGCTGCATGTGGCGGCAGGCGCTCGTGGCGGCATCGTGGTGACGGCGTCGCTGCTGCCCACGGCGTGGCAGCGCATCTTCGCGCTCGCCTCGGCGGGCAAGACGGCCGAGGCGCTCGAACTGCATCGCTCGTTGATTCCGCTGATGAACCTGGCGTTTGCCGAAACGAATCCGGGGCCGATGAAGTCGGTGATGGATCTGATCGGTGTGACGGCGCCGGCGATGCTGGCACCGCTGGTGCCGCCAGCACCGGCGCTCTCGGCCGAGCTGCGCGAGGAACTGACCCGGCAACTGGCGATTTTCGAAGGACGCTGACGCGCTGGGATGTTGAGTCCTGCCCGCCGCTCGGGGTGACCGAGCGGCGCAAGGTCGGCAGCCGCTTGAGATGGCTTAGCGGCGGAAGGTCGACAAGCGTGACTTCGAAATCGAGGTCGCGGCGACTTGAATGTGCGGGGCGAGTTCGGCTTCCGCGCGCTCACGCGTCCAGCGCGAGGTCGGCACCGAGATGTTGATGGCGGCAACGGCATGGCCGTCGTGGTCGGTGATGGGGGCAGCTACCGAAATGTCGCCCATCACGGTTTCGTTCTCGACGATGGCGAAGCCGCGCCGTGCCGTCATCTGAATACGGTCGACAAGCTTCTTCTCGTCGGTGAGCGTGTACGGCGTCATCGGTTCGAGCGGCGTGGTCGTGAGGATCTCGCGCATGCGCGCCTCGGGCAGTCGCGACAGGATCGCAATGCCGGACGCCGTGAACATCGCAGGCAGACGCGCGCCGACCACGATATCGATGTTCACCAGATGCTGGCCGGGAAAACGCGCGACGAACACGATCTCGTGACCGTCCAGTTCCTGCAAGTTGGTCGTCTCGCCAACGCGACGGCTGATGTCGAGCAGATACGGCGACGCCTTGTCGACCAACTCGTTTGCACGAATGTAGTTGTACGAGAACTGCAGGACCTTGGTGGTCAGTCCGTAAGTGCGAGTCTCGGGCACCCGGTAGAGATAGCCGAGCGCTTCGAGTGTGTGCACCAGCCGCTGGGTGGCGCTGCGATCGAGTTCGGCGGCCTTGGCGATGTCGCCGAGCGTCATGTAGCGCGCGGGGCCGTCGAAGGCGTGCAGCACCTGAAACGTCTTTTCCGTCGAGCCGACGAAGAGCGATGAACGCGGCGCAGGTTGCGTCGCGTCGCTGGAGGATTGGGCTGACGCGTCTTCGGTGGGACGGGACGACCGGGCGGGCAAGCGCGGCATGGGGTGTGCGAAGGTGTTCGAATTGTAATGATTGTGATTGTAATGCAATTGTTTGTGCCCAAGTAGCGAACTTCGCCCGGCGGCCAGGCAGGCAATACCGATCAAGACCTTGCGGCGAATTCCGCGAGTGGACATGAGGACAGGGGGAGCAATGCACGCGTTTTCCTGCGTGGAGGATTACCGTCGGGCTGCCCGGCGGCGTCTGACGAAGCTGGCGTTCGACTATCTGGAAGGTGGCGCGGAAGACGGCGACGCACTGCGCCGCAATCGCGATGCGTTCGGGCAGTGGGGATTTTCGCCGCGCGTGTTGACCGATACGTCGCAGATGTCGAGCGCGACGACGTTCTGGGGACGTGAAGCGGCCGCCCCGATGGCGGTCGGTCCGACCGGGCTCAACGGGCTGTTCTGGCCGCGCGCGGACGAACTGCTCGCGCGCGCGGCTGCCGATGCCGGGTTGCCGTTCGTGCTTTCGACGGCGTCCACATCGTTGCTGGAGGATGTTCGCGCGGCGGTGCCCGACGGCGAACTGTGGCTCCAGCTTTATGTGCAGCAGGACCGGCGGATTGCCGAGAGCATGATGCGCCGCGCGCGCGAGGCTGGCTTCCGCACGTTGTTGCTGACTGTGGACACACCCGTACACGGCAAACGCGATCACGACACGCGCAATGGGTTCAAGCTGCCGTTGCGTTTCACCCCGCAACTGGTCGCGGACTGCATGCGGCATCCGCACTGGAGCTGGCAGATGCTGACTCACGGTGCGCCGCAATTGCGCAACATCGCCAAGAGCGTGGGCGAGCGCGCCGATCTGGCGCGTCATGCGGCGATGCTCAGCCGTCAGATGGATCTGTCGCTCAGTTGGGACGACCTGACGTGGGTGCGACGCCATTGGCCGGGCGAAGTACTCGTCAAAGGCATTCAGACCGTGGATGACGCCCGGCTGGCGCAGGCGCATGGCGCGGACGGCATCGTCGTCTCGAATCATGGCGGTCGGCAGTTGGGCAGCACGCTCGCGCCGCTTGAAGTGCTGCCGCAGATTGTCGAGGCGCTGCACGCGGGCGGTCCCGAGATGGCCGTGTTCGTCGATGGTGGCGTGCGGCGCGGTGCCGACGTGGCCAAGGCGGTCGCGCTGGGCGCCAGGGGGGTGTTGCTTGGCCGGGCACCGTTGTATGGCGTGGCGGCACGCGGCGGGGAGGGCGTGGCGCAGGTGCTGGCGCTGCTGCTCGGCGAGCTGCGCACGACGATGCAACTGCTGGGCTGCGCGCAGGTGGACCAGCTCACGCCGCAGCGGCTTGCCCGTCTGCCGACCCTATAAGGGGATCAGGCAAACCCGCTATAATGTTCCGCGCCCGATTGCCGTCGGGCGGCGTGGCATCCGGCAGGTTGGCGGGCGTGCACGCCGTGCGGCGGCGAGCCCCTTTTCATACACAGGAATGCCATCATGAGCTTCAACCACGTGCCTGCCGGCAAGGACATCCCCAACGATTTCAACGTCATCATCGAGATCCCGGCGCAAAGCGATCCGGTGAAGTACGAAGCTGACAAGGATCTGGGTCTGCTGGTCGTTGACCGCTTCATCGGCACGGGCATGCGCTACCCGGCCAACTACGGCTTCATTCCGCAAACGCTGGCTGGCGACGGCGACCCCGTCGACGCGCTGGTCGTCACGCCGTTCCCGCTGCTGGCTGGCTCGGTCGTTCGCTGCCGCGCACTGGGCATGCTCAACATGACCGACGAGTCGGGCGTGGACGCCAAGCTGGTGGTCGTGCCGGTCGACAAGATTTGCCCGATGACGGCACACATGAAGTCGCTCGACGACGTGCCGGGCTACCTGAAGGACCAGATCAAGCACTTCTTCGAGAACTACAAGGCGCTCGAGAAGGGCAAGTGGGTCAAGGTCGAAGGCTGGGAAGGCATTGAAGCCGCCCACAAGGAAATCGTCGACGGCGTGGCCAACGCCAAGAAGTAAGCGACTTTCGCCTTGCGGCGTCGCCCGTCGACGCCAGACAAACCCGGCCCTGCGCCGGGTTTTCTGTTTTGAGCGTCGCGCGCTCGCGTCGGTGAATGCGCCTACGGCTTGTGACGTTTGACCATTGCCAGAATGGTCTGCATCAGTTCCGCCCGGGCGTCGTCCGGGGTGACATCACCGGCTACGGCGGCGTCCGAGAGCGAATCGGCGGCCCCGAGCATGGCCCACATGGCGGGCGCAGAGACGCCCGTCGGTCCGGCAAACGGGGCGAGCACGGCCGCACATTTCCCGATAAAGGTCTGCTGGTACTGCCGCTTCACGGCGGCAAGCTCGGCTGAGCCACTGAGCGCGGCCAGAACGCCCGAAATCTCACGACCTTGCGTCAGCACGCACGTCACATAACTCGACGCGATAACGCGCGCCTTGTCCTGCAAGGTCGATTTCGCAGCCGCCACCGCACTGTCGAAGATCACGGTCTGGCGTTCGTCGTAGTCCTGATACAGCGCGGCCAAGAGTCCATTGCGCGTGCCGAAGTGGTCGTACACCACGGGTTTCGTGACCCCCGCCGCCTCGGCCAGACGCCCCAGCGTCAGGGCGTCGGTGCCTTCGTCGCCGATGAGTGTCCACGCCACATCGAGCAACTGCCGTGTGCGGGCTTCGCGTGGCATGCGGCGGCGGGGTGAGGCATCGGCGGCTGGGCTCATGGTGAAGGCAATACGTGTCGGGTCAGGAAACGCCGGCGAAGACCTTCTGGCCGATGGCCCGCGCCGTCTCGAGATGCGCCTCAGGGTAGCCGGTGTCGGACGCCAAGAGCAACTCGGATGTGATGACCTGCGCGCCGCAGTAGCCGAAAATCCCGTGATCGATCTGCGTTTTCATCGCGCCGAAGTAGCCATGCCGGGCGATGGTACGTTGGTCGGCGCCGCCAACGGCCACCAGATGCACGCGCAGACGTTGCAGCTTCTTCACCACTTTGCCGCCTTCCACGTCTTCATAGGCCCAGCCTTGGGTGAACACGCGGTCGATCCATCCTTTGAGCAGGGCGGGGAAAGACCACCAGTAGATCGGGTAGACGAGAACCAGTGCGTCGGCCCGGTCGATCCGGGCGTGCTCGGCAGCGACGTCGGCGGGCGCTGTTTGCGTCTTCTGGAACAGCGCGAGATCGGCCGCAGCGAATCGCGGATCGAAACCTTCCGCCGCCAGATCGGCAATCTCTACGGAGTGCGGGGCGCGCGCATGTTGTTGCTGCGGCATTGCGGTAATCCCCTCGGCAACGCGCGAGGCGATAGCGTGGGTCAGTGAATGGGGATCGGGATGGGCGACGACGACGAGCGCATGCATGACGGACGATTCCGTTAAAAAATAACCTACCAATGGTAAATTACTTTTGGTAAGTTGTGTTTTGTCATGTCAACGGCCTGAAGTCGACGGCGAGTTCGGCGACAATGTCGGCCAGTGGCAGAGGTTCCATGCTGGCGGGTGCTGTGGTGTAGCCGCCGGTTCGCAGACGAGGTGTGATGTGAGCAGCGACGTAGTCATCCGTGTAGTGCAATCGATTGAAGACGTGCCGGCCGACGCGTGGGATGCGCTCGCAGGCGGCAACCCCTTCGTGCAGCACGCGTTCCTGCATGCCATGCAAACGAGCGGGTGTGCATCCAGGCGCACCGGCTGGCAGCCGGCCTATCTGCTCATGCATGCCGCCGACGTGTTGGTGGGCGCCATGCCGCTCTACGTCAAATCGCATTCGCGTGGCGAGTACGTTTTCGATCACGCATGGGCCGACGCGTTTGCGCGTCACGGTCTGGACTATTACCCGAAGCTGCTGTGCGCCGTACCGTTCTCGCCGGTGACTGGCCCGCGCTTGCTCGCGCGTACGCACGCCGACCGGGTCGCGCTGGCGCGTGGCGCGATTGCTTTCGCAAAGCAGCTCGAGTTGTCGTCGATCCATGTGCTGTTCACGCACGACGACGACCTGGCGGCGCTTACCGAAGCCGGCTACCTGCTGCGCGAAGGCGTGCAGTTCCATTGGGAGAACCCGGGCTTCGCCACGTTCGACGACTTCCTCGCGCAGATGAATCAGGAGAAGCGCAAGAAGCTCAAGCAGGACCGCCGACGTGTGCGTGAGGCCGGGGTGACGTACCGGTGGCTGCGCGGTGCCGATATCGACGAAGCGGCGCTCGACTTCTTCTATCAGTGCTACGACAACACCTATCGCGAGCACTGGAATGCGCCATATCTGAGCCGCGCCTTTTTCGGGCAGGTGCACGCGGCGATGCCGGACACGTTGCTGCTCGTCATGGCCGAGCGCGACGGCGTGCCGTTGGCGTGTGCACTGAACGTGGTGAGTGGCGATACGATGTACGGACGGTACTGGGGCACCACGGATTTCGTCTCCGGCATGCACTTCGAGACGTGCTACGCGCAGGGCATCGAGTATTGCATTGCGCATGGGCTGCGCAGTTTCGAGGGGGGCGCCCAGGGCGTGCACAAGATGTCGCGCGGTCTGCTGCCCACGCCCACGTGGTCGGCGCACTGGATTGCCGACCAGCGTTTCGCTGACGCCATTGCCGAATTTCTCGATTCCGAGACGTCGGCGATGGACGAGCACATCGGCGAGCTGGAGGCGCATACCCCGTTCAAACGCCCGGCGTCCGGAGGTTGATGCGGGCATTGCGGCAGTCATGGCTGCATCACGCACCGGCGCCCGGCACGGCGGGGCCTCGCGTAATATACTGGCGAATCTAACGTCCGCCGCTCGCGCCGGGCGGGCACCAGCCCACCGGCTGCTCCGCCTGCCGACGTCACGGCACATGGGCGATGCATGGTAGCCGCCGACATGACCAACCGATTTCTCAATCTCTACAATCACGATTTCGCGCGCGTAGCCGTCGGGGTGCCGCAATGCCGCGTGGCCGATCCCGTCTACAACGCCGCGCAGACCATCGCACTTGCGAAGCAGGCCGATGCTGCGGGCGCGGTGCTCGTCGCCTTCCCCGAACTCGGCATTCCCGCCTATAGCTGCGAAGACCTGTTCCAGCAGCGCGCACTGCTCGACGCCTGCAACGTGGCGCTGGCCGACATCGTGGCGGCGAGCCGCGAACTGGGCGCCGCGCTCATCGTCGGCATGCCGGTGCGCGTGCAACAGCGTTTGTTCAATTGCGCGGTGGTCGTCGCGCGCGGACGCCTTCATGGCGTCGTCCCCAAGACGTACCTGCCGAACTACAGCGAGTTCTACGAAGCACGTCAGTTCAACGCGGCCGATGACGCAGGCGTCGACACCGTGACGTTGCTCGGCGAAGACGTGCCCTTCGGCTCACTCATCTTCGAAGCCGCCGATCAGCCGTTGCTGCGCTTCCATTGCGAGATATGCGAGGACGTCTGGGTGCCTGTGCCCCCATCGTCGTTCGCGGCGCTGGCCGGGGCGACGGTGCTCGTCAACCTGTCGGCATCGAATGTGGTGGTCGGCAAGTCGGCCTATCGTCATCAACTGGTCGGGCAGCAGTCGGCGCGATGCCTCGCAGCGTATCTGTACACCTCGGCCGGGCAGGGCGAGTCGACGACCGATCTCGCATGGGACGGGCAGGCACTCATCTACGAGAACGGCGACATGCTGGCCGAGTCGGCACGCTTCGTCAGCGAATCGCATCTGATTTATGCGGACGTCGATCTGGAGCGGCTCGCGCGTGAGCGCATGCATCAGACGACGTTCGGCGTGTCGGTGCGTCGCCATGCCGACGAGGTCGCCCGATTCCGCACGATCAAGGTCGATGTCGCGATGCCGCGTGACGTCGAGCTACCGCTCGATCGCGCCATCGAACGGTTCCCGTATGTGCCGTCCGACCCGCGCCGACGCGACGAGCGCTGCCACGAGGTCTACAACATTCAGGTGCAGGCGCTGATGCAGCGGCTGGCGTCGTCGAAGATTCAGAAGGTGGTGATCGGCGTGTCCGGCGGTCTTGATTCGACGCACGCATTGCTCGTGTGCGCGAAGGTCATGGACCGGCTGGGTCTGCCGCGCACCAACATTCTGGCGTACACGATGCCGGGCTTCGCCACGAGCGAGCGCACGCTGCGTCAGGCGCGAGAGTTGATGGATGCGGTCGGATGTACGGCGCGCGAGATCGACATTCGCCCGAGTTGCATGCAGATGTTGAAGGACCTCGATCACCCGTTTGCGAAGGGTGAGGAAGTCTACGACGTCACGTTTGAGAACGTGCAGGCGGGCGAGCGCACTAATCATCTGTTCCGTCTGGCGAATCATCTGGGGGCGATCGTGATCGGCACGGGCGACCTGAGCGAACTGGCGCTGGGCTGGTGCACGTACGGCGTGGGCGACCATATGTCCCACTACAACGTGAACGCCAGCGTGCCCAAAACGCTCATCATGCACCTCGTGCGGTGGGTGGCCGAGACGGGGCAACTGGGTGGCGCGGCGTCGTCGAAGCCCTTGCCAGCGGTCAAGGGCGGCAAAGAGGCTGGGGCGCGTCGCAACGTCCTCATCGACATTCTCGAGACGGAAATCAGCCCCGAGCTGGTGCCGGGCAAGGCCAACGGGGCGCCCGAGCAGCGCACCGAGCATTTCATCGGGCCGTACGAGTTGCAGGACTTCAACCTCTACTACACGCTGCGCTTCGGCTATGCCCCGCGTAAGGTGGCGTTCCTCTCCTGGAGTGCATGGCACGACGCCTCGGCGGGGCGCTGGCCCGACGAAGGGCATCTCGCCCGGAACGCGTACGATCTGGTCGCGATCAAGCGCAACCTGCGGATATTCCTGGACCGCTTCTTCCGTACGAGTCAGTTCAAGCGGTCGTGCATTCCGAATGCACCGAAGGTCGGCACCGGGGGCTCGCTGTCGCCGCGTGGTGACTGGCGCGCGCCCAGCGATTCGGAGTCGGTGGTGTGGCTCGCGGACCTGGACAAGGTGCCCGACGACCCGCGCGCCTGAGAGGGCTGCCCGCTGTCATCGGCGTGCCGCTGCCGGCCCGGTACAATAGCCCGGCGAAATTGCAGAACAAACCAACCAAGATATCGAGGCGACAATGAAACGCGTAACTGCCATCATCAAACCGTTCAAGCTGGATGAAGTCCGTGAAGCGCTGGCAGAAGTCGGCGTCACCGGCCTGACCGTCACGGAAGTGAAGGGCTTCGGCCGTCAGAAGGGGCACACCGAGCTGTATCGCGGCGCCGAGTATGTGGTCGACTTCCTGCCGAAGATCAAGATCGAAGTCGTGGTGAGCGCAGCGCAGGCCGAGCAGGTTATCGATGCCGTGCTGGGCGCGGCGCGCACCGGCAAGATCGGCGATGGCAAGATCTTCGTGACCGATGTCGAGCGCGTGATTCGTATTCGCACGGGCGAAGAGGGCGAGCAGGCCGTCTGAGGCCGGTTCGGCCGTTGCTGTGATGGCAGTGACGAAAGGTACGGCATCGAGGAGGGCGACGGCTGCGCAAGCGGCGTCGCCCTTCGGCGTTTACCGGGACATCGAGCGGGGCATCAAGCGGAATATCGAGCGGGACATCAGGCTTTGAGCCTGACGTCGAACGCCACGGTAATCAGGCGCACGAAGATGACGGAAAGCGCACTGATCGACAGGGTGTAGACCGGGTCGAGGTCTGCGTAGGTGAGGGCGATGTAGATCCATCCGCCGATGAAGGCGCATACCGCATACGGGCGCGTGTCTCGCAACACTAGCGGCACTTCGTTACAGAGGATGTCGCGAATCACTCCGCCGCCCACGCCCGTAATCACACCCATCATCACGGACATGAACGCCGACATGTCGGTCTGCAACGCGAGCGAAGTGCCCGACGCGCTGAAGAACCCCAGACCGATCGCATCCGTAATGAGCAACACGCGCTCGGTAGCCACGCGTGAGACGAGCCGCAATACGCCCGACGTCGATAGCGAGAGCACGAGAATGATGACGGTGTACCACTGATGCTGGACCCAGTAGAAGGGACGATGGTCGAGCAGCACGTCGCGTAGCGTGCCGCCGCCGAAGGCGGTCGCGAAGGCAAGCACGAACGCGCCGACCGGGTCGAGGTGCTGCTTGCGGGCTTCGGCGAAACCGGAGATGGCGCACGACAATACGGCGATGGCCTCCATGACGGCCAGTATCGTATGCAGTTGGGCGCTCATCTCGTGAATCATCGGCGAATCCTGTCGGTGAAACGTCGTGATCTGCGGCGGTGTTACGTTGATGCGGTATCGCGGTGCGATGGCGCGCTGGTCGCAGCAATGGCGCCCACGGGGCAGGTGCCGATTACCCGCGCGGCGCTCTCGTCTGGGCGGCCTGGAGCAATACTACCAGTGCACCCCCTCCGCCGTCGCGGCCTTGCGCTTGTGCCCACGCCAGCACTTCGTTCTTCTGTGCCAGCCAGCCCCGAACCTTGTCCTTGAGCACCGGTTCGCGATTCACCGAGCCGAGGCCCTTGCCGTGAATCACGCGCACGCAGCGCAGACCTCGCTTCACGGCGTCGTGCAGGAAGGCGGAGAGCGCTTCGCGCGCTTCGTCGCGACGCATACCATGCAGGTCGATCTGTGCCTGCACGACCCATTCCCCGCGTTGCAGCTTGAGCACAGCGTCGTGGCTGATGCCGGGACGGCGATAAGACAGGCGGTCGTCGGTGTCGAGCAGGGCTTCGGGGTCGAATTCGTCCGAGAGCGACTCGAAGAGAACGGCCGCTTCGTCTTCCTGCGTTTGGCGGGCAACGGGTTCGGGCGGCTGGCGCGGATGCTCGACGCGGTTGGTCGCGCGCTTGCTGGGCAGCGGGGCGATGTCGCCGATGCTGTCACGGAAGACGTTCGCATCGCGCGTGGCTTGCGCAGCGCGTTTGGCGGCGGCAACGCGTTCGGCTTCGCGTGCAGCGGTTTCCTTCGCGAGGGAGTCGCGCAGGCTGGCGAGATCGCCGAGGCTGAGTTTGGGTGGCTTCTTGCTCATGGTCGTGCGAACAAGGACGATGGAGGGGCAGACGACAACGGCGCCCTGACCGTGTGAAAGCATACAAGTGTATAAGCTCACACAGCAAGGGCGCCGCAGCAGGGCGTTCCGCGATTACTGATCGAGATTTTCGAGGTAACGCTGGGCGTCGAGTGCGGCCATGCAGCCCGTGCCGGCGCTGGTAATGGCTTGACGGTAGACGTGATCCTGCACGTCGCCCGCTGCGAACACGCCCGGCACGCTAGTGGCCGTGGCGTTGCCGTTCAAGCCGCTGTGCGTGACGATGTAGCCGTTCTTCATCTCGAGCTGACCGTCGAAGATGTCGGTGTTCGGCTTGTGGCCGATGGCGATGAACACGCCATGCAGCGCGATGTCTTCGTGGGCGCCGGTCTTCACGTTCTTGATGCGCACACCGGTCACGCCCGAATTGTCGCCGGTCACTTCGTCGAGCACGGTGTCGTACTTGAGTTCGACCGCGCCTTGCTTGGCTTTTTCCAGCAGGCGGTCGATCAGGATCGGCTCGGCGCGGAACTTGTCGCGACGGTGGATCACCGTGACCTTGCTGGCGATATTGGAGAGGTACAGCGCTTCTTCGACAGCCGTGTTACCGCCGCCGACCACGCACACTTCCTTGCCCTTGTAGAAGAAGCCGTCGCAGGTGGCGCAGGCGGACACGCCACGACCGGAGAACGCTTCTTCGGACGGCAGGCCGAGGTACTGGGCCGAGGCGCCGGTGGCGATGATCAGGGCGTCGGCCGTGTATTCGCCGGAGTCACCGATCAGACGCAGCGGGCGCTCGTTCAGATGCACCGTATGAATGTGATCGAAGATCATCTCGGTGTTGAAATGCTCGGCGTGAGCCTGCATACGGGCCATCAGCTCGGGGCCTTGCACACCGGTCGGGTCGCCGGGCCAGTTCTCGACGTCCGTGGTGGTCATCAATTGACCGCCCTGGGCGATGCCCGTAATCAGCACGGGCTTGAGGTTGGCGCGCGCGGCATAGACGGCGGCGCTGTAACCGGCGGGGCCGGAACCGAGAATCAGGACTTTGGCATGCTTGGCAACGGACATGAACGGACTCACCGAAAGGGGATGGGGGCTGGCGCCGGGGCCCGCACCGCGAAGGCGCGACAGGGGGCGAATGGCGCAAAGCGACATTATAAGGGGCCGACGTCGTTTCGTTGATCGAGCCTTGCAATCGAGGCGATAGCCTTCGGGCGGTCGCGCTCACTCGGGGTTGTCCGTCGATCGCGACGTCGGGACGTCTCCTAAATTGGGGGCGGAAGCGCCGGAGGCAAGCCCACGCCAGGACGGCAGCAAGACGATGCCAATACCGCAACGGGCGCGTGGGGCCGTCGTCGGACGTTCCTGAAGGCGGCCGCGAGGCCCGGCGTTACTGCTTGTCACTTTTTCATGCCTTGAGCCCTGTAATAGTTGTTTACAATGGAGCCTTGCTGCGCGGCAGGCCGCCCGTCTGCCCGCCCAACCGTATGGCTTGATGACGACGAAATCTTCCTACTCTGCAGGTGCCGGATCGTCGTTGCCCAACCGGGTGACGCACCTTTTCCATGAAATTCGCTGGATGGCGCAGGTCGCGCTGATGGGGTTCCTGTTGATGGCGTTGTTCTCCTACAGCCGTCTGGACCCCAGCTGGACGCATGCGGCGCACGTGGAGCGCATCGCCAACTGGGCGGGGCGTGTTGGCGCGTGGGTTGCCGATATGCTGTTGCTCATGCTCGGCCTGTCCGCCTACTGGCTGGTAGTCTTCATCGGCCGGCGCGTGATTTCAGGCTATCGCCGGATCTCGGCCAGACGCGAGGCGCCTCCGTTGCGCGAGCGGCTCGCGAGCGGCGGTTGGGTGGAGATCGTCTCGTCCCTGATGGTGCTGCTCTCGAGCGCCGGTATTGAATCTCTGCGTCTTTACCGTTTCAAGGTCCAATTGCCGCGCGCCTCGGGCGGCGTAATCGGCGAGACCGTCGGTGGTTTCTTCCAGCACGCGCTCGGCTTTACGGGCGGCACGCTGGCGCTGCTGCTCATTTTTGCCTTCGGGCTGTCGCTGCTGTTCCATTTCTCCTGGCTGTCCGCTGCCGAAAAGGTCGGCGCGCTGATTCTCGATACCGGCACGGTGATCCGTCGCCGCCGTGAGGCCCGTCAGGACCGTCGGCTGGGCGAGGAGGCTGCCATCGCGCGTGAAGGCGCGGTCGTGCAGAACCGCGTGCGCACGGAGGTTCACGAGCCGGTGCAGATTGTTCCGCCGGTCAAGGTGGTGCCCAAGAGCGAGCGCGTGGAGAAGGAAAAGCAGGCGCCGCTCTTCGCCGATCTGCCGGATTCCATCCTGCCGCCGCTGGCGCTGCTCGATTCCGCCCCGGCCGCGCAGGAGACCGTCTCGGGCGAAACGCTTGAGTTCACTTCGCGCCTGATCGAGAAGAAGTTGAAGGACTTCGGCGTCGAGGTCAATGTCGTGGCCGCTTATCCCGGCCCGGTCATTACCCGTTACGAAATCGAACCGGCGACAGGCGTGAAGGGCAGCCAGATCGTCAATCTGGCGAAGGATCTGGCGCGTGCGCTCTCGCTCGTGTCGATTCGCGTGGTCGAGACGATTCCCGGCAAGAATTTCATGGGGTTGGAACTACCCAATCCGCGTCGGCAGACGGTGCGTCTGACGGAGATTCTCGGCTCGGAGATCTACAACGATTCATCGTCGTTGCTGACATTGGCGCTCGGCAAGGACATCGGCGGCAAGCCGGTCGTGGCCGATCTGGGGAAGATGCCTCACTTGCTGGTGGCCGGTACGACCGGCTCGGGTAAGTCGGTCGGGATCAACGCGATGATCCTGTCGCTGCTCTACAAGGCGACGGCCGAACAGGTCCGGCTGATCCTGATCGATCCGAAGATGCTCGAAATGAGCATGTACGAAGGCATTCAGCATCTGCTGTGCCCGGTGGTGACGGACATGCGTCAGGCGGGCCATGCGCTGAACTGGGTGGTCGCCGAGATGGAGCGCCGCTACAAGCTGATGAGCAAGCTTGGCGTGCGTAACCTCGCCGGGTACAACAACAAGATCGACGACGCTGCGAAACGCGAAGAACATATTCCGAATCCGTTCTCGCTCACGCCCGACGAACCGGAACCGCTGCAACGGCTGCCGTACATCGTGGTGGTGATCGACGAGTTGGCCGACCTGATGATGGTCGTCGGCAAGAAGGTGGAAGAGTTGATTGCCCGTATCGCGCAGAAGGCACGTGCGGCGGGTATCCACCTGATTCTGGCGACGCAGCGTCCGTCGGTCGACGTGATTACGGGCCTGATCAAGGCGAACGTGCCGACGCGTGTGGCGTTCCAGGTGTCGTCGAAGATCGATTCGCGCACCATCCTCGATCAGCAGGGGGCGGAGACGCTGCTGGGCATGGGCGACATGCTTTACATGCCGCCGGGCACCGGACTGCCGTTGCGTGTTCACGGGGCGTTCGTGGCCGATGACGAAGTGCATCGCGTGGTCGAGCGGCTCAAGGAGCAGGGCGAAGCGAATTACGTTGAAGGGCTTCTGGACGGCGCCAGCGAAGGTGAAGACGGCGGCGTTGACGGGGCGGCCGGTGGAACTGGCGAGGGCGGCGGTGAGTCCGATCCTTTGTACGATCAAGCCGTCGCTGTGGTGCTCAAGCAGCGCCGCGCGTCGATCTCACTGGTGCAGCGGCATCTGCGCATCGGCTACAACCGGGCGGCGCGTCTGCTCGAACAGATGGAACAGTCCGGCGTGGTGTCGGCGATGGCGAGCAACGGCAACCGGGAAATTCTGGTGCCGAATCGCGAAGGAGAATAAGGAACATGCTGGGATTCAAGCGCGGCTTGCCGCTCATCGCGGGTGCTGTTGGCGTGACGCTGGCAGCGCTGGTCGCTCCCGCTTACGCAAGCGGTACGGCGCAGCTCAAGGCTTTTGCCGCACAGGTGAAGTCGGCGCGCGGCGAGTTTGAGCAAAAGCAGGTCAAGGGCCAGCAAGATGGCGCGATGAAGGTGACGAATGCGGCGTCGGGCACGTTCGAGTTTTCGCGTCCGGGCCGCTTCATCTGGCGCTACATCAAGCCGTACGACCAGTTGCTGCAGGCCGATGGCGAGACGCTCTATATCTATGACAAGGATCTGAATCAGGTGACCGAGCGCAAGCTGGGCACCTCGTTGGGGGCGAGCCCGGCGGCGATCCTGTTCGGCAGCAACGACATCGAGAAGAACTTCACGCTCAAGGATGCCGGCGTGAAGAACGGTATCGACTGGGTGGAGTTGAAGCCGAAGTCTCAGGACACGCAGTTCCAGCGTGTGGGCATCGGTTTCCGCGATGGCAATCTGGCGGCGATGGAACTGTATGACGCGTTCGGCAACGTCACCTTGCTGACGTTCGACAAGATCCAGAAGAATCCGCCCATGCCAGCGGACAACTTCAAGTTCACGGTGCCCAAAGGGGCTGACCTGATCAAGGGTTGAGCGTGACTTTTCCCCATGGCCGCGAATGAGCAATGCGGACGGGCCGGCCACCGGGCTGGCATAATGGGGACATCTGATTATCCGAATGCGGCCGGGGACTCCCCGGCCGCGCTGCTTGAGAACATGCCACACGACGCCCCTCTGTCGGCTTCGGTGCCTTTGGCCGAGCGCCTGCGCCCGCATACCATCGATGACGTGATTGGCCAGCGCCATTTGCTGGGCAAGGGGAAACCTTTGCGCGTGGCGTTTGAAGCGGGCCGTCCGCATTCGATGATTCTGTGGGGGCCGCCGGGCGTGGGCAAGACGACGCTCGCGCGCCTGATGGCGGATGCGTTCAAGGCGTACTTCATCTCGTTGTCCGCGGTGCTCTCTGGCGTTAAGGACATCCGCGACGCGGTTGAGGCGGCGCAAATTCAGCGTGCGCAGGGCAAGCAGACGCTGGTGTTCGTCGACGAGGTGCACCGATTCAACAAGGCGCAGCAGGATGCTTTCCTGCCGCACGTCGAGTCGGGGCTGTTCATTTTCGTGGGCGCGACGACGGAGAATCCCTCGTTCGAGGTGAACGGCGCATTGCTCTCGCGTGCGGCCGTCTATGTGCTCAAGAGCCTGAGCGACGAAGAACTCGGTGAGATGATCACGCGGGCGTCGCGCGAACTGGGCGATATCGCCTTCACTGACGAGGCGCGACAGGGCCTCATCGACTCGGCGGATGGCGACGGTCGCAAGCTGCTCAACAACGTGGAGATCGTGGCGCAAGCCGCGACGTCGCAGGATCTCGATACGATTGACGACGCCTTGCTCGCCAGCGTGCTTGCCGAGAATCTGCGTCGCTTCGACAAGGGCGGCGATGCGTTCTACGACCAGATCAGTGCGCTGCACAAGTCGGTGCGCGGTAGCTCGCCGGATGGCGCGCTTTACTGGTTCTGCCGGATGCTCGACGGCGGTGCCGACCCGCGTTATCTCGCGCGACGGATTGTCCGGATGGCGTGGGAGGACATCGGTCTGGCCGACCCGCGTGCGGCGCGCATTGCGCTCGACGCTGCGGAGACGTACGAACGTCTCGGTACGCCCGAGGGCGAACTCGCGCTGGCACAGGCCATTCTGTATCTCGCGTCGGCGCCCAAGTCGAACGCGGGTTACAACGCGTACAACCAGGCGCGGGCATTCGTTGGCAAAGACAAGTCGCGGGCAGTGCCGATCCATCTGCGCAATGCACCGACGAAGCTGATGAAGGAACTCGGCTACGGCCATGAGTATCGATATGCGCACGACGAGCCCGATGCTTACGCGGCGGGCGAGACGTACTTCCCCGACGATCTGCGGGCGCAGAATTGGTACCGTCCGGTACCGCGGGGGCTGGAAGGCAAGATTGGGGAGAAGCTCAATTGGCTGAAGTCGCTCGACGCCGAGTGGCGGCGCGCGAACGCCAAGGGGCGTAAATCCGAGGTGCCGGCGAAGTCATCCGGGGCGGGGGCGACGTCATCCGGCAAGAATCCGCCGGCCGAGCCTTCCGACGACGAGACGACCTGACGCGAACGTCGCCGACATCACAAACGCGCCAAATGGCGAAATCGCCGTGCGCGTTTGGTAAAATCCCCGGTTTGATGCTGTATCCGGCGCCATGAGGGCGCGGAGGCGGCCAGAACGAATTCCATGGTCCGTGACAATGGGCCACTAACGATAGATATCCCACCATGCTCGACATTCAACTTCTTCGCAAGGATCTCGACGGCGTTGCTGCGCGACTCAAGGCGCGCGGCTATACGCTGGACGTAGCGACGTTTGCTGCGCTCGAGGCAGAGCGCAAGCAGATCCAGACGCAAACCGAAGAGCTGCAGGCACGCCGCAATGCGCTCTCGAAGCAGGTCGGCATGAAGAAGGGCAAGGGCGAGGACGCCTCGGCCGAGATCGCCGAAGTCGGCGGCATTGCGGACACGCTCAAGGCGTCGTCGGTGCGACTGGAAGAGATTCAGACGCGTCTGTCGGACCTGTTGCTGGGCGTGCCGAATCTACCGCACGAGAGCGTGCCGATCGGCTCGGACGAAGCGCAGAACGTGGAAGTGCGCCGTTGGGGCACGCCGCGCGAATTCGAGTTCACGCCGCGTGATCACGTGGATCTGGGCGCGTCGCTGGGTCTGGACTTCGATGCAGCGGCGAAGCTCGCGGGCGCGCGTTTTTCGGTCATGAAGGGTGGCATTGCGCGACTGCATCGCGCGCTGGCGCAGTTCATGATTGATACGCACACGTCGGAGCATGGCTACACGGAAATGTACGTGCCGTACATCGTGAATGCGGCGTCGATGCGTGGCACGGGCCAGTTGCCGAAGTTCGAGGACGACCTGTTCAAGGTGCCGCGCAAGGTCGGTGGCGAGGATGGCGAGCGCATCGAGAACTTCTATCTGATTCCGACGGCGGAAGTGTCGTTGACGAATCTGGTACGTGACGAGTTGTTGGCGGCCGACGCAGTGCCGATGCACATGGTGGCGCATACGCCGTGCTTCCGTTCGGAGGCGGGCAGCTATGGCAAGGACACGCGCGGCATGATTCGTCAGCATCAGTTCGACAAGGTCGAGTTGGTGCATGTGGTGCGTCCGGAAGACTCGTACGACACGCTGGAGACGTTGGTCGGGCACGCGGAAGCGATTCTGCAGAAGCTGAAACTGCCGTACCGCACGATCGTGCTGTGCACGGGCGATATGGGCTTTGGCAGTGCGAAGACGTACGACATGGAAGTATGGATTCCGGCGCAGAACACCTATCGCGAGATCTCGTCGTGTTCGAACATGGAGAATTTCCAGGCACGCCGGATGCAGGCACGTTTCCGCAATGCGCAGGGCAAGCCGGAACTGGTGCACACGCTCAACGGCTCGGGACTGGCCGTGGGGCGCGCGCTGGTGGCGGTGCTGGAAAACTATCAGAACGCCGATGGTTCGGTGACGATTCCGGATGTGCTGCGTCCGTACATGGGGGGCATCGAGCGTCTTGAGCCGACCGCGTAAAAAAATTGGAAAAAGGGGGTTGGCAGCTGAAGAAATTCGGCTATAATCTCTTTCTCGCTGCTTGAGGCCACTCAGGCAGTGAACCAAAGCAGAAAGAACGCTTGGAGAGGTGGCAGAGTGGTCGAATGCGCCGGACTCGAAATCCGGTGTACGGTTATACCGTACCGTGGGTTCGAATCCCACCCTCTCCGCCAAGCACACAATGAAGCCCTTGAATTTCAAGGGCTTTTTTGTTTTTCGTGCCAGTGACAGACAAAACGACTAACAAGTCACTAACCGCGTCGCGCTACCAAAGGCGTGTGCCTCACACACGATAGAGAGCCTTGTCCCCGCAGCGTCGCTATGTAGTGGTCAACCCATCCCGGACACTGCGTTAAGTTTTTCTTCTGCTACGGCAGGAGCTAGCCCGTCATTGAACTGATGCGGGCGTATCCAGTTGTACCGCTGCATCAGGTAATGACTGATGTCCCGGTGAGCTTGCGGTGCCGTCATATATCCCGTGTTCGGTACCCATTCCGTTTTCAAACTCCGGAACAAGCGCTCCATTGGCGAGTTGACGCTCCTATGTCAAGAAGCGCGCGCTGAATCGGCCAAGTCAGCAAGAATGAGCGGGTACAGTTCTCTGACTATATAGCGCTTCAGACAGCGGTGAATTTCCTTGTTCGACATACCTTCCTTGGTTCGGCG
>JARLJF010000012.1 GCA_031291335.1 Pandoraea sp. | reverse complement strand
TTTGTTCAAGGAAGGCACGGCGGTGGATGCCGCGAATAGCCATGCCCAGCTCAACGAAGAAGCAATGCGGCGAACGAGACCTCGAACTGCAGTCAGACCAAGAAGAGCAGCCAATGGCACTTCTGCATAAAAACGTATATCAGCGTTGATGCCGACTTGGGCTTGGTCCATTCCGCAGCTGCGCTACGCCTATGATGCAGTGCGACGGAACGAGTTCTGCACACCATCCTTAGCGGAGGAGGGCGGCGCTTTACGCCGCAGTTTAGGCGCCAGTTTCTGTCTGACGGCATTGATCTGGCGCCGGACCTTGTCGTCCGGCGCGTACCGCGGTCTAGCGTATCTCCCTGATTGCCTGACGTTGCCCGCGCAGCAGTGAATTACGCCACGGTATGGTTGGCGAGCATTTCCAGTGCGCGCACCATGCCCGAGTGATCCCACCCGGCGCCGCCGTTCGCGGCGCACGCGTTGAACAGCTCCTGACAGGTAGCGGTGTTCGGCAGGGACACGCCGAGGGCCTTGGCGCTCTGGAGTGCCAGATTCAGGTCCTTCTGGTGCAGCGCGATGCGGAAGCCCGGCTCGAAGTTGCGCTTGACCATGCGCTCGCCGTGCACTTCAAGAATGCGCGACGAGGCAAAGCCGCCCATCAGGGCTTCACGCACCTTGGCGGGATCGGCACCGGCCTTCGAGGCGAACAGCAGGGCTTCGCCCACGGCTTCGATCGTCAGTGCGACCACGATCTGATTGGCGACCTTGCAAGTCTGGCCGGCACCGCTGTCGCCCACGAGCGTGATGTTCTTGCCCATCAGTTCGAAGAACGGCTTGACGTCGTCGAACGCTGCCTGCGAGCCGCCAACCATGATCGACAGCGATGCGGCCTTCGCACCGACTTCGCCGCCCGAGACCGGTGCGTCGAGGTATTCGGCGCCCAGAGCCTTGACCTTCTTGGCGTATTCCTTCGTTTCGATCGGCGAGATGGAGCTCATGTCGACCACGATCTTGCCGGCCGAGAGGCCTTCAGCCAGACCGTCCTGACCGAACAGCACGGCGCCCACGTCCGGGGTGTCCGGCACCATCACGAAAATGATGTCGGCGCGCTTGGCGACTTCCTTGGCCGACGTGCAAACGGTGGCCTGACCATCGATCAGGTCTTGCGGGGGCGTGCGGCGCTCGTACAGGAACAGCTTGTGACCGGCGTTCTGCAGATGCTTCGCCATCGGCGCGCCCATGATGCCCAGACCAATGAAACCGAGTTGTGCCATTTCGAGACTCCTTGTTGCCAAAGTGTTAAATGTTGTCGCTGACGCTCGGACGAGCAGGGCGGTGGCGCGCTAGCGCGTCCCCGTACCCCGGCCGCATGCCCCCTGCATGCGGCCGGCGGGGCCCTTCCTCGTCGAAACCCGGTCAGCCGGCGGGCTGCGGGTTGCAGCTACGCCGTTATTTCGTGTGCACGCCGCCGGGGGAGGCGTCGTGCGGGGTGAGCGGGGGCGATCGGAATATCAGGCGGCTTCGCGCAAGCCTGCTGCCTTGAACCAGCCGAGACCGTCGGTCGTGGTGGTGGCCGGTTTGTACTCGCAGCCTATCCAGCCGTTGTAGCCAATGCGGTCGAGGAACGCGAACAGGTAGGCGTAGTTGATCTCACCCGTACCCGGCTCATTGCGGCCCGGGTTGTCCGCCAGTTGCACGTGAGCGATGCGCGCCAGATTCGTCTCGATGGTCTTGGCGAGTTCGCCCTCCATGCGCTGCATGTGATAGATGTCGTACTGCAGGAACAGGTTGTCCGATCCGACGGCGTCGAAGATATCCAGCGCTTGTTTCGTGCGATTCACGAAGAAGCCGGGAATGTCGTACGTGTTGATCGGTTCGACCAGCAGACGGATGCCTTCGGCCTTGAGAGCATCGGCCGCGAAGCGCAGGTTTTGCACCAGCGTTTCCTGGGCGGCTTGCGTCGACAGCTCGGCGCCTTGCTTGCCCACGAGGCAGTTCAGTTGCTTCACGCCCAACGCCTTGGCGTAGGTGATCGCTTCGCCCACGCCGTCGCGGAATTCCGCCATGCGATCTGGGAAGATGGCGATGCCGCGCTCGCCCGCTTCCCAGTTACCAGCGGGCAGGTTGTGCAGCACGAGGTCGAGCTGATATTGATTCAGCTTGTCGGCGATCTGGTCGCGGTGAAACGCATAGGGGAACAGAAACTCCACGCCGCGAAAGCCCGCTGCGGCGGCCGCCTTGAAGCGGTCGAGGAACGGCACCTCGTTGAACAGCATGGTCAGGTTGGCGGCAAATTTCGGCATTGCGCTGACTCCTCTCTCTCTTTTTTAGGGGGTGGTTTCGACGATTTCGATGCAAGGGTGTTGCCGGGTTGCAGGGCGCGCGCTTTGGCCGTTCACGGGGTCTAGCCGAAAGCGGAGGGGACGCACGCGCCCCGCAATCCTGTGGCAGATCTGGCGGGGTCCGACTTATGCCGTCACTGCCTTGTCTTCTTCCACGATGTCGATGATTTCCTCGAACTCGTTGACGTTGTTGATCTCGGTGCCCATCGCGATGTTGGTCACGCGCTCGAGAATCACTTCCACGATCACAGGCACGGAGAACTCGGCCATCAGCTTGCGAGCCTGAGCAAACGCAGGCTGGATGTCGTTCGGCTGGAACACGCGAATCGCCTTCACGCCAAGCCCTTCAGCGACCTTCACGTGATCGACGCCGTAGCCGTTCAGTTCCGGCGAGTTCACGTTCTCGAACGCGAGCTGCACGCAGTAATCCATGTCGAAGTTACGCTGCGCCTGACGAATCAGACCCAGGTACGAGTTGTTCACGACCAGATGGATGTACGGCACCTTGAACTGTGCGGCTACGGCCAGTTCTTCGATCATGAACTGGAAGTCGTAGTCGCCCGAGATCGCCACCACGTCCGACGAGGGCGAGGCCACCTTCGCGCCGATGGCGGCCGGCACCGTCCAGCCCAGCGGGCCTGCCTGACCGCAGTTGATCCAGTGACGCGGCTTGTTCACGTGCAGGAACTGCGCGGCGGCGATCTGCGACAGACCGATGGTCGAGACGTAGCGCACGTCGCGGCCGAAGAACGCATTCATTTCCTGATACACGCGTTGCGGCTTGATCGGCACCTGGTCGAAGTCCGTGCGGCGCAGCATGGTGCGCTTGCGCTTCTGGCAGTCGGCGACCCATTGCGAGCGGTCCGGCAGACGGCCGGCGGCCTTCAGTTCCTTGGCGACTTCCACGAACAGCTTGAGAGCCGCCTTGGCGTCGGAGACGATGCCGTAGTCCGGGCCGAACACGCGGCCGATTTGCGTCGGCTCGATGTCGACGTGCACGAACTTGCGACCCTTGGTGAAGACTTCGACGCTACCGGTGTGGCGGTTGGCCCAGCGGTTGCCGATGCCCATCACAAAGTCGGAGGCCAGCATCGTCGCGTTGCCGAAGCGATGCGAGGTTTGCAGGCCGACCATGCCGGCCATGAGCGGATGGTCGTCGGCGATGGTGCCCCAGCCCATGAGCGTGGGCACGACCGGCACGTTCACCGTCTCGGCGAACTCGACGAGCAGGTCGGCGGCGTCGGCGTTGATCACGCCACCCCCCGATACGATCAGCGGACGCTCGGATGCGACGAGCATCTGAATCGCCTTTTCGATCTGCGCTCGCGAGGCCGCAGGCTTGTACACCGGCAGCGGTTCATACGTTTCGGGATCGAAGTCGATCTCGGCGACCTGCACGTCGAACGGCAGGTCGATGAGCACCGGACCCGGACGGCCCGACCGCATCAGATGGAAGGCCTGCTGGAACACGCGCGGCACGAGTGCGGGCTCGCGCACCGTCACGGCCCACTTGGTGACTGGCTTGGCGATCGACTCGATGTCGACGGCCTGGAAATCTTCCTTGTACAGACGGGCGCGCGGGGCCTGACCCGTAATGCACAGGATGGGGATCGAATCGGCCCATGCGGAATAGAGGCCGGTGATCATGTCGGTGCCCGCCGGGCCCGAGGTGCCGATACACACACCGATGTTGCCGGCTTCGGCACGCGTGTAGCCTTCGGCCATGTGCGACGCGCCTTCCACGTGGCGGGCGAGCACGTGCTCGACGCTGCCAGCCTTGCGCAGTGCCGAATAGAACGGGTTGATGGCGGCGCCGGGCACGCCGAATGCGGTGGTAATGCCTTCCTTCTCCAGCACGCGGACGGCGGCCTCTACGGCGGTCATCTTGGCCATGTGACTCCTCCAATGGGTAATTGATAGTGATCTTGGAGGCCACTTTAAGCCGGTACGATTTGTTTGATAAGATCACAAAAGATCGTTTTTTTCAGAACAAAAAGTATCGAATGGAGACGTGATGGACCGTTACAAACAGATCGAAACCTTCGTGCAGGTGGCCGAAGCGGGCAGTCTGGCCGCGGCAGCGCTAAAGGAGGGCGTCTCGCCGGTGATCCTGGGGCGCCGCATTGACGCGCTCGAAAAGCGGCTCGGCATCAAGCTGATGTACCGCTCTACGCGCCGGCTTGCGCTCTCGGAAGAGGGCGGCGCTTTTCTCGAGCGCTGCAAACAGTTGCTCGGTGACTGGGAGATGGCCGAGAACGAGATCAGCGCCGGGCGGCACGCCGTTTCGGGGCACTTGATCGTGTCGGCGCCCGCGGCGTTCGGCCGCAAGCACGTGGCGCCGCATGCGCCGGCATTTCTGCGTTTGCACCCGGAGGTTCAGATTTCGTTCAATCTGACCGATCGCGTGGTCGACATCGTGCGCGAGGGCTACGACATGGGCATTCGTATCGGGGGCTCTGTCGATCCGAACTTCGTGGCCGTCAAACTCGCCCAGAACCGGCGCGTGGTGTGCGGCACGCCGGCGTATTTCTCTCGGTACGGCCGTCCGAAGACGCTGGAAGATCTGGCCAAGCACAATTGCCTCGCGTTCAACTTGCAGGGTGGTCAGCAGCGCGGCTGGTACTTCAAGCGGCAAGGCAAGCTCGTGACGATTCGCGTGGCGGGCAGCCTGGACTGCAATGACGGCGAGTTGCTGCATCGCTGGGCGTTGGAAGGGTTGGGGCTGGGCTGGCGCTCGACCTGGGAGATCCAGCGCGAACTGCTCTCCGGCGAACTGGAAACCGTGCTCGACGAGTACGCACTGCCGGACTACGACATTCTCGCCGTGTACCCGCAACAGCGCTTCCAGCCGGCACGGGTGCGCCTGTTCATCGAACAATTACGGCAGATTTACGCGCGTCCGAACTATTGGCTGGAGAACGCCTGAACCCGGGCTGGCGGCGCCTGAAAGCAGGCGACGGGCGAGGGCTGGGCGGGGAATGCGCCGGTACCGATAGAACGGGAGTTGATGATCGACATGAATTCCGCTAGAATCGCGGGTTCTGCAACCTTGCTGCACTGGTTCTGACGCCCAGGCGGCTTTGTCCATAAGGAGCTCTATATGCGTCACTATGAAATCGTATTTATCGTTCACCCCGATCAGAGCGAGCAAGTGCCTGCGATGATCGAGCGCTACAAGGGCATGGTGACGGCCAAGGCTGGTCAGATCCATCGCGTCGAAGACTGGGGCCGTCGTCAACTGGCCTACATGATCGAGAAGCTGGCTAAGGCCCACTACGTCTGCATGAACATCGAGTGCGACCAGGAAACCCTGGACGAGCTGGAACACGCATTCAAGTTCAACGACGCCGTTCTGCGCCACCTCGTGGTTCGCATGAAGAAGGCTGAGACCACGCCGTCGCCGATGATGAAGGAAGTGGCCCGCGAAGAAGCCAAGAAGGCTGCCGCAGTGCCCACGACCGAAGCCGCTGCTTCGTAATTAGCGCACCGGAACGCATCAGGGTGCCAACGCAAACATCGACCGCGTGAATCGCTTACGGCTCGAGGCCAGCATTGTCGAAATCGGCTCGCTGCGCTATACCCCGGCCGGATTGCCCGTGATCGATGTCTCGCTGGCCCATGCGGGAACAACCGAAGAGGCGGGCGTGGCCCGTCAGGTGGAGTTCTCGATATCGGCAGTTGCGATCGGTCCCATCAGTGCCAAAGTCATGGCGTTGGGACTCGAGAAACCGGCCCGGTGGGCAGGTTTTCTGGCCAAAAAGCATCGCAATAGCCGAACCCTGGTGTTTCACATCACAGCATTGCAAGAATTTGAAAAGGATTGTTGAACATGCCGCGTCCTAACGGTAAAAACAAGAAGTTTGATCGTCGTCGCCAACAGCAAAACCCGCTGTTCAAGCGCAAGAAGTTCTGCCGCTTCACCGTCGCTGGTGTCGAGCAGATCGATTACAAGGATGTCGAAACGCTGAAGGATTTCATCGGCGACAACGGCAAGATCACCCCGGCTCGCCTGACGGGCACCAAGGCGCATTACCAGCGCCAGCTCGACACGGCCATCAAGCGCGCGCGTTTCCTCGCGCTGATGCCGTACACCGATCTGCACGGTGCTTAATCGCCAGTCGACGAAGGAGAATAGATAATGCAAGTGATTCTGCTGGAAAAGGTCGTCAACCTGGGCAACCTGGGCGACATCGTGAAGGTCAAGGATGGTTTCGCACGTAACTTCCTGATCCCGACCAAGAAGGCTCGTCGCGCCACCAAGGACGCGATCGCCGAATTCGAAGTTCGCCGCGCCGAACTGGAAAAGGCTGCTTCCGAGAAGCTGGCTGCTGCACAAGCCGAAGGCGAAAAGCTGAGCGGTCTGACCGTGCAAATCTCGCAGAAGGCCGGTGTTGACGGCCGTCTGTTCGGTTCGGTCACCAACTTCGACATCGCCGAAGCCCTGGGCACCCAAGGTTTCAAGGTCGAGAAGATGCAAGTGCGTCTGCCGAACGGCCCGCTCAAGACCGTGGGTGATTTCCCGGTCCAGGTGGCGCTGCACACTGACGTCGTTATCGACGTGAACGTGTCGGTGCTGGGCGAGCACGCCTAAGTCGTATCCGCGTCAGCTTCCCGACGCGAATAAAAGACGGAAGCCGGTCCGCCGGCTTCCGTTTTTTTATGCCTGTCTGTTCTATTCTGTGGTGCGGGTTGCCGGACTGTCTGGCCACCGGTCATGCACCGATCTATGCCGACCGCCTTCCGGTTGCGCTCCCTTCCACGTACGTCACGTTCGATAGCTCCACCTTATGCTGCCTCCAGGGAAACTGCTGAACAAACCGCGTTCGGAAAAATCGTCGCGCAAGCGGGATTTTGCCGGGGGAGACCGCGATCGCGGGGACGGTATAATGCCCGGCATGAACGCGCCCGATCCCCAGCTCGATTCACTCAAGGTGCCGCCGCACTCTATCGAGGCGGAGCAATCCGTGCTCGGCGGGTTGCTGCTCGATAACAGCGCGTGGGATCGTATCGGCGACTTTCTGGCCGACTCGGATTTCTACCGCTACGACCACCGGATCATCTACCAGCACATCGGCCGCCTGATCGCGGGCGATCGTCCTGCCGACGTCATCACCGTCTTCGAATCGCTCACTTCCGCCGGCAAAGCCGAGGACGTGGGTGGGCTCGCCTATCTGAACGCCCTCGCGCAGAACACGCCGAGTGCCGCGAACATCCGCCGTTACGCGGAAATCGTGCGTGACCGGGCGGTGCTTCGCAAGCTCGTGACGGTGGCCGACGAGATCGCCTCTGATGCCTTCAACCCGCAGGGCAAGGAAGTGCGTCAGATGCTCGACGAGGCAGAGGCGAAGGTCTTCGCCATCGCCGAAGAGGGTTCGCGCAGCACGAACGGCTTCCTTGAGTTGCAACCGCTGCTCACGCAGGTTGTCGAGCGTATTGACGAGCTGTATCACCGTGAGGGCGGCAGTGACATCACCGGTATTCCAACGGGGTTCGTCGATCTGGATCGCATGACGTCGGGTTTCAACGGCGGCGATCTGATCATCGTGGCTGGCCGTCCGTCGATGGGTAAAACGACCTTCTCGATGAATATCGGCGAGCATATCGCCGTGGAAGAAGGGTTGCCTGTCGCCGTGTTCTCGATGGAAATGCCGGGCACGCAGTTGGCCATGCGTATGCTGGGTTCGGTAGGGCGTCTCGATCAGCATCGTCTGCGGACCGGCAAGCTGGTCGATGAAGACTGGCCGAAGCTCACGCACGCCATGCAGAAGATGAACGAGACGCAGCTTTTCGTCGATGAGACGCCTGCCCTCAATCCGATGGAATTGCGCGCGCGTGCGCGTCGTCTGGCGCGTCAGTGCGGCAAGCTGGGTCTGATCATCATCGATTACCTTCAACTGATGAGCGGCTCGGGCAACGGTGAAAACCGGGCGACCGAAATTTCCGAAATTTCGCGTTCGCTCAAGGGGCTCGCCAAAGAGCTGAACGTGCCGGTGATTGCCCTCTCGCAGCTCAACCGAAGTCTTGAACAACGCCCGAACAAGCGTCCGGTCATGTCGGATTTGCGTGAATCGGGCGCTATCGAACAGGATGCCGACATCATCCTGTTCATCTATCGCGACGAGGTGTACAACCCCGATACGCCTGACAAGGGCACCGCCGAGATCATCATCGCGAAGCAGCGTAATGGTCCTATCGGCCACGTGCGTCTGGCGTTCATCGGTGCCTACACGAAGTTCGACAATCTGGCAGGTCCACAATACTGACACATTGATTTCCGCCCATTAGTACGGGAGTGCGGTGACGCACGCCCGCAACGAGGTAGAATGTGACGTTTTTGTGTCGACCCGTCCCCTATTAATACCCGGAGTTTTCCAATAATGTTCGGTCGCTTCATGCCCACCGAGGGCAAGTTCTTTGAGCTGTTCAACCAGCATGCGGCGTGCATGGTTGCTGGCAGTCGCGAATTGTCTGCCATGCTCAACGACCTGCCCAATGCCGAGGCACGTACCGTTGCTGTGCAGAACAACGAGAAGAAAGCGGATCGCATCACGCACGAGACGATCGATCTGATGCACAAGACGTTCATCACGCCTTTCGACCGCGATGAGATCCATAAGTTGATCAGCACGATGGACGACATCCTGGATTTGATGGAAGACGTCGCAACGGCTGTGTGGATGTACGACATCAAGAGCGTGCCGAGCGAAGCCCGTACGCTGGGCGAGATCTGCGTGAAGTGCTGCGAGCGTGTGCAAAGCACCGTGGCGCTGCTTAACGACATGGATCGCGCCCGCGATATCCTGAAGCTCTGCGAAGAAATCGACGGTCTTGAATCGGAAGCCGATCGCTTGCTGCGCGCGTCGTTGTCGAAGTTGTTCCGCGAAGAAGCCGACGTGAAGGAACTGATCAAGCAAAAGGCAGTGTCCGAATTGCTCGAATCGGTGACCGACAAGTGCGAGGACGTTGCCAACATCATCGAAGGCATTGTGCTGGAAAACGCCTGAGCGGAGACTTTCGATGGCAACGCTGCACATCAGCCTCTGGCTGATCGGACTATTGATCGCTCTGGCGCTCTTGTTCGACTTCATGAATGGCTTTCACGACGCCGCCAACTCGATCGCTACGGTGGTCTCGACGGGCGTGCTCAAGCCGCATCAGGCGGTGGCTTTTGCCGCCATGTTCAACGTCATCGCACTGTTCGTCTTTCATCTGAAAGTCGCGGCGACGGTGGGCAAGGGCACGGTTCACCCCGAGATCGTCGATCACTATGTGATCTTCGGCGCGCTCGTGGGAGCCATCGCGTGGAACATCATCACCTGGTACTACGGCATTCCGTCGAGTTCATCGCATGCACTGATCGGTGGTCTGGTCGGCGCCGCGGTGGCCAAGGCGGGCACGGGGTCGCTCGTTGCGAGCGGCCTGCTGCAAACCGTGGCATTCATTTTCATTTCGCCGCTGCTCGGTTTCGTGCTCGGTTCGTTCTTCATGCTGCTGGTGTCGTGGCTGTTCTTTCGCACACCACCGGCTCGCGTGGATCGCTGGTTCCGTCGCCTGCAACTGGTCTCGGCCGGTATGTACAGCCTGGGGCATGGCGGTAACGACGCACAGAAGACCATCGGTATCATCTGGATGCTGCTGATCGCCGCTGGCATGTGGCCTCAGGAAGCCGCGGAACCGCCGCTGTGGGTGATCGTGGGCTGCTATCTGGCGATCGGTCTGGGCACCATGTTCGGTGGCTGGCGTATCGTGCGCACGATGGGGCAGAAGATCACCAAGCTCAAGCCGGTCGGTGGCTTCTGTGCCGAGACAGGCGGGGCGTTCACCCTGTTCTTCGCGTCGTGGCTCGGCGTGCCGGTCTCGACCACGCACACGATTACCGGGGCCATCGTCGGCGTTGGCGCCACGCGTAAGCTCTCGGCGGTGCGCTGGGGCGTGGCGGGCAACATCGTCTGGGCATGGGTGCTGACGATCCCGGCCTCGGCGTTCATTGCCGCTATCGCCTGGTGGGTTGGCAAACAGATCCTGTGAGGCTTTTTCGGCAATCTGCGGTCGTGCTGACGGCGGACTTGCGATGAAGAATGAAAAAAGCGGCTTCGGCCGCTTTTTTCATTCTGTGTGCGATGAGGAGAGCGGCGCTTTGACGCTCCCATCGCCCACTATCGACGTCATCGCGAAAATCAATTTTAATAGTTAATTGCGATTGATTATCATTTGTTCATAGTTTTTCGCCGTGCACCATTGGAGGCTAATATGAGCACACTGATTCATCATTCCTTGCGTAGCCGTCCGCTCGCCGCGCTCATGGGCGTTGCCATCAATATTGGCGGGGCCGCGACGCTGCTCGCACATCTGCGCTAAATTTCATGGACTCATATCACCATCGCCCCACGGAGCGCGTATGCAACGCGACGCATTCGAACAAGCACTGGCCCGCGAAGGGTTTACGGAACTGGTGACGGTGACGAGAGAGGCGGGCGATCTCGATGTGCATGCGCATCCCTTTGAAGCGAAGGCGCTGATTCTTTTCGGCGAGATCGCCATTCGTGTGGACGGCAGCGAGCGCGTGTACCGCGAGGGGGATGTCTTTCATCTGCCCGCCAACGTGGCGCATGCCGAACGATATGGTCCGGCAGGCGTGCAGTATCTCGTTGGCCGGAAGTAGTTACATCGAACTGTTGGCGAAGCGGGCGATTGGATCGTCGTCCTGCGAGGGAGACGTTGAGAGGTTCGCCGTGCTGCTCGGCGGCGACACCTGTGGCGTCTCCATCGGCGACGGCATCGCGGCCGTGAGCGGGCGATTCGGGGCGGTGTTCATCGGTGCTGCCGGCACGTTAGCGATCGGTGCGGCTGCCGGTGTCTGGGCGACCGTCGCTGGCGCCGAGCGATTGACGTAGGTCGTGTTGCCCGCCGGCGCCTTGTTGGCGGCTACGCGTCGGACACCATCGATCCGGCGTGCCCAGTACGGGATGTAGAGGCTCTCCAGGCGCACCGTGCCGCCCGTGTTCGGCGCATGCACGAACTTCCCCTGACCGACATAGATACCCACGTGCGAGTGGGCGCGTCCCGTGGTATTGAAGAAGATGAGATCGCCTGAGGCGAGATCGTCACGCTCGAGCGGCGTGCCGACACCGCTCATGTCGGCTGTCGTGCGCGGCAGATTCACACCGGCGGCACGCGCGACCACATAGCGCACCAGGCCGCTGCAATCGAAACCGGAATCCGGGGTATTGCCGCCATAGCGGTAGGGAATGCCCACGAGGCTCATCGCTTCGAGCGTGATTTCCTCCTGACCTGCGCTGCGCTCCGGCCCCATGGTGCGGTTGCCATAATTTGCAGTGCTACCTTGTCTGACCGACGGACCAGACGAGCAGGCGGCCACCAGCAGCGTGATCGTCAACGCGCCTGCGCATCGCCACAGCGAGTTCGGCAGTGCTGCCGGCTGCGTCACGAAGCGAGCAAGAACGCGAGGAGTGCGGAGAGGGCGCTTATTTCGCATGGGCCGAGTTTACGACGCTTGGCGGGCGAATGCATCGCAAAAGTGCCGGAATACGGGCATTTTGTGGCGTTGACGTCACAAATACGCGGATTCCCAGGCATTTTTGTCATCGATGCGCCATGTTGTCTGCCTCGACGTCAATAAAAAACGGCGCCGAAGGCGCCGTTGCGTGCAGCGTTGAACCGCGTGCCTGGCGGCAATACGTCAGAGAATTTCCCCGGCGTAGTCGGCCAGTCGCGAGCGTTCGCCGCGCGCGAGCGTGACGTGTCCGCTGTGGCCCCAGCCCTTGAAGCGATCCACCACGTAGGTGAGCCCCGAGCTGCCTTCGGTCAGGTACGGCGTATCGATCTGCGCGATGTTGCCCAGACAGATCAGCTTGGTCCCGGGGCCGGCTCGCGTGACGAGCGTCTTCATCTGCTTCGGCGTCAGGTTCTGCGCCTCGTCGATGATGACGAACTTGTTCACGAACGTGCGGCCGCGCATGAAGTTCATGCTCTTGACCTTGAGTCGCGAGCGAATCAATTCCTGCGTGGCCGCGCGGCCCCATTCGCCGGCGGAATCGTCCGTCTTTTGCAGCACTTCGAGGTTGTCGTCGAATGCGCCCATCCACGGTTGCATCTTCTCTTCCTCGGTGCCCGGCAGGAAGCCGATATCTTCACCGACGGGCACGGTCGCGCGCGTGATGATGATTTCGTTGTAGCGCTTCTCGTCGAGCGTTTGTGCCAGACCCGCGGCGAGGGCGAGCAGCGTCTTGCCGGTACCGGCCTGGCCGAGCAGCGTGATGAAGTCGACTTCGGGATTCATCAGCAGGTTCAGCGCGAAGTTCTGCTCGCGGTTGCGTGCCGTGATGCCCCACACATTGTTCTTGTGGTGCCCATAGTCGCGCAGCGTCTGCAGCAGCGCCGTCTTGCCGTTGATCTCCCGAACCTGCGCGTAGAAGGGTGCCTCGCCGTTGTTCGTCTCCAGATAGACGAACTGGTTGATGAGGAAGCTCATGCACAGCGGCCCGGTAATGCGGTAGAACGTGGTGCCGGTTCGATTGTCCTGCCAGCTCTCCATGCCCTTGCCGTGCTTCGTCCAGAAGTCCGGCGGCAGCGCCATTACACCCGAGTAAAGCAGATCGCTGTCCTCGAGCACCTTGTCGTTGAAATAGTCTTCCGCAGGCAGACCGAGCGCATGCGCCTTGACGCGCATGTTGATGTCTTTCGACACCAGCACGACCTGACGATCGCGGAACTTGTCCTGCAACGCCCGCACGACACCCAGAATCTGGTTGTCGGCCTTGCCTTGCGGCAATCCTTCGAGCGGCGGCACTTCGGGCAGGTCGGTCTGGAAGTACAAGCGGCCCGCGGCGTCCTTGTTGCCGAGTCGCGAGAGCGGAATGCCCTCGGCCATCGACTTCGTGCCGCTTTCTGCGACCAGCCCGTCGAGGGTGCGGCTCACCTGACGCGCGTTGCGCGCCACTTCCGACATGCCCTTCTTGTGGTTGTCCAACTCTTCCAACGTCATCATCGGCAGATAGACGTCGTGCTCTTCGAAGCGGAACAGGCTGCTCGGGTCATGCATGAGCACGTTCGTATCCAGCACGAAGAGCTTGGCGGGTTCCTGATCCTTGTTGCGGGCACGCTTCGAACCACCGTTCGTCGCCGTCGATTTCACGGCCTTGAGAGACGGGGTTGCGCCGGTCGAGTCGGCTGCCGGAGGCGATTGGGGCGAGCGTGCAGCAGGCGACGGCTGTGGTGCAGTCTGCGTCACCGGACCTGTTTTGGGGACGACCTTCAACTCGGCCGTACCAGCCGCACCAGACGTCTCGCCCAGTGCGTGTTGTTCAGATGAGGGGATCGGTTTCTTGGCCTCCGTGCGCGAAGGTTTGAGGCGAGTGGGGAATTGTTCCGGGGCAAGCAGCGTGCCCGGTTTGGTCGGCGCCGATGGCAATGGCATAGATTTCCCGTTCAAGAAAACACAACACTACTCGGCCAGGACAGACAGCGATACAACACGTCCCGGCAACAAAAAAGCCGCCTGCCCGGACGCACCGGAGAGGCGGCTTGGCTGAAGGCGCCGCCGTGGCGACGCCTGCAATAGTCTCGTTCAATGCGCTTGATCATTACGGCCGACTATAACGTCTCTTGCCGTACTTGTATAGCGTCGAATGTCCTGACTGGTGGCGGCTTTCGGCCTGTTCGCAACACCCGTGCGGATAGCGCTCGTGCCGGTTCGCCGGCGATGCCCGGCGCTCATTTCTCCGGGGCATCGCACATGCCTGTCGGTGTTCAGAGCGCCTGTACGGCAGCCAGGACTTCAGCAACGTGATCGGGCACGCGCACGCCACGCCACTCCTTGCGCAACACACCCTTTTCGTCGATCAGGAACGTGCTGCGCTCGATACCCAGATGTTCTTTGCCATACAGTTTTTTCAGCTTGATGACACCGAACAGCTTGCAGACCGCTTCGTCACCGTCCGAGATCAGCGGGAAGGGCAGTTCGAGCTTTCGCTGGAAATTCTCGTGCGAGCGCAGGCTGTCGCGCGACACGCCGATGATCTGCGCGCCGGCGGCCTGGAACTGATCGTAGCTGTCGCGGAAATTCATGCCTTCCGTCGTGCAGCCGGGGGTGTTGTCCTTCGGGTAAAAGTAGATCACCACCTTCTGGCCGCGATGCGCCTTGAGCGAAAAATCGCCGCCGGTGGCCGGTGCGGTGAAATCGGGCACGGGAGTGTCGATGGCTACCGTCACTATGGTCTCCTTGGGTGGCCTTGCGAGGCCGGAACGGGGAAGTGGGTCGAAACGGGTTCAGGCAGCCGCCTGGCCCTCGAGAATCAGATCGCCTGAGCGGCCCGGAATTTCACCCCACACGACCGGATGCGCCGGCAGTGCGGCGAGATCGAGCGTCTCGTAGTACTGGCCCATCGTCACCAGATCATGTCCCTGGCGACGCCATCCGGCCAGCAATTGCCGGAACAACGGGGCCAGCTTCTGGCCTTCGAGTTCTGCGTGAAGCGTGAACACGTGATGTTGCGCCGGATCGCGGGTCAGGGCAAGCAGATGCTCGGCCACGCCGTTGATGTCGCGGCCGTCGATGCCGAGCAGCTCATCCACCGTGGGAAGCGTCGTTGGCATCTGCACATGTTTCAGGCGGACACCGTCGACGATCGGGTAGTGCGGCGCGGTGCCACGCCCATCCGACGCATATTTCATGCCCCAGGCGTCGATTTGCCGGAACGCGTCGTGGTTCATCTGCCAGCCGGCTGCGCCATGCGTGAGCGGTGGCGCACCGAAAATCTGCGTGAAACGCGCATACGCTTGCGACATCTGACGCTGCGTCCAGGCGGCGTCGCGCGTGCGCACGTTGTCTTGCCAGTAGGTGTGGTCCCACGTGTGGATGCCCGTCTCGTGGCCGGCAGCCTGCACGGTGCGCATGACGTCAGCCGCGCGCCGACCGATGTCCGGGCCGGGGAGCAGGGTGCCGTACATGAGGGTCTTGAAGCCGTAATGTTCGACCACCGACGTGCGCGAGACCTTCTTCAGGAAGCCCGGGCGGAAGACGCGCTTGAGCGCCCAGCCAGTGTGGTCCGGCCCGAGGCTGAACAGGAACGTCGCTTGCGCGTCATGCTCGGCCAGTGCGGCGAGCAGGTTGGGCACGCCTTCGCGCGTGCCGCGCAGGGTGTCGACGTCGATCTTCAGGACAATCTTGGCCATAGCCGCCCTTGAGTGGGGAATTCAGGGTATCGCCGAGCGATCGCGTAATGCGTTGAGCGACGGTCGATACCTGGAATATCAAATCAATTTGCCGAGTCAAAAACGCCCGATGCGCCGAGGGCGCACCGGGCGTGTCGTGCGAGGTTCAGGCCCGACGTGGCGGGCCCGACCGAAGCACTTCGCGTTACTCGCCCTCGACCAGGCGGCGAGCTTCGGCGACATGACCGCGATACGCTTCGAAAATCTTGCGCAGCGCGTCGTCCATCGAGGTGGTCGGCGCCCAGCCGAGTTCCTGCATGGTGTTATCGATCTTCGGCACGCGGTTCTGCACGTCCTGATAACCGTTGCCGTAGTAGGCGCCCGACGACGTTTCGACGAGCTGAACCTTCTTGGCCGTCTCGGCGTACTCGGGGATTTCTGCGGCCAGCTTGAGCATCATGTTGGCCAACTCGCGCACCGAGAAGTTGTTCGTCGGGTTGCCAATGTTGTAGATCTTGCCGCTGGCAACGTTGTCCTTGTTGTCGATGATGCGCACCAGGGCGTCGATACCATCGTCAATGTCGGTAAAGGCGCGCTTCTGGTTGCCACCGTCGACCAGGCTGATGTTCTCGCCACGCGCAATGTGGCCGAGGAACTGCGTGACCACGCGCGACGAACCTTCCTTCGGCGTGTAGATCGAGTCAAGGCCGGCACCAATCCAGTTGAACGGGCGGAACAGCGAGAAATTCAGGCCTTCCTGCATGCCGTAGCCCCAGATCACACGATCCATGAGCTGCTTCGAGCAAGCGTAGATCCAACGCGGCTTGTTGATCGGGCCGTAGATCAGCGGCGAGTTTTCCGGATCGAATTCGCCGTCGGTGCACATGCCGTAGACCTCGGAGGTCGACGGGAACACCAGATGCTTGCCGTACTTCACGGCCGAACGCACGATCGGCAGGTTCGCCTCGAAGTCGAGTTCGAACACGCGCAGCGGTGACTTCACGTAGGTGGCCGGCGTGGCGATGGCGACCAGCGGCAGGATCACGTCGCACTTGCGGATGTGGTACTCGACCCACTCCTTGTTGATCGTGATGTCGCCTTCGAAGAAGTGCATGCGCTCGTGGTTGATCAGATCGCCAAGGCGATCCGTGAGCATGTCCATGCCATAAACTTCCCAGTCGGTCGTCTCAAGGATGCGCTTCGACAGATGGTGGCCGATGAACCCGTTGACACCGAGAATCAGGACTTTTTTCATATTACGGTCAGTGATTGAGCTGGGAAAACTGTTCCGGCGTGACAGGCTTGCCGTCCAGCAATAGTTCATGAATGACGACGGCATTTGCGTCGCCGCAAACGCCAAGGAGCGCATTATCCACTACTTGCAGTCCACAGGGCAAACCGGCAGGAACCGGCGAGCGTGACAGGCGGGCGCGTGTGACGACCCAACGGCGGTCTGCGGCATCGGTAAATGCGCCCGGATAGGGCGGTGCGACGGCGCGAATCAGGTTGTAGACATCCTGCGCGGGCTTCGACCAATCGATGCGGCCGTCTTCGGGCTTGCGTCCCCCAAAGTAGCTGCCAGCGGCCAGTTCATTGGGTTGGCGCGGTGCCGTGCCGGCAATCAGGCCGGGCAGGCAGCGCCAGAGCGTCTGCTCGGCGGCGACCGTCACCTTCTCGAAGACTTCGCCAGCCGTGTCGTCCGGCAGAATCGGCACGGCCGTCTGGTCGATGATGGCGCCGGCGTCCGGCTTGGCGGCCATTTCGTGCAGCGTCGCGCCGGTTTCTGTTTCACCCTTCAAAACAGCCCAATTCACCGGTACGCGGCCGCGATACTTCGGCAGCAGCGAGCCGTGCATGTTGAAGGCCCCTCGGGGGGCGATCTCCAGCACGGCCACGGGAATCATGTGGCGGTAGTAGAACGAGAAGATGAAGTCCGGCGCGATGGCCCGGATTTGCTCGGCCAGCGCGGGATCGGCCGGATCGTCGGGGGTGATGACCGGGATGCCGTGCTCGGCGGCGACACCGGCGACGTTGCCGAACCAGATGTTCTCGTTCGGATTGTCCTGATGCGTCACGACGAGCGCGACGTCGACACCGCGCGCGAGCAGCACCTGCAGGCAGCGCACGCCAACGTTGTGATACGCGAAAACGATGGCTTTGGCGCTCATGACGCGTGTGATCCCAGTTCCGTTGCGCCGGTGGCCTGGCTGGCGCTCGCGGCGCTGTCGAGCGTTTTATTCGAACTGCCGGACGGATGCTCTTCCAGCACCGCCTGCACCAGATAGCGCGGACGCTGACGAACCTGCTGATAGATGCGGCCGATGTACTCGCCGAGCAGGCCCATGCCGAACAGAATCACGCCGAGCAGGCAGAACGTAACGGCGAACAGCGTGAACACGCCCTGGACTTCCGAGCCGAAGAGGAAGCGACGGGCGATCAGCACGATGAACAGCATGCCCGAGGCGGCGGACAACGTAATGCCCACGCCCGAGAGCCATTGCAACGGCACCACCGAGAAGCCGGTGACGAGGTCGAAATTCAGGCGAATCAGGCTGTAGAGCGAATACTTCGACTCGCCCGCAAAGCGTTCTTCGTGAGCGACGTCCACTTCCGTGGGGTTTTGCGCGAACGTGTAGGCCAGCGCAGGAATGAACGTGTTGATCTCACGGCACTGATTGACCGTATCGACGATATGGCGGCTGTAGCCACGCAGCATGCAGCCCTGATCGGTCATGCGGATGCGCGTGATGTGCTCGCGCAAACGGTTCATGGCACGCGAGGCATGGCGGCGGAACCACGTGTCCTGACGGTTCATGCGCACCGTGCCGACGTAATCGTGGCCGGCGGCCAATTGCTCGACCAGTTTGCGGATTTCTTCGGGCGGATTCTGCAGATCGGCGTCGAGCGTGACAACCCATTCGCCGCGAGTGTGTTCGAAGCCGGCCAGAATGGCCATGTGCTGCCCATAGTTGCCGTTGAACAGCACGACGCGCGTCACGTCCGGACGCGCACGGTACTGTTCGGCGAGCAGCGCGGCCGAGCGGTCGCGGCTGCCGTCGTTGACGAACACCACTTCGTAAGTCATGCCCAACTGATCGAGCGCCGGATATAGCCGGGCGAAGAGGGCGGCAAGTCCGGCCTCTTCGTTATAAACCGGGACGACGATGGAGAGTTGTGGACGATTCATTTTTGATGGTCAGCGCAAATGGCATTAACGGCTTCGCAGACGCGCGCAACGTCGGCATCGGTCATGGCCGGGAAGAGTGGCAGCGTCAGGAGTGCACGGCCGAGGCGTTCCGTATGCGGGAACTGCCCCTCATGGAAGCCGAGTGAACGATACATTGTAAACAGGTGGATGGCCGGGTAGTGGACACCGCTGCCGATGCCCCGGGCCTTGAGTTTTTCCATGACGCCGGCGCGCTCGATCGTGAGGCGCTCGAGCGGCAGCTCGACCTGGAACATATGCCAGTTCGAGTTCGTGAAGTCGGCGTGCGGCAGGCCCAGGCCGAGCGCCGCTGCGGGGCCGCCCGCGAGTGTGTCGAAGTACAGGCGGGCCAATGCGGTACGCCGGCGATTGAACTCCGCCAGATGCGGCATCTGGCCGAGGCCGACGCGAGCGGCAACGTCCGTCAGGTTGTACTTGCCGCCCAGCACGTCGACGTCCATGCCGTCGAAGCCGGTGCGTGTCACGCCCTGCAGACGGTACTTCTCGGCAAGCCGTGCCTCGTCCTCATTGTTGAAAATGAGTGCGCCACCTTCAATCGAGGTCAGATTCTTGTTGGCATGGAAGCTCAGCGAGATCAGATCGCCGAACGAGCCGATGCGCTTGCCGCCCCAGGTCGACCCCATGGCTTGCGCGGCATCTTCGATCACGCGCAGTTTGTGGCGACGTGCAATGTCGTACAGCCGGTCCATGTCGACCGGCAATCCGGCGAGATAGACGGGGATGATGGCGCGGGTCTTGGGCGTGATCGCCTTTTCGAGCAAATCGAGATCGATATTGCGCGTGGCCGGATCGACGTCGACGAACACCGGCGTCGCACCGACTTCCAGAATCACGTTGGACGTCGCGACCCACGACAGCGGCGTGGTAATGACTTCGTCGCCGCTTTGCACGCCGGCAAGGCGCAGACCGATCTCGAGCGTTGCGGTGCCCGAGTTGAAGACGCGCACGGGGCGTGCACCAAAGTATTCGGAAAGTGCCTTCTCGAAGGCCTGTACTTGCGGGCCCGAGGTGATCCAGCCGGAGCGCAGCACCTCGGACACGCCGGCAATGGTGGCGTCGTCGATGGTCGGCCGCGTGAAGGGCAGGAACGGTTGATTCGGTTGGGAGGTTGCCGATTCGCTCATGGTGTAAGACAAAGCCTCAGGTAAGCATTGGGGGATGCGCCAGCGCGTGTTGCTGCGCGGGAGTCGATTCCATCAGGCTGTAGCCTCAGCTACGCGCAAGAATATAAACACCGACCAAAATGATGCCGATAGCGACGAGACGCTGCATCGACAGCGTCTCGCCAAACAGGTACCACGCGGCGAACGCGTTCACGACGTAGCCGAGCGAGAGCATCGGATAGGCGATCGAGACTTCAACGCGCGAGAGCGCCAGAATCCAGACGACCACGCTGATGGCGTAGCAGACCAGCCCGCCCATGATCGGGATTTGCGTGGCGAGCTTCATGCCGATGGGCACAATATTGGCACGCGTGAATTCGAGCGCGCCGATGGAGCCGGCACCGGCCTTGAGCAACAACTGGGCGCAAGCGTTGAGCAGCACGCCCGTGAGAATAAGTGAAAACGTAGCGAGATTCATGGAACGTTTGTGAACGTTTGTGAATAATTATGGACGTTGCAAATTGGCTGGCGCTTGGACGTGCCTGGCGCCGAGCCCCCCGGCATTTTCTTGCTCCCGTTCTTGCTCCCATTTCAGGCGCCGACCATCCAGGGGCGGGTAGTGGAAACGGGTCGATCGAACGGCAAGCGCGCTATTTTACGTTGTCTTCCGGCTGCGGTTTCGAGATCACCACGCGGCGGGTGTCGCGCGCGATGATCCGCATCGGCAAATGCTCGGCTTCGAGCTGGCTGAACGTGCCCGGGTCGACCAGTGCAAGGGCCTTCGGATCGGCCCGCCAGCGAGCGTAGAACTCGTCGAGCGTCGGCAGCCACTTCTGCGGCTCCTGCTTCACGCCGAATTCGAGTTCATCCGGGTGCTGCACCATGATCATCGTGTGGCCGAGGTAATACGGCATGGTGTGATCGAGCACGTTCACGGAGTAGAACGGTACGTTCGGCCCGAGGCGTTGCATCTCCGCCTTGATGGCCGGCACGAGCAGCACGCCCGAGCTTTGGCGGCCGAAGACTTCATGCCCCATGCCGCCGACGGTCACGAACAGGAGCATGGCACCCGCATAGGTGAGCAGGGCGCGACGCGCACTGTGCCGTGCCAGTCGCCACGCCACGAGCGTTCCGGCCAGACCGATGCCGAGGGCAAAGTACAGCCAGATCTGGAAGGCCTTGTACAACTCGTTCGGGTTGCGCACACTGCCGGCGCGTCCCACGAAAATGGCCACCATGACGAGCGCTGCGATCAGGAAAATCGCGTAGCCCGCCATGTGCAGGCGCACTGTTTCGCGGCGCAACTGGGCCAGATACAGGCCGAAGAGCAGGGCCATGGCCGGCGCGATGGGCAGCAGGTACGAGATCAGCTTCGAGTGCGAGGCACTGAAGAATACGAAGATGAACAGCGACCATACCCAGAGCATCGTGGCCGGCGCAAAGCCATTGGGCTGCCGGGGCATGCGCAACGTGGCACGCACGGTGCCCGGCAAGACCGACAGCCAGGGCAGGAAGCCGACAATGAACACTGGCACGAAGTACCACGGTGCGCCATCACGGTTATGCCCTTCCATCGCGAAGCGGCGGAAATGCTCGTTGATGAAGAAGAAATCGAAGAATTCGGGGTTGTGAACCTGTACGAGCACGAACCAAGGCGTCGCAATCGCGAAAAAGACGATCAGACCGCTACCCAGATACAGCCGGCGCCACAAGGCCCAATCGCGTGCAACGAACGTGTAGATCACGAGCACGGCACCCGGCAGCACGATGCCGACCAACCCCTTGCTCAGGACGGCGAGCGCCATGGCGGCCCAGCACAGCCACATCCAGCCGCGCACGGCGGCGCGTTCCAGACCCGGCCGCTGGGCCAGCAGCAACGCGCAAAGCGAAAGCCCCATGAAGAACGACAAGCCCATGTCGAGCACATTGAAGTGTCCGAGCAGCGACCAGAGCGGCGCGCTGGCCAGCGCGGCAGCCGCGAACAGGCCGACACGCGCATTGAACACCCGGCGGCCGGTAAAGCCGACCATCAGCACGCCCGCAAAACCGGTGAGCGCCGTCCACAGCCGGGCCTGCCATTCGCCAAGGCCGAACGCGGCGAACGTGAGTGCATTCATCCACGTTTGCAGCGGCGGCTTCTCGAAATACTTGTAGCCGTTGTAGCGCGGCGTGATCCAGTCGCCCGTCACCCACATTTCGCGCGCCATTTCCGCATAGCGGCCTTCGTCGCTCGCAATCAGATGGCGATAGTCGAGCAGGCCGAACCACACGAGCGCGAACGCTACGAGCAGCAGCCAGAAGGCAGCAGGAGACAGCGGATAGGACGAGAGCCGAGCGTTGGGCGCGTGGGAGGCGGAATAAGGAGGGGGGGCGAGCGGTTCTGCCGCCGGCAGGCCGGAGGCGAGCGGGCGGCGGCTCACTCAGTCGCCTCGGTCTCGATGAGCAAGGCCAGTACGACGCGGCGTCCCTCGCTCATCAGGATGTTATAGGTGCGGCAGGCCGCCTGGGTGTCCATCGAGTCGACACCGATGCGGGTGCTGGTGAGCGAGCTGGTCAGTCGCGGGTGTGCGAAGCGCAGACGATCACCACTGCCGAAGAGGACGACTTCGGGATCGAGGGCGCGCAGCCTCTCGAAATGGGACGGATCGAGCGCATCGAAGCGCGACACCGGCCAGGCCTGAATCTCGCCCTCGGGCGCAATGATCACACTTTGTTCGTGACGAACCTTGTTCACCTCGACGTAGCCGGGGCCATAGCCGGTGACCGTGTTCAATGCTTGCGACGGGTCTTGATGCAGTTTCACTTTCGGAGATTCCCTACCCAGGGGTTACCCAATGGTTATCCAGTGGTCGACGAGCGTCGGCGGGGCGCGCAACGGCCGGGCATCTTGCCTCGGGTGGCGCAAACCGTCAATGATGCATTGCCGAACTCTGTCATAATTGGCTAAATTATAGCTTTTTGCCGTACGCAGCACGGCAAAACCGTTGCAGTGCGGCATTTGCCACGCCGAAACCGGAGGAACGCGGTGTCATGCGCGCTTCGCGCACGTCGCCGGGACCGCCTTGTTCGACGTGCGTCCCGCCTGCTGCCGGCCCGTCCGGACCCTGCGCAGCCCGCCAAGACCACAACCGCCGTGAAACCGATCCTCAAATCGCAGAAATTGCAGAATGTCTGCTACGACATTCGTGGGCCCGTGCTCGAACATGCCAAGCGCATGGAAGACGAAGGTCATCGCATCATTAAGCTGAACATCGGCAATCTGGCGCCGTTCGGTTTCGAGCCGCCCGACGAGATCGTGCAGGACATGATCCGCAATCTGCCGAATTCGGCCGGTTATTCGGACTCGCGGGGCGTGTTCGCGGCGCGCAAGGCGATCATGCACTACTGCCAGCAAAAGCGCATCAAAGACGTGCAGCTCGACGACATCTACCTCGGCAACGGGGCGTCCGAGCTGATCGTGATGGCCATGCAAGCACTCCTGAACGACGGCGACGAAGTCCTCGTGCCGGCGCCCGACTATCCGCTCTGGACGGCTGCCGTCAGCCTGTCGGGTGGCACGCCGGTGCATTACATCTGTGACGAGCAGGCCGACTGGCAGCCCGATCTGGCTGACATCCGCAAGAAGATCACGCCGAACACCCGCGCTATCGTCATCATCAACCCGAACAACCCGACCGGCGCGTTGTATTCGGACGAACTCCTCAAGGACATCGTCTCGCTCGCCCGCGAGCACAAGCTCATCATTTACGCCGACGAGATCTACGACAAGATCGTCTACGACGGCGAAGAGCACACCTCGATCGGATCGCTTTCCGAAGACGTGCTCACCATTACGTTCAACGGCCTGTCCAAGAGCTATCGCGCGTGTGGCTACCGCGCAGGCTGGATGGTCGTGTCGGGCGACAAGCGTCCGGCGCGCGACTACATCGAGGGGCTGAACATTCTGGCGTCGATGCGTCTGTGCCCGAACGTGCCGGGCCAGTACGCCATTCAAACGGCGCTGGGCGGCTATCAGAGCATCAAGGACCTGATCGTGCCGGGCGGACGTCTGTACGACCAGCGCGAGATCGCCTACCGCATGCTCACCGACATTCCCGGTGTGACCTGCGTGAAGCCGAAGGCGGCGCTGTACCTGTTTCCGCGTCTCGATCCGGCGGTGTACCCCATCGCCAACGACCAGGAGTTCATCCTCCAGTTGCTGCTCGAAGAGAAGGTCCTGCTGGTGCAGGGCAGCGGCTTCAACTGGATGCATCCCGACCATTTCCGCGTAGTGTTCCTGCCTCACGAGGGTGACCTGGAAGACGCCATCAGTCGCATTGCCCGCTTCCTGGACGGTTATCGCCGTCGCCACGGCAAGTGATGCGCGCCAACCGATTTCGACTTTTGAGTAAAACTGCATGAAACCGATCAAATTGGGCCTGCTCGGCCTTGGCACGGTAGGCTTCGGTGCCTTCCAGGTACTGGCTCGCAACCAGGAAGAAATTCAACGTCGTGCCGGCCGGGGTATCGAGATTACGAAGGTCGCGGTGCGCAATGTCGAACGCGCCCGCGGTCTCGTTGGCCACGCTGCTGTCGTGACGGGCGATCCGTTTGAAGTGGTCAACGATCCGGACATCGATGTCGTGGTCGAGACCATTGGCGGCTACGACCTCACGAAGGAGTTGGTCCTCAAGGCGATCGAGAACGGCAAGCACGTGGTCACGGCCAACAAGGCGCTGCTGGCAGTCTATGGCAACGAGATCTTCGCCGCCGCTCGCAAAGCCAACGTGATGGTCGCCTTCGAAGCGGCCGTTGCCGGTGGCATTCCCATCATCAAGGCGCTGCGCGAAGGCCTGACCGCCAACCGCATTCAGTGGATCGCCGGCATCATCAACGGCACCACGAACTTCATTCTTTCGGAGATGCGCGACAAGGGCATCGACTTCGACGTGGCGCTTGCCGACGCACAGCGTCTGGGCTACGCGGAAGCCGATCCGACGTTCGACATCGAAGGCGTTGACGCCGCGCACAAGCTCACGCTCATGAGCGCGATCGCGTTCGGCGTGCCGGTGCAATTCGACCGTGCCTATATCGAAGGCATCACCAAGCTGTCGGCGCTCGACATCAAGTACGCGGAAGAGCTGGGTTATCGCATCAAGCTGCTGGGCATCACGCGTCACGTGGAGGCGGGCATTGAACTGCGCGTGCATCCGACGCTGATTCCGGCCAAGCGCCTGATCGCCAATGTGGAAGGTGCCATGAACGCCGTGCTGGTGCAGGGCGACGCCGTGGGCGCCACGTTGTACTACGGCAAGGGAGCTGGCGCCGAGCCGACCGCCTCGGCCGTGGTGGCCGATATCGTCGACGTGACGCGTCTGCAGACGGCCGATCCGGAGCACCGTGTGCCGCATCTGGCCTTCCAGCACGATGCGCTGTCGAACACGCCGGTGCTGCCGATCGACGAAGTCACCACGAGCTACTACCTGCGTTTGCGTGTGGTCGACCGGGCCGGCGTGATGGCGGCGCTCACGCGAATTCTCGCCGATCTGGACATCTCCATCGACGCGCTGCTGCAGAAGGAATCGCGCGAGGGCGAGCATCAGACCGACATCATCCTCCTGACGCACCAGACCCAGGAAAAGCACATCAACTCGGCCATCGCCAAGATCGAGGCCATGGAGACGGTGCTGTCCAAGGTCACGCGCATCCGTATGGAAGCGTTGAGCTGAGCGCTTTAGCGCCGGCTTCTGGCCACACGAACCGATACGACAGGACACGACCCACATGAAATACATCTCCACGCGCGGCGCGGGCCTGACCTCGGGCGAACCGCAATCGTTCTCCAGCATTCTGCTCGGCGGTCTCGCCCCGGACGGCGGCCTTTACCTGCCGACGGAATATCCGCAAGTGACGGCCGACGAATTGCGCGCCTGGCGTCAGTTGTCGTATGCCGAACTGGCCGCCAAGGTGCTGGCCAAGTTCGCGGGCGACATTCCGGCCGAAATTCTGGCCGACCTGACGAAGCGTACGTACACCGCCGAGGTGTACCGCAACGTGCGTCCGGGTGAAGACGCCGCCGAGATCACGCCGCTGCTGCCGTTGGGTGTCGAGAAGGACACGCAGCTCTCGCTGCTGGCGCTCTCGAACGGCCCGACGCTCGCGTTCAAGGACATGGCCATGCAGTTGCTGGGCAATCTGTTCGAGTACGCGCTGGCGCAGCACGGCGATGCGCTCAATATTCTGGGCGCGACGTCCGGCGATACGGGCAGCGCGGCGGAGTACGCCATGCGCGGCAAGGAAGGCATTCGTGTCTTCATGCTCTCGCCCGCAGGCAAGATGAGCGCGTTCCAGACGGCGCAGATGTACAGCCTGCAAGACCCGAACATCTTCAACCTCGCGGTCGAAGGCGTGTTCGACGACGCGCAGGACATCGTCAAGGCTGTCTCGAACGATCACGCCTACAAGGCGCGCTACAAGATCGGCACGGTCAACTCGATCAACTGGGCGCGGGTCGTGGCGCAGGTGGTGTACTACTTCAAGGGATACTTCGCAGCCACGGGCGGCAAGTCGGGCCAGGACGGCGAAGTGTCGTTCACGGTGCCGTCGGGCAACTTCGGCAACGTTTGTGCGGGCCATATCGCGCGCATGATGGGCCTGCCGATCCGCAAGCTGGTCGTGGCGACGAACGAGAACGACGTGCTCGACGAGTTCTTCCGCACTGGCCGCTATCGCGTGCGCAAGTCCGCCGAAACGTTCCACACGAGCAGCCCGAGCATGGATATCTCGAAGGCCTCGAATTTCGAGCGTTTCCTGTTCGACCTGCTTGGCCGCGATGCGACGGCGACCGCCGATCTGCTGTCGAAGGTCGAGCGCGAAGGTGGCTTCGATCTGTCGGGTACCGAGGCTTTCGCCCGCGTGACGCAGTTCGGATTTGTCTCGGGCCGCAGCACCCACGCCGACCGCGTGACGACGATTCAGGACGTGGTCAAGCGCTACGACGTGGTCATCGATACGCACACGGCCGATGGTGTGAAGGTTGCCCGCGAGGCGCTCGAGCCTGGCGTACCGATGGTGGTGCTCGAAACTGCGCAACCGGCGAAGTTTGCCGAGACGATTCGCGAGGCGCTGCACCGGGAGCCGCCGCGTCCTGCCGGGTTCGAGCAGCTCGAATCGCTGCCGCAACGCTTTGAGACCGTGCCGAACGATGTGGCACGCGTAAAGGCCTATATCGCAGAACACACCGGCCTGTAAGCCGGCCATTGTTCTGTCCCCTGACTTTCTGGCCATTCGTCATGCTGAGTACACAAGAAGCCCTTGATGCCGTGCTGGCGGCTGCCCGCCCGCTCGGTCAGAGGGAGACGGTCGACACACTCGCGGCCAATGGTCGCGTGCTGGCGGCCGACGTGATCGCCACGCTCGACGTGCCGCCCATGGACACCAGTGCCATGGACGGTTACGCCGTGCGGGTTGCCGACCTGCGCGGGGCCGAGACAGTGTTGCCGGTCTCGCAGCGCATTCCTGCCGGTCACGCACCGGAGCCGCTCGCCAGCGGCACGGCGGCACGTATCTTCACGGGGGCGCCGGTGCCGCGAGGTGCCGATGCCGTCGTCATGCAAGAACAGTGCGAGGTGCGCGACGATGGCTCGGTCGTGATTCGCCACACCCCGGCCGAAGGCGAATTCGTCAACCGTCAGGGGGCGGATATCCGCTGCGACAGCGTTGTGCTCGCCGCAGGGACGCGGTTGGGTGCGCCGGCGCTGGGGCTGGCGGCTTCCGTCGGCATTGCGAAGCTGCAAGTCGCACGCCGCCTGCGCGTGGCGGTGTTCTTTACCGGTGACGAGTTGACGATGCCCGGCGAGACGTTGCGCGCGGGCAGCATCTACAACTCCAACCGTTTCGTACTGCGCAGCCTGCTCGAGAATCTGGGCTGCGAGATGACCGATTATGGGATCGTCCCGGACAATCTGGCCGCCACGCGCGCGATTCTGCGCGACGCCGCACGCGGCAACGATCTGATCATCACGTCCGGCGGTGTGTCGGTGGGTGAAGAGGATCACGTCAAGCCGGCGGTGGAAGCCGAAGGCCGTCTCAATCTCTGGCAGATCGCCCTCAAGCCGGGCAAGCCGCTGGCATACGGCGAGGTGAACCGCGCGAATGCAGAGACGGCGCACTTCATCGGCTTGCCGGGCAATCCTGTGTCGAGCTTCGTGACATTCCTGCTGTTCGTCCGCCCGTTCTTGCTGCGACTGCAAGGGGTGACGGACGTGACGCCGCGCCGCATCGCCATGCGAGCCGACTTCACGCAGACGAAGGGGGATCGTCGCAACGAGTTCATACGCGCCCGGATCAACGCCCAGGGCGGGCTCGAAGCCTTCCCCAACCAGAGTTCGGCGGTACTGACGTCGACCGTCTGGGGCGACGGGCTCATCGACAACCCTCCGGGCCATCGCATCGAAGCCGGGCAGACGGTGGCGTTCCTGCCGTTTTCCGACCTCCTATATTGAGAGACAGGCACGTCGCCCTCGCGGCGGGCCAGCCAGACTATGCAGATCGATCTTCGCTTTTTCGCCAGCGTCCGCGAGGCGCTCAATGTCGCTGAAGAGCGCGTGGAAGTCCCGGCCGGGATTGCCACGGTGGGAGACGTGCGCCAGTGGCTGTGCGCACGCGGCCCGATCTGGGCCGAGACGCTCGGCGAGCAACGCTCGCTGCGCATGGCACTGAACCATACGATGGTGCCGGCCGCCACGCGCCTGACCGAGGGCTGCGAGGTCGCGTTCTTCCCGCCTGTCACGGGCGGTTGAGCTGCATTTCCTTGCCGGCGTAGCGAAACATAGGACAGGAGACATCACCACCATGCCGATTCGTGTACAGACAGAGGACTTCGACCTGTCGGAGGAGATTCGGCAACTGCGCGCGGACGATCTGCGCGTGGGGGCGGTGGCGAGCTTCGTCGGCACCGTGCGCGATCTGAACGACGGCAAGGACGTCTCGCGCATGACGCTCGAGCACTATCCGGGCATGACGGAGAAGGCGCTGGAGGCGATTGTCGTGCAGGCGCGCGAGCGCTGGCGTTTGTTCGATGCGCTGGTGATCCACCGCTATGGCGACCTGGGGCCGGGCGATCAGATCGTGCTGGTGGCCGTCACGTCGGCCCATCGGGGGGATGCGTTTGCCGCGTGCGAATTCATCATGGACTATCTGAAGACCGAAGCCCCGTTCTGGAAGAAGGAATCGACGCCGCAGGGAGAGCGCTGGGTCGATGCGCGCGACACCGATACGGCTGCGCGCGAGCGCTGGGCGACCGGGGAGAAGTCCGGCTCGTAAGCAGGGGGTGGGTCCGTTGGGATGGCGGAAATTTGCTGAATTTCTCCGAATCCCTCTCAATTTCGTGTTTATTGCCCTCGAACGTCGGCGAATTTTCAAAATACTCGCCGATCGCGTCATTCGTGAGGCCGCACCGGTCTCGCTTGTTTCACGCTGTCTAGCAGTGCCCGCTGCGTTGGGGGCAGCGTGTATTCCCATCCGAACAGATTCAATTGCAGGCTCTCCGCAATGCGGATGGCCGGTTCCGCAAAGGCGAACGCCGCTTGCGGCTCGAAAAGCTTGTCCAGCGTATCGAAGAAGAGGGCGAGCCAGCGGCTGAAATGCTCGCCGCTCAAATGCCCGAACGGCTGGTGGGCCTGCGTCACATTGCCGCGGTACCGTTTGGCGCCGAGCACGATGCTGGTCCAGAACGCCACCATTTTTTCCAGATGCATATCCCAGCGACCTTCGAGCGCTTGCCGGAAAACCGGCCCGAGCATGTCGTCGTCGCGAATGCGCCCGTAGAACGTGTGGACGAGCAGACGCACGGCGTCTTCGTCGATCTCGGCGAGGCGTTCTGCGGGCCATTCGGCCGGCGTTTGAGCGAAGGTTTGAGCGGACATTTCGGCGGACAAACGGGAGGCTAACGGGATACCAGCGAAATACAAACGGAAAAAGCGTGCGGGCCGTTATTCGTGTTTTGGCGCCGGGATGGCGCATGGTGCGGCGCGCTGAAAGTGGCTATTATGAGCCTCAAACCCGGGCGTGTCCTGCGGTTGTTTCACGACCCCAAGGTCTCCCGTCGCAAGCCCTGATACCGGCCTTCGCCCGGCGTCGCGCGAAATGTCAATCGTCGCGCTGTAATGCCCCTTGAAACCACAGGGGATTGTCCGCACATCCGATCCAGAGAGATTTCTTACCGGAGCACTAGATGCGACAAGACAAATTCACCACGCAGTTCCTGGAAGCGCTGGCTGATGCCCAAAGCATGGCAGTCGGTCGCGACCAGCAATACATCGAACCGTTGCACCTCCTCGCCGCGCTGATCGCACAACCCGAGGGCGCCGCGCGCTCGTTGCTGCAACGCGCAGGTGTGCAGGTTCAACCGCTGGCGCATGACATCGAGACGGCCATCGCGAAGCTGCCGCAGGTGCAAGGCACCGACGGCAACGTGCAGATCAGCCGCGAACTCGCAGGCCTGCTCAATCAGGCTGACAAGGAAGCGCAGAAGCATGGCGACAGCTATATTGCCAGCGAAATGTTCCTGCTCGCGCTCGCCGACGACAAGGGCGATACGGGCAAGCTCGCCCGGGCTCGCGGCCTGACGCGCAAGGCGCTGGAAGCCGCCATTGAAGGCATACGTGGCGGCCAGGCGGTCAACAGTCAGGATGCCGAAGGCCAACGCGAAGCCCTCAAGAAATACACGCTCGATCTGACCGAACGCGCTGCCCTCGGCAAGCTCGATCCGGTGATCGGCCGCGACGACGAAATTCGCCGCACGATCCAGATCCTGCAACGCCGCACGAAGAACAACCCGGTGCTCATCGGTGAGCCGGGCGTGGGCAAGACCGCCATCGTGGAAGGCCTCGCGCAGCGCATCATCAACGGCGAAGTGCCGGAGTCGCTCAAGAACAAACGCGTGCTCTCCCTCGACATGGCGGGCCTGCTCGCCGGTGCGAAGTTCCGTGGCGAGTTCGAAGAGCGTCTGAAGAGCGTGCTGAACGACATCGCCAAGGACGAAGGCCGCACGATCCTGTTCATCGACGAGATTCACACGATGGTCGGGGCGGGCAAGGCCGAAGGGGCGATGGACGCCGGCAACATGCTCAAGCCCGCGCTCGCGCGTGGCGAACTGCATTGCATCGGCGCTACCACGCTCGACGAATATCGCAAATACATCGAGAAGGATGCCGCGCTCGAGCGTCGTTTCCAGAAGGTGCTCGTGGACGAACCGAGCGTCGAGGCGACCATCGCAATTCTGCGCGGGCTTCAGGAAAAGTACGAACTGCACCACGGCGTAGAGATCACCGACCCGGCGATCGTTGCGGCGGCTGAACTCAGCCAGCGCTACATCACCGACCGCTTCTTGCCGGACAAGGCCATCGACCTCATCGATGAGGCGGCGTCGAAGATCAAGATCGAAATCGACTCGAAGCCGGAAGTGATGGACAAGCTCGACCGTCGTCTGATCCAGTTGAAGATCGAGCGTGAGGCCGTCAAGAAGGAAACCGACGAAGCGTCGCAGAAGCGTCTGGCGTTGATCGAGGAAGAAATCTCGCGTCTTGAGCGTGAGTATGCCGACCTCGAAGAAGTGTGGACTGCCGAGAAGGCCGCCGTGCAGGGCAGCGCGCAGGTCAAGGAAGAGATTGACCGCGTGCGGGCCGAGATCACGAAGCTGCAACGCGAAGGCAAGCTCGACAAGGTGGCCGAACTGCAATACGGCAAGCTGCCGCAGCTCGAAGCACAGTTGAAGGACGCCGATGCCGCTGAGGCGGCGGGCCAGCACGCTCATCCGCGCCTGTTGCGCACGCAGGTCGGTACCGAAGAGATTGCGGAAGTGATCTCGCGAGCTACGGGTATTCCGGTCTCGAGGATGATGCAGGGCGAGCGCGAAAAGCTGCTCAACATGGAAGCCAAGCTGCACGAGCGCGTGGTCGGGCAGGACGAGGCGATTACCGCCGTGGCCGACGCTATCCGCCGTTCGCGTGCGGGGCTCGCGGACCCGAACCGTCCGTACGGATCGTTCCTGTTCCTCGGGCCGACCGGGGTGGGCAAGACCGAGCTTTGCAAGGCGCTGGCGATGTTCCTGTTCGACTCGCAGGATCACCTCATCCGTATCGACATGAGCGAGTTCATGGAGAAGCACAGCGTGGCGCGTCTGATCGGTGCGCCCCCGGGCTACGTCGGCTACGAAGAGGGCGGTTATCTGACCGAAGCCGTGCGTCGCAAGCCGTACAGCGTGATCCTGCTCGACGAAGTGGAAAAGGCGCATCCGGACGTGTTCAACGTGCTGCTGCAAGTGCTTGACGACGGTCGCATGACCGACGGGCAGGGCCGTACCGTGGACTTCAAGAACACGGTGATCGTGATGACGTCGAACCTTGGGTCGTCGATGATTCAGTCGATGGTCGGTGAGCCGCAGGAACGGATCAAGGACGCTGTGTGGACGGAGATCAAGGATCACTTCCGTCCGGAGTTCCTGAACCGGATCGACGAAGTCGTGGTGTTCCACGGGCTCGACCAGAAGCATATCGAGTCGATTGCCACGATCCAGATCGAGATCCTGCGTCAGCGTCTGGCCAAGCTCGACATGACGCTCGATGTCAGCAAGGCGGCGCTCATGCATGTGGCGCGTGAAGGCTTCGACCCGGTGTTCGGTGCGCGGCCGCTCAAGCGGGCGATCCAGCAGGAGATCGAGAACCCGGTCGCCAAGCTGGTACTCGCGGGTAAGTTCGGACCGAAGGACACCATCCCGGTCGACTGGCGCAACGGGCGCTTCACCTTCGAGGGCGAAACCGCCCAAGAGGTGAGCAAAGAGACCGAAGCCAAGGCCGGATAAGCCTTCGCGCAATACGCTTGAACCGTCCCCGCGTTCCGAGAGGAGCGCGGGGATTTTTTTGTCTTATTTTTTACGCGCGGCGCCCCGCATCGTCGTGTCACAATCGTCGGTGAAAATGCGCGACCGCAGCGCGTCGCCGTGTCATGCGCGTGGGGCCGCCTCCGTCTGGCCGCCATTCACGCCGGACGGCCACCGTTGACGGCTCGCTGGCGCCATTCGTCGCAAGACGGCTGCGAGCGTCGGGGCCAGTTTTTATCGTAGCGCCATGATCCGAACTCAGAGAGGACGTCATGGCGACGATCGTGGGAATGCATCTGGCGGCAGCGGTAGCGGCTGTCCTGTTGGGCATCGGTATTTTGCTCATGCGGCGCGGTACGCCGCGGCACCGGTGGTTCGGCCGATTGTGGGTGACGGCGATGGCCGTCACGGCGGCGACGAGCTTTGGTATCCGTGAACTCGATGCGGGCCATTTGTCGTGGCTGCACGCACTCTCGGCCTACGTGCTGGTCGGTCTGGTACTGGCAGTGGTGGCAATCCGGCGTGGCGACGTGAGCACACATCGGCGACAGATGCTGGGGCTGTACACCGGACTGGTGATTGCCGGGGTGGCGGCCGCCGCAGTGCCGGGGCGGGTGCTCAACAACGCGTTGGCGCAGATGTGGCACCATGAGTCAGCCGTGGCTGCCGTGACATCGGGCAGCGGGGGCCATGAAGGCGCGCAGGGCACTCAGGGCGGTAACAATGGCGGGAATGGCAGGACCAGCGATAAGCAAGCAGGGGCACTAAAACAAACGCAAAGGGCACCGAAGGCCGGGCCAGGCTCGCTCGCCATGACTGGCGGGGCCGGCGCATGAAACTCACGTCGATGATGAGACAGCCGCAATCCGTTGAAGCCGTGCACGCGGGCCCCGTCAAAGTGACGCGCGGCCTGTGGCAGACGTTTTTCCGAGAACTCGTCGGCGTGATGCTTTTCAACACCGGCATTGCGCTGATATTGACGTTTATCGGCTTTGGCGGCTCGTTCGTGCAGACCTTCGTTTTCAGCCAGTGCATTGGCATCGCCATTACCACGTTCGTCGATGGTGGACGGCGTGCGATCTGGCGTGACCGGGCGCCGTCGATGGTGCCTTTCCTGTTGCTCGTGGCGTTCGGGTGCGCGGCCGGACTCGTGCTGGGCATCGTCATCGGCACGTTGCTGTTGGGGATGCCGGTTTCGATGTGGAGGCCGTTGAACGGGCACTCGTTGCCCATCGTGCTGCTCATCGCGTTGCTCGCCACCGGTATCGGCACGTATCACGGCTGGTCGCGTGCGCGGCTGGCGCAATTGCGCGAGGCCACGGCACAGCAGGCCCTGCGTGAGGCGGCGGCGGAGCAGCAGCTCGTCTACGCGCAATTGCAGACGTTGCAAGCGCAACTGGAGCCGCACTTTCTGTTCAACGTGCTCGCCAATCTGGATTCGTTGATCGCCAGCGATCCCTTGCGTGCACGGACGTTGCTCGGCCATCTCAACCGGTTTTTGCGTGCATCGCTTGCGGCGACGCGCGCCGAAGTCACCACGCTCGCCGACGAATTTGCACTGCTCGAAGCCCTGATGGCGATCCAGCAGGTGCGCTTCGCTGAGCGGCTGCGTTATACGTTCGATCTGCCCGAGGATTGCCGCGCGTTGCAGGTGCCACCCATGCTTGTGCAGCCGCTCGTCGAGAACGCGGTCAAGCATGGCGTCGAGCCGCTTGCCGGCGGCGCTTCGGTGGACATCAGCGCCCGGCGCGAGCGATCGGCGTCCGGGGCATGGCAGGTGGTGCTGCGGGTGGCGGACGACGGCGCGGGTTTTCGTGCCGCCGTGGGTGCCGACGGGGACGAGCGCGTAGGTGGCGTTGGCCTGACGAATATTCGAGAGCGCCTGCGGGTGCTGTATGGCGACGCCGCGCGCCTCACGCTCACCGAGGGCGTGCCGCGAGGCGTCGTCGCAACGTTGCGTCTGCCTGCGGAGTCATCCGGGCCGCCAGCCGTGCCAACGGCATAGATTTTTAGTCGCCAGAGAGTGGAGTGCATGACATCCCCCGTCGCCCTGATTGCCGAAGACGAACCTTTGCTCGCCGACGCGCTGCGCACCATGCTCGCGCAGACGTGGCCCGCGTTGCATGTGCTGCCCGTGGCACCGGACGGGACGTCGGCGATTGCCACGATCGCGCAGGCGCAGCCGGATGTCGTGTTTCTCGATATCTCGATGCCCGGCGCGACCGGACTGGATGTCGCTCGTGCGTGTGCGCGGCTTACCCGGCCGCCGCAGATTGTTTTCGTGACGGCGTTCGACCGGTTCGCCCTCGACGCCTTCGACGCGGCTGCCGTCGACTATCTGCTCAAGCCGGTGGAGCCTGATCGTCTGGCCCGGACGGTGGCGCGGGTGCGCGAACGTCTGGCCGCGCCGGACGGCGGCACGCTCTCGCAATTGCTGGCGACGTTGCGCACGCATCTGGAGGAGGGGGGGCCGTCAGGGCAGCGCAATGGGCAGCAAAAAGGCAAAGGGCAGCCAAGCGATACACCTGAGGAGACACCCGCGCTGCGCGCCGCGCCGGCCACGGATACCCGGGAGTATTTGCGCTTTGTACGGGCGTCGGTGCGCGACGAGATTCGTATCGTCCCGGTCGAAGATGTCTGCTTTTTTGAAGCAGCCGACAAGTACGTTGTCGTGGCGACCACCGATGGCGATCTACTGATCCGTACCAGTCTGCGAGAGTTGATACCGCAACTCGATCCGTCGCGCTTCTGGCAGGTGCATCGTAGTACGGTGGTGAATGTCGCCGAAGTCGTGAGCGCCCAGCACACGCCGCTCGGTCGCCTCACGCTCAAGCTCAAGCGCCGCAAGGACCGCGTGGCGGTCAGTCGTCAGTACGCGCATCTGTTCCGGCAGATGTAGCGTCGGGAACGGTGGCGAAGAACTCGCTGGGAGTGCGCCCGAAGGCGCGTTTGAACATCGCGGAAAACGCGCTCTGACTTCGATACCCCAATTCGCGTGCGATGCGAGCGAGCGGATATCCCTTCGAGGCGAGCGGAATCGCCTGCGCCAGCACGACTTGCTGGCGCCACTGCACGAAGCTCATGTTGAGTTCCTGCCGGAACAGACGCCCGATGGTGCGCGGGCTCGCGCCGGCGTAGCGGGCCCATTGATCGAGTGTCCAGGCGCGCGCCGGGTCGGCCAGCATTGCGGTGCATAGCGTGAGCAGCCGCTTGTCACGCGGCAGCGGCACCTCCAGCGGTAGCGGTGATGCACGTCGCAATTCATCGAGAATCAGCCCGCCGAGCAGTTGCTCGCGAGGGGCGTCGAGCGTGTCTTCGGGCACGTCGATGGCTGCAATCAATTCGCGCAGCAGCGCCGACACCTCCACCACACGGCAATGATCCAGTCCGGTCGGAATGACGTCAGGATGGACATACAGCGTGCGCAAGTACGAGGGTTCGTTGACCTGCAGGCTGTGCACGACATTCGGCGGAATCCAGATCGCGCGCGATGGCGGTACGATCCACGCCGCATCGGCCACCGCGATCTGGATCACGCCGCGTGGCGTGTACGCGACCTGTGCCCACGCGTGTTCATGCTCGGGCACGCGGATACCATCGCGCAGCGGCCGCGCGCGCAGCCGCACAGGCCGCTCGCGAGTCGGCGTGAACGCCGCCGGCAGGGTGTAAGGCTCGGGGTCGACCTGTACGGTGGCGACGGCATCGGGGCTCGGCGGCTCGGCATCCATCAGACCGGACGGCAAGGGCATGAGGTTGGGCATGGCGTAAGCGCGACAATTCGGGTTTCATAAGTGTAAATCAGCCGCGCGTAGACGTTGGGGTCTCGGCGTAACGCAGGGCCGCCCAAGCCCGCGCTTGTCACAGCTTTCCGGCCGGCAAAAACGTTATGATCGACGTCAGCCCGCGAAGGGCGTAGCCCATGGGCCGCCCGACGCATTTCCCTTTGTTCTCTGACGCGCGCTTGGCGCAACGTCAGCCATTTCCGATCTGGATGTGCGTGATGACAACCGCCACGCGTGATCTGTGTGCCGCTCATGACTCGTCCGACGAGGCGATCCACGTCTTCGTCTACGGCACGCTGCGTGCGGGAGAAATCAACGACATGACGCGCGCGGCCGCACGTCACGGTATCGCAGCGCCGGCCTACGTCGGCACGGCGTCGCTTGGCGGGCAGCTCTATGACTTCGGACACTATCCGGGCATGGTGCTCGATGCGGCGGGCCTCGGTGTGACGGGCGACATCTACAGGATTCCGGCAGCACTGATCCCCGTGCTCGACGAGATCGAAGCAGTCTATCCGGGCGAGGCGGGGTTGTTCGTTCGAGAGATGCACGACGTCGCATGCAACGGCGCGACGTACCTATGCATCGTCTATCCGGTGAGCCCGTCGGCGGTCAGCCAGTTACCGCGGATTCCGGGCGGAGATTGGGTTGCCTATCGCCGCGAGCGCGACGCCAGCGCTGCTTGAGCTTCAGCGTTCACGTGTGCGAGACGCGCTGTGTTCACGATCTGCTCAGGGTGAGTTGCCGGAGCCTCGAGATCGGGAAGCCGAACGGATTCAGTGAGGTCCCCACGTCGTAATGGTCGATGCCGTCCGCACGCTTGAGCAGACGTGCCAGGCCGATGGTCAACGGCAACACCAGCCATTGCAGCGCGCACTTGAAGACAAACTCGAGCCCGGCCATTCGCGCCATCGCATCGACGTCAAGCACATAGGCGAATGCCACCCCCACAAACACGACCGAGTCGAGCATGGCAGCCAGTGCGCTGCCCGCCATGAAGCGCAGGCTTGCCAGCCGGCCGTGCATTGCCACTTTCATGCGGGCGAGCGTGGCCGCGTTGGCGAATTCACCTACGAGGCAGGCTGACACCGAGGCAAGGAACATGTGGGTGATGGCTTCGAACCAGTGGCGTTGCACCTCGTCGGTGAAGCCGGTTTGCGCCGCCCAGGCGGCATCGGTCGGCAGGCGTGACATCAGCCATAAAAAACCGATCATCAACAGGTTGGTCGCGAGGCCGCTCCAGATCACGATACGGCTGATGCGGTAGCCGTAGACCTCCGTGAGTACCGACGAAAACAGATAGGCGAACGGAAAACTGATCAGAGCGGCGGAGAACGTCAGCCGGAACGGCTCGTCCCCGGTCGACCACGGCAGCGTGACCTCACATACGCGCGCACCGAGCGCGTTAGAGATGAGCAGGAAGCTTACGAAGGCAATCGCAAGCACGATCACCGCCGGGGTGATGTGGGTGGCCTGACGCGAAGGGTGGGCAGCAGACGGGGGCAGTGTCGAGGCGATATGGGTCATTGGCGGACAGTGCGGATGTTGGTGATGGCAATCGCATGCGTGGAGCGCACGGGGTTGATGTCGATGCCGTGACGTCGGGTGAAGCGTGCGCCGACCGCCAGCCGCGTTGGGGCGCATGTCGCGAGCACGTCGGCGAAGAGCCTTTCGACGCATTGCTCGATGAACATCGCACTATCGCGATACGACAGCACATAGGCCAGCAGCGAGTGTCGACAGATGGGTTCGCCCGTGTAGTCGAACCAGACCGTCCCGTAGTCGACGCCATCGGTCAACGGGCATCTCACGCTCAACAGGTCGGAGGTCAGGCATTCTCGGGACGGTAATGCAGACGGCGTATCGGCATGACGGGCATGACGGGCATGACGTAGCAGGCTCGCCTGTACGCCGCCGCGGACTACGCTGACCGGTGCCAGGTCGAGACTCTGTGCGTCGGGCCCCCATGCGGTGGTCGCGCGTACGGCTTGCCTCACGGGTGTTGTGCGAACGAGAACATAGGCTTGCAGGTGGCTGGATAGCTCGGCCGCCGCCCGCGCTTCAAGCGAGTCGGTGGATTCAAAACACTGGTCGCGCAACGTGAGGAAATAGCGATGGGCATCCGACATCTCCAGCGTGTAGGGGGAGTCGCACGGAATCACAAGCTCCACGACAGCGATCTGCGGCCGCTCATGCATGTCGAGCCATGAGACTTCATAGTGATTCCAAAGGTCGTAGCCTCGCGGCCTTATGGGAGGCGACACGGCGGGCGCGGGGGTTCGATGCGGCAAGCGCACGCGAGGCATCGGATGAAGGCCACTCGCCACGCCGGTGGGCGACGCAGAGGCGGTATAACATCCAGCGATAGCGGATAAGGCGTGTGGATCGGCGTCCAAATCATGTGGCGTCATGGGTGGTGAAATGTCCGATGGGTCGGTCGATCACCATATCGCGCGACGTCTCACCTGTTCAATGCGTCGATTCCGAAATCGCGGCAGCGGCAATACGCGATATAAGCGATATCGCACCGTTCGGTTTGACGATGGGCTGAATCGTGCGTATGCCGCCATGTCCGATTATGACCAGCGTGCCGGGCGTCGATGTGGGACGATTCGTGCATTCCCATGCTTATGGTGGCCGTTCGTGCCGCCTTTCCGACCATGCGCTCGTCCGACATCGCTCGTTTATTGACGCTCTCCGCCATCTGGGGTGCGAGCTTTCTTTTCATGCGCATCATTGTTCCCGCGCTCGGGCCATTGCCCACGGCCTTCCTGCGCGTGACGCTCGGTGCCATCGGCCTGGCCGTCATCCTGCTGGTGTTGCGTGTGCGCTGGGAGTTCAAGGGGCTGCTCGGCGCGTCGATGGTGCTCGGAGTGATCAATTCGGGCATTCCGTTCGTGATGTATTGCCTCGCCGCACGCGTGCTGCCGGCCGGTTACTCCGCCATTTTCAATGCGACCACGCCGCTCATGGGTGTCATCATCGGCGCGCTGTTCTTTCGGGATCGCCTGACCGGCGCCAAGGGACTGGGCGTGTTGCTCGGCCTCGCCGGCGTTGCCGTGCTGACGCAAACCGGCCCGGTCACGATGTCGGGGCCGGTGCTCATGGGGGCACTGGCGTGTCTCGTCGCCACGTCCTGCTACGGTCTGGCAGGCTATCTCACCAAGCGCTGGATCACTGAGCGGGGCGGGCTCGACGCCAAGCTCGTGGCGTTCGGCAGCCAACTGGGCGCCGCCCTCGTGTTGCTGCCGTTCTTCGGTTACGTGTCGGCGACGTCTGGCATTCCCGGGCCGGCCACCGGCGGGGTATGGGGCGCGATGCTCGCGCTCGGGTTCCTGTGCAGTGCGGTGGCCTATATGTTGTTCTTCCGCCTGATTGCGGATCTCGGCCCGCTGCGCTCACTGACCGTGACCTTCCTCATTCCGCCGTTCGGCGTGCTGTGGGGCGCGCTGTTCCTGAACGAAGCGGTCACGATGGCTCACTTCTTCGGTGGCTGTTTCATTGCGCTTGCTGTGTGGCTCGTGTGCAAGCCGCCGAAGGCCGTGCCGGCCGCCAGCCGCGCGGCGTCATGACCGTCGCCGGGTGAATACACCCGGTCGCGGACAGCTTCAGCTAAAGCCGGTTACCGCTGTGACCGGCTTTTTTCATGATGTGGAATGTCTTTGCGGTGCGTAAAAATTTGCGCTGCTTGGCACAACGGTGTGATTTCAGGAAGGGAAACATCGTTTCACATCAAGAAATTATTTCGTTATCTATTTGATTTTTATGTATAAAAAATATGCGGTAAGTCGGCGAATCGTTCTGTTGCATCGCATGAGAAATCCCTAAACTCTTATACAAGACCTGCCGATCTGGATGCGCCGAAAGCGGTCAACCGCAGTGCCGGCGACGACAAAGGCAGCAAAGAGTCACCCCTCTTTTATTTGTATTGAGAAACCAGGAGAGATCATCATGACGACCCGCCAAGAGCAAGTGAAGCAACTCGAGCAGGACTGGGCGAACAATCCGCGCTGGAAGGGCATCAAGCGTGGCTACTCGGCCGAAGACGTGGTGCGTCTGCGCGGTTCGATCCAGCCGGAGCAAACGCTTGCCCGTCGTGGTGCGGAGCGCCTGTGGAGCATGATCAACGACGAGCCGTTCGTCAACGCGCTCGGCGCACTGACCGGCAACCAGGCCATGCAGCAGGTCAAGGCCGGCCTCAAGGCCATCTACCTGTCGGGCTGGCAGGTCGCGGGTGATGCGAACCTCGCGGGCGAAATGTATCCCGACCAGTCGCTGTATCCGGCCAACTCGGTGCCGCAGGTCGTGCGCCGTATCAACAACACCTTCACGCGTGCCGATCAGATTCAGTGGTCGGAAGGCAAGAACCCGGGCGATGAAGGGTATATCGATTACTTCGCGCCGATCGTGGCCGATGCGGAAGCCGGCTTCGGTGGCGTGCTCAACGCCTTCGAATTGATGAAGGCGATGATCGAAGCGGGCGCTGGCGGCGTGCACTTCGAAGATCAACTCGCTTCAGTCAAGAAGTGCGGCCACATGGGCGGCAAGGTGCTCGTGCCGACGCGCGAGGCCGTGGCCAAGCTGGTGGCGGCGCGTCTGGCAGCCGACGTGCTCGGCGTGCCGACCGTCCTGATCGCACGTACCGATGCCGAAGCGGCCGACCTGATCACCGCTGACGTCGATCCGACCGACCAGCCGTTCTGCACGGGCGAGCGCACGATCGAGGGCTTCTACCGCACGCGTAATGGCATCGATCAGGCGATTGCACGCGGTCTGGCCTACGCACCGTTTGCCGATCTGGTGTGGTGCGAGACGGGCAAGCCGGATCTCGAATTCGCCAAGCGGTTTGCCGAGGGCATTCACAAGCATTTCCCGGGCAAGATGCTTTCGTACAACTGCTCGCCGTCGTTCAACTGGAAGAAGAACCTCGACGACGCGACCATCGCCAAGTTCCAGAAGGAACTCGGTGCCATGGGCTACAAGTTCCAGTTCATCACGCTGGCCGGCTTCCACAGCCTGAACTACTCGATGTTCAATCTGGCGCACGGCTATGCCCGTCATCAGATGAGCGCCTTCGTCGAGTTGCAGGAAGCCGAATTCGCCGCTGCCGACAAGGGCTTCACGGCAGTCAAGCACCAGCGCGAAGTGGGTACGGGCTACTTCGATGCCGTCACGCAGACGATTGAGCGCGATGCATCGACCACGGCCCTGAAGGGTTCGACGGAGGATGAACAGTTCTTCGACGAAAAGAAGGCGCAGGTCAAGGCAGCCTGACAGGGCTGAGGGGGGGCGCGGCGCGCCCGCCAGTGACGATGCGCGTGGGGGCACGTCGTCATGGGCGGAACGTTGCCGCGTCATGACTGCGCGTCCGGCCTATCCGGCCGGGGCGGCCCTGACCGCGGTCCCGTCGCGGTGAGGGCGGCAATGCACGCCTGAACGAGAAGAGGCCCGTGAGCTTATCCCGCTCACGGGCCTTTTTTCATGGCGTCGACGATCTGCGGTCTTTCATGAGCGGGACGATGCCATGACCCCAAAGGCGTGCAGGCATCGTCGGTGCTCAACGAGGGAGCGATGTCATGGCCTCCTGGCCGACAACGTCTGAGCGCCTGCACTCACTGGCCGACCTTTGCCAGACGCTCAGCGGTAGACGAGTACCGGAATCTTCGAGTGGACGAGAACGCGCTGCGTCTCACTGCCCAGTAACAGGCTGGTGAGACCGCGCCGCCCGTGCGAGGCCATCAGAATGACGTCGCATCCGTGGCGTTCTGCGGCGTCGATGATGCCCAGATAGGGCGCAGGGAAGGTGGAGCTGTCGCGGTCGAACGGCACACCTGCCGCCGCGGCAGCTTCGGCCAGTTTGTCGAGGTGCGCGCACGCCTCTTCGGCAATGCGCTCGCTGAACGTGGCGGGCGCCTCCAGCACGTACTCACTGAAGGGGGAGTAGGGATATTCGGCGAGGCAACAATAGCCGGTCACTCTCGCACCCAGCGCCCGCGCCATTTCGAGTCCGCCAGTGACGGCTTTTTCGGATAGCTCCGAGCCGTCGGTCGGAATGAGGATGTGGGTAAACAACATATGACCTCCCGCAGTTGGCGTTGCTGAACACGCGTTCACAGGCTCGCGCAGGTATTACACGGTCTTGCACCCAGTCTGCTGTTCCGGTGGTTTCGAGGCCGAGGCTTTCCCGCGCCGAAACCTGCATCGTCAGCAAACCCTTCGTTTCGATTCTATGGCTTTGGCGCGACGCAACAACGGGGGCAAACCCGGTAGTGAGACGAGATATACGCAATAAACGTTCATCACGCCCCTTGCGTCAGATCGACGCGCTTCGCGGCGTGCTTTGCGCGGCGTCGTCTTGCCAGTACGCCGAACTGCTGTAGTGGTGCTTGAGGTGATCGATGAACAGGCGCACGCGCAACGGCAGATGGCGACGCTGCGGGAACACGGCATGGATACCGATAGGCGGCGCGGCAAAGTCGTCGAGCACGGTCACGAGCCGGCCGGCGCGAATGTCGTCCCCGACCTCCCACCACGAGCGCCACGCGAGGCCGTAGCCGTCCAGACACCAGTCGTGCAGCACGGCGCCGTCGGTGCATTCCATGTTGCCGTTCACGCGGATGGTCACGACCTTGCCGTCCTGCGCAAATGTCCAGCCGCGTTGCTGATTGGCGGTCGATCCGAAGGCGAGACAGTTGTGGCCGGCGAGGGCGTCGAGCGATTCGGGACGTCCATGCTGCGCGAGATAGTCGGGCGATGCTACGCAGACGCGCCGGTTTTCCCCCAGTCGCAGCGACACGAGACTTGAATCGGGCAACTCGCCGAGGCGGATCGCGCAGTCAAAGCCTTCGTTGACCAGATCGACCAGGCGGTCCGAGAGATCGAGTGTGACGGTGACGTCCGGGTGCGATTCGATGAACACGGGCAGCAGCGGGGCGACGTGACGCCGCCCGAATCCGGCGGGCGCCGACAACCGCAGATGGCCGCTCGCCTTGACCCCACCCGCCGACACGGTGGCCTCGGCGTTATGCATCTCGTTGAGAATGCGTTGGCAGTCCTCGAGAAACGCCGAGCCCTCGAACGTGAGCGTGACGCGCCGGGTCGTGCGCACGAGCAGCTTTACGCCAAGACGCGATTCGAGGGCGTCGATGCGGCGCCCGATCACGGCCGGTGCCACACCTTCCAGCGTCGCGGCGGCCGATAGGCTGCCCTTGCCGGCTACGGCGACGAACGTTTCGATTTGTTTGAAGCGGTCCACGGGGCGGATTATGTACTAAAAAGTCAAAGATAAAGTGATTTTTGTGATCTTTTATGGCGCTGGATATCAATAATACAATCGACGGGCAATGACAAGTCAATGACCAGTGATAAGAGCCATACCGAACAGTACCGAGCCATGCCGCGCAATACGAGCGAACATGAAGGCACCCAACAAGGCACGCTAAGGGGGACCCAAGCCATGACTTCCCGAATTCAGGCAGTGATCTTCGACGCCTACGGCACGCTGTTCGACGTGTATTCCGTCGCCGCGGCGGCCGAGCAGCAATTCCCCGGCCGAGGGGCGGCGCTCGCCGAGTTGTGGCGCTTGAAGCAAATTGAATACACGCAACTGCGCACACTTTCGGGTCCGCGTGGCGAACGCTATCGCCCGTTCTGGGACATCACTGTCGATGCACTGCGCTATGCGGCGGCTCGCCTGAATCTCACGCTCTCACCGGTCGCCGAGAAGCGCCTGATGGACGAATACACCTGCCTGTCGGTCTTCCCGGAAAACCCGCCTGTCCTGCGGGCGTTGCGTGCGATGGGGCTCGGGCTGGGGGTGCTGTCGAACGGCGACCCGCAGATGCTGGACGTCGGCCTGAAGAGCGGCGGCATCAAGGACCTGTTCGACCACGTGCTGTCGGTCGATGTCGTACGCAAATACAAAACGGCCCCCGAGGCCTATCAACTTGGACCTGATGCGTTCGGCTTGCCGGTCGACGCCATCGTTTTCGTCTCCAGCAACGGCTGGGACGCGGCCGGTGCCACCTGGTTCGGTTACCCGACGTTCTGGGTCAACCGCGCCGGGTTGCCGGTCGAGCAACTCGGCGTAACGCCGCAAGGGATGGGGCGCGACATGCGCGACTTGCTGCGATTTGTCGAGGCAGTGACGGGAGCGCGCGCCTGACGCCCATTGCGGCGTGAGGCCTTGTGCAAAGCCCCTGAAGTTTTTCCTTGCGGCGCACTCCCTTATATAAATCAAGATAGTTGGAGATCCCTGATGTCCCGCATGTCCCACGTGCCCCTTACGTTGCCCCCTGGCATGGAACTGCATGTCGATGCCGCCGATATTCATCCCGAGTACGAAGCGATCCTGACCCCCGAGGCACTCGCGTTCATTGCCAAACTGCACCGCGCGTTCGAACCGCGCCGTCAGGCATTGCTCGACGCCCGCACGGCACGCGCGGCCCGACTCGATGCTGGCGAAGTGCCTGACTTCCTACCCGAAACTCAGGCGATCCGCGACGCCGACTGGCGTATCGCGCCGCTGCCGGCGGCGCTGCACTGCCGTCGCGTGGAGATCACCGGTCCGGTCGAGCGCAAGATGATCATCAACGCGCTGAACTCGGGGGCGGACAGCTACATGACCGACTTCGAAGACTCGAACGCACCGAACTGGCACAACCAGTTGCAAGGTCACATCAACGTGCGCGACGCCGTGCGAGGTACCATCAGCCTCGAACAAAATGGCAAGCAGTACAAACTGAATGACAAGGTCGCCACGCTGATCGTGCGGCCGCGTGGTTGGCATCTGGACGAGAAGCACGTGAGCGTTGACGGCGCGCGCATGTCGGGTAGCCTGTTCGACTTCGGTCTGCATTTCTTCCACAACGCCAAGACGTCGCTTGAGCGCGGCTTCGGGCCTTACTACTATTTGCCCAAGCTGGAGAGCCATCTCGAAGCGCGTCTGTGGAACAACGTGTTCGTGCTCGCGCAGAACGAGTTGGGCGTGGCGCAAGGCACGATCAAGGCGACGGTGCTGGTCGAGACCATTCTCGCCGCGTTCGAAATGGACGAGATTCTGTACGAGTTGCGCGAGCACAGCTCGGGCCTGAACGCCGGCCGCTGGGACTACATCTTCTCGTGCATCAAGAAGTTCAAGGTCGACGCCGACTTCTGTCTGGCCGATCGCAGCCGCATCAACATGACGGTGCCGTTCATGCGTGCGTACGCACTTCTGTTGCTCAAGACGTGCCACCATCGCCATGCGCCCGCTATCGGCGGTATGAGCGCGTTGATTCCGATCAAGAACGATCCGGAAGCCAACGAGAAGGCGATGGCCGGCATTCGCGGCGACAAGGCGCGTGACGCCACCGACGGTTACGACGGCGGCTGGGTGGCGCACCCGGGCCTCGTGCCGGTGGCGATGGAAGAATTCGTGAAGGTGCTGGGGGATTGTCCGAATCAGATCGACAAGCAGCGCGACGATGTGACCGTCAAGGGCCGTGACCTGCTGGAGTTCAAGCCCGAAGCGCCGATCACGGAAGCGGGTCTGCGTAACAACATCAACGTCGGCATCCACTATCTGGGCGCGTGGCTCGCGGGCAATGGTTGCGTGCCGATTCACAACCTGATGGAAGACGCTGCAACGGCCGAGATTTCGCGCTCGCAAGTGTGGCAGTGGATTCGCTCGCCGAAGGGCAAGCTCGAAGACGGCCGCAAGGTCACCGCCGAGCTGGTGCGCGAACTGATTTCGCAGGAGCTGGCCAACGTCAAGGAACTCGTGGGGCAGGTGGCGCCGACGTATGATCGCGCCGCAGTCATCTTCGAACAGATGAGCACGAGCGAGGACTTCGTCGACTTCCTCACGTTGCCGCTGTATGAAGAGGTCTGACGTGAGTTGAAAGACTCGCGCTCACGCGTCGCGTGATACGCGGGGCGAGCGATAGCAGGACGGATGGGACGATGGCGACATCGTCCTATTTCATTTTGTCCGTCTGCTTTGTCTTGTTTGAGGCACCGCGCTACACTGAACTTTGCGGTATTTGTGCCCGTCCTACTCGTCCAGGTTTTCACCGTCTGCGTTGCGCTCGCACGTAACGTCGATGACGCACTGGCCATTGTTCACGTGAGGATGCCGATGTCAGCCGACTTTCCCGATGATGCTGCCCATCACGTGCGGAACGATCCGCACACACAGCCACTCGCGCCGCAGCGCGGGCCCGGCAAGGTCATAGAGGTGCGCCCGGATACGCTTCGCGATTTGTACCCGCCCATCGAGCCTTACGAAAGCGGGATGCTCGATGTCGGCAACGGACACAGTATTTACTGGGAACGGTGTGGGAATCCGCTCGGCAAACCGGCGGTGTTTCTGCACGGCGGACCGGGAGGCGGCTGCTCTGCGGAGCATCGGCGGTTGTTCGATCCGTCCAGGTATTGCATCACGCTGTTCGATCAACGCGGCTGCGGACGTTCGGTTCCGCACGCGAGTCTGGACCACAACACCACATGGGATCTGGTGGAAGACATCGAACGATTGCGAATCAAATTCGGCTACGAACGATGGCTGGTATTTGGCGGTTCGTGGGGCAGTGCGCTGGCCCTGGCTTACGCGCAGGCGCATGTCGAGCGCGTGAGCGCGCTGGTGGTGCGGGGCGTTTTTACCGTGCGTCGCGAGGAATTGCATTGGTACTACCAGACGGGGGCGTCGTGGCTATTCCCGGATCGCTGGGAGAGATTTCTGGCGCCGATTCCGCTCGAAGAACGCGGCGATCTGATGCGTGCCTACCGCAAGCGGCTGACCCATCCGGATGAGGCGGTCAGAATCGAAGCGGCGCGTGCCTGGAGCATGTGGGAGGGCAGCACCATCACGTTGCTGCCGGATGACCAACTCGCCGAGGCGTTCGGCGACCCGCACTACGCGATCGCGTTTGCGCGCATCGAAAATCATTACTTCGTGCACGACGGCTTTCTCACGCCGAATCAATTGATCGACGGAGCGCATCGCTTGCGCGACGTTCCGGGTGTGATCATTCAGGGACGCTACGACATGGCGACCCCCGCGCACACGGCGTGGGAGTTACACAAGGCGTGGCCGGAGGCGGACTTCTATTGGGCGTCAGACGCCGGGCATGCGTTCAGCGAGCCCACCATCCTGCATTGGTTGATCGAGGCGACGGACCGGTTTGCATCCGCGTGATACGTCGACGGCGATCCGTAGATAACGCGCTTACCGGCGTACAAAAGAGAAACCCCGGTGTCGACGATGAATCGACATCCGGGGTTTTCAGGCATTCGAACAGGACCGATATATGACCGGTCCCGTTTGCCTCAGGCTATTCAGCCGCTGCGACGCTTGTTGAAGCCGCCGCCGCCGCCGCCATTGCGATTGCTGAAGCCACGATCCTGACGCGGTGCGTCGAAGCTGCGCGTGCCACGGTCTTGACGGTTGCCGTCGGCCGGACGCGGCGAACGACGCTCGAAGCGGTCGGTCGCGCTGCCGTTCGAGAAGCCATTGCCGCCGCCGTTGCTACCTTCGCTCTGCTGGTAGCCACCTTGGAAACCGGTGTTTTCACGACGCTCGAACGGGGTGCCGGCCGGCTTGCTGCCGCCAAAGCGTTGACCGCCCTGATAGCCGCCATTGCCTCCGGTACCGCTGTTGTTGCCGTAACGCGGGGCGCTGTTGCTGTTGCTCCAGCGGCCACCGCCGTTGCCCTGACCATGACGCGGACCGCCACGGCCTTGACCCGGACGCTTGCTGCCGCCAGCACCACCCTTCGGCGGCGAGCGACGCGGCTCGAAGCCGGCGACAACGTTCACCGGCAGCGGCTCGCGCGTGTAGCGTTCGATACGCTTCACGGCACCGATTTCACCGTGTGCGGCGAGGCTCACAGCCACGCCACGGCGACCGGCACGGCCCGTACGGCCGATACGGTGGACGTAATCTTCCGCAAACTTCGGCAGATCGTAGTTGAACACGTGCGTGATACCCGGCACGTCGATGCCGCGTGCGGCTACGTCGGTTGCCACCAACACGCGCACACGACGCTCGCGCAGCGCGCGCAGCGTACGGTTACGCACGCCTTGCGGCATGTCGCCGTGCAGTGCGGCGCTATCGAAACCGGCTTGTTCGAGCTGGTCGGCCAGCAGGTCGGCGTCGCGCTTGGTCGACGTAAACACGATGGCTTGATCGAGTGCGTCGTTGCCGAGCAGGTGCGTGAGCAGGCGATCCTTGTGGGCGCGGTCGTCCACATAATGGAGCGTTTGCTCGATGTTGGCGTTGGTGCGTTGTTCGCTACCGCGCGTGATCTCGATGGTTTCCGGATTGCGCAGCAGACGACGCGTGATTTCACTCAGACGGCCGTCGATCGTTGCCGAGAACAGCAGCGTCTGACGCGACTCGGGCGTAGCGTCGACGATGGTCTGGATATCGTCGATGAAGCCCATGTCGAGCATGCGGTCGGCTTCGTCGAGTACCAGCATCATCAGTTGCGACAGATCGATCTTGCCGCTCGAGATGTGGTCGAGCAGACGGCCCGGCGTTGCCACGATGATTTCGGGCTGCTTGGCCAGCATTTCGAGCTGACGCGGGTAGGGCATGCCGCCCAGAATGCTGACCGTACGCAGACGGCGCAGTTGCTTGCCGTACGTATCGGCAGCGGTCGAGACCTGTTGAGCCAGTTCACGCGTCGGCGTGAGCACGAGCAGCAGCGGCTGAGCGGCCACGCGACGCACGCGCTGGCCCTTGCGGGGCTTTTCGCCCGGTTCGGCCGGCTGGTTGCGCGGGTGTGCTGCGGGAGCACGGTTGCCCAGCTCGCCGCTGGCTTGCATTTCTGCGAAGCGGTGGATGGCCGGCAGCATGAAAGCGGCCGTCTTGCCCGAACCCGTCGGGCTCGACACGAGCAGATCGCGACCGGCGAGCGCTGCGGGAATCGCGCGCTGCTGGACCGGCGTCGGGCTGGTGTAGCCAGCGGTGGTGAGTGCCGTCAGAATTGCCGGGTTCAGGCCGAGTTCGGCGAACGTGGGCTGACCATCGTCGGCGACCAGTGCTGTTTCAACTGCCGGAGCGGTATCAACATTGGCGTCGGCGTTTTCTTCGGACGAAGGGAAGTACGTCTGCGCGAGCGCAGACAGCTTGGAATTTTGTTCCATGAATCCTCTTGCGGATTGATAAGGTTATGTCGGGGCGTTGGCGCCAATCGGCAAACCCAATTCGTCGCAAGCAGGAAGCAAATCGCGGATGGGGCAGAAAGCGGATCGAAATCCGTATCGTAAGCCAGGGGACGGTGGCGGGTCGTTCCATCAGGAACGCCAGTACCGGCAAGAACTACAGCGGCTTATCACAGGATTGGGGCAAAACGCGGTTTTTCGTCGCTTGACGGGGTATTTCATAGAAACCCGCGAAGCGAAGCGCGGATTATACCTGTATTTTAAGAAAAGTGCACGTTCGGATTTGCACCGAGTGGTGAAGGCTCCCGAGGTAGGCGTATTAAGGGGTTGAACGAGGATGACGGGGGTGACGGAGGCGATGTGACGAGTGGCGTCAGCTTTGGCGCGGGCTGGCATCGATCCCACTAGGTCGCTCGTCGCGCGCCCGATTACAATAGCGCCATGTCTTCGATTACGCTTCTCGCCCTCGATACCTCGACCGAGTTCTGTTCGGTCGCCCTGTATCGTCATGATCCCGCCAGTGGGGCACCGGCGCTTGTGCTCGAGCGCCATCTCGATACCGGCCCCGTCTCCAGTACCCATATTCTTCCTGCCGCGCGCGAAGTGCTTCGCGAGGCCGGTGTCACGCTGGCCGAATGCGCCGCGATTGCCTTTGGCGCGGGCCCTGGCTCGTTTACCGGGTTACGCACCGCGTGCGGTGTCGCACAAGGGCTGGCCTTTGGAGCCGGATTGCCCGTGGTGCCGGTGGGCACGCTGCTCGCGTGTGCCGAGGCGGCACGCGCATTGCGTGTCGACACGCAGCGTGTTCTCGTCGCCCTCGACGCGCGCATGAACGAGGCTTACTGGGCGGATTACGCCTGGGACGCCGCCGCCGGTGACTGGCGCGAAGTGCAACCGCCGTCGCTCGATGCGGCCGAACAAGTGCGCGCACCCGATGCGGCTTTCGTCGTCGCCGGGAATGCCGTGCGGGCGTTCGGCGAGCGCTTGCAGGCAAGTGGCCAGGCGCAGGCCGTGCTGGCCGATGCCATGCCGCGCGCCCGTTACGTCGCCGCGCTGGCCGCGCGGGCCTTCGCGCGAGGCGAGGCGATTCCCGCCGATCAGGCCATGCCGGTCTACATCCGCAATAAGGTGGCGCAGACAACGGCCGAGCGCGAGGCGATCAAACTGGCTGCCGCACAGGGCAACGGCAAGGAGGCGCCCTGATGCGCCAGACCGGTCCGAACCATTATTCACCGATGACGCTGGCTGATCTCGATGAGGTCGTGGCGGTCGAAGTGCGCGCGTACCCGTTTCCGTGGACGCGCCAGAATTTCGCCGATTCGCTCGACGCCGGGCATCTGGGTGTCTGCCTGCGCGCGGTCGATGGCACGTTACTGGGCTATTTCCTGCTGATGCCGGTCGTCGACGAGTCGCATTTGCTCAACGTATGCGTTGTGCCGGAAATGCAGGGCAATGGATTGGGCGTGCAGTTGCTGGAAGAAGTCGTGCGCGTGTCGCGCGAGCAGGGAATGGGCGGGGTGCTGCTGGAAGTGCGTCCGTCGAACATGCGCGCGCTGCGCATTTATGAGCGTTTCGGTTTCGAGCAGATCGGCCGGCGCAAGGGATATTATCCGGCGAGCGGGCGTCGTGAAGACGCCATTGTGATGCGCCTGTCGTGGGAGACCGATCGTGCCGTGGCCTAAAGCAATTCTGGAAGAGTTCGGGCTATGGCCGGTGTGGATGTCACACGAGGCCGTGGCAAAGGCGGCGGTGGCGGCGGCCGAAGACGGCGACGTGGCAACCCTCGCCGAACCGGTGGTCTCGCAGGGTGCCGTTTCCACCGACGATCTGCCGCCGTGGGATGTGACGCCCGCGGTCGCGCCGGCGGCTGTGCGTCCTGCCGCACGTGCTGCGGTTGAGGATAAGGCGCCCGTTGCCCCTATCGTACCGGCAAGGCGTGAAGCGGCGCCGGTTGCCACGCCGAGCGGTGGTGGTAACCGTCGTATGGCGGATTTGCCGCCTGACGATGTCCCGATGTGGCTCGATAGCGAGGGCAACGGTGACGGCGATGCTGCCGCCGATGCCGCGTTGTGGTCGATCGTGCGCGAGGGAGGAGAGGC
>JARLJF010000115.1 GCA_031291335.1 Pandoraea sp. | reverse complement strand
CGGCTTTCAACATTTGTTGACGGCGAGCGAGGGTTTGCTAATATCCCGGACCTGATAATGAGAATGTTAACGATTCTCATTAATTATCAAGATTTCACTAGTCACTCGGGATTTCCAGCATGTCCTTCGCTCACGCCCCTCGCGCTCTGCGCGCGACCGGCCGCCTTGCCGCGAACCTCAACGCGCGCAACGCCGTGGTGCCCCATAGCGCCCGCACCCTTGCTCCGCTCGCACTCGCCACGCTTCTGACTTTTGCCGTAACACCGGCCATCGCGCAGTCGTCCGCCGATGCGGCGACGAACGCTGCCACCGATACCAACGCTGCCAACACTGCCACGGCCATCACCGACGGCGCTGCGCAAGCGACGCTCAAGGCCACGACCGTCACTAGTTCGACCCTGCGTGAAACGCCGCAGAACCTGAAGCAATCGGTGCAGTCCGGCGCGCTCGGCTCGCGCAGCCAGCTCGATACGCCGTTCTCGACTACCGTGGTGAGTCAGGAGCAGCTCGAGCAACGTCAGCCGGCCAAGCTCGGCGACGTGTTCTCGACCGATGCCTCCGTGACGGACGGCAGCAACGCCTTCGACGCCTGGGCCGGCTACATCTACGTGCGCGGCATGCCGATCGACTGGCAATACGGCTTCAAGCTCGACGGCCTGCCGGTGATGACCTACGGCGTGACGATGCCCTACGAGCAGTTCGATCGCGTGGAACTGCTCAAAGGCTTGTCGGGGTTCATGTACGGCTTTGTCGCACCGGGCGGCGTGGTGAACTACGTAACGAAGAAGCCGACCGATGAGCGCGTTGCCAGCGTGGATCTGGGCTTCCATTCGGACGGGATCTGGCGCGAGCACGTCGATCTCGGCGGCCGCGCCGGCCCGAATGACATGTTCGGTGCCCGCCTGAACTACACCCACGAGGAAGGCCGCACGTACACCGACGGCAATCTGAATCGCGATACGGTGTCGGTCGCTCTCGATGCGCGCATCACCCGGGATCTCACGTGGAACTTCGGCGCGATGTATCAGGACCGTCGCGCGACGGGCACGTCGCCGTCGCTCTCGACCTTCAGCTTCACCGGCAATCAACTGCCCGGTCCGATCAATGCGTCGAATTCGAATCTGCAAACGCAGGCCACACATCTGAACACGATCACCCAGTTCTACACGACGGGGCTGCAATATCAGATCGATCCGGACTGGAAGGTGTCGGCCAACTACGCGTTCAACAAGTCGACGCGTGATCGTAACGAAGCCACGCTGTACCTGCTCAATGGCGCAGGCAATTTCAGCGGCCAGAACGATCTGGGCGACGAGAACAACATGTTCCGCGCATGGCAATTGACGGCGGAAGGCAAGGTGCGCACCGGTCCGTTCGCGCATCAACTGACGTTCGGCATTGCCTCGCAATATCAGACGAACGACTACGAGTACGTCTACAGCCCGACCTATACGGGCAACCTGTACCAGGGCACGTCGTATCAGTATTACGGCGACGGCACGACCCTCAAGGCGCAGCGTTCCAGCGCGATCGAACAACGCTCGGTCTTCGCCTCGGACACGGTGCAGATCACGGAGCGTCTGTCGGTACTCGGCGGCGTTCGCTTCACGAATTACAACCAGACGAACGCACAAGGCATCTCGACCTACTCGACGAACGGTGTGTTCACGCCGACGCTCGCGGTGATGTACAAGGTCGCGCCGAATACGACGGCCTATGCGAGCTATGTGGAAGCCCTGGAGGCTGGCGAAGTCGTCGGCGTGACCTATGCCAACGCAGGCGCGGTCCTCAATCCGTTCAAGAGCCGTCAGTATGAAGTCGGTGTGAAGACTGAGCAGGGCATCTGGAGTACGACGGCGGCGCTCTTCCGCATCGAACGCGGTGCCGTGTACACGAACAGCGCCAATGCGCGTGTGGCGGATGGTCAGTCGATCTATCAGGGGATCGAGTTGGCCGGATCGGTCAAGCTGGGTCCGCAGTGGACACTCGGCGCGAGCGCCATGGCACTCGATAGCTGGTACGCCCGCACGAACGGCTTCGATGGCAACCGCGTGGGCGGGGCGCCGCGCTTCGTGCTCTCCGGCAACGTCGAATATAAGGTGCCGTATGTGCCGGGTCTCTCGCTCGGCGGCGACATCCGCTACAACGGTCGCACGTCGCTCAATCCGCAGAACTCGCTGACGGTCTCCGGCTACACGCTGATCAACCTCGGCGCGACGTACCGCACCCGAGTCGCCGGCAAGGACGTAACGCTGCGCGCCGCCGTCAGCAACCTGACGAATCGGAAGTACTGGGAGTATCAGTACGACAACTACATCAAACCGGCCGACCCGCGCATGGTCAGCCTGAACGCCAAGATCGACTTCTGACCGGCCTTTGGCCTTCGGCAAATCAGAGAAACAGCGGCTTCCGGGCCGCTGCTTTTCATGGGGCGCCATGCACAACGTCTGGCCGGAACCCTCCGGACTATCCCCGTCATCGGAAAAATCAATCGGCCGGATCAGCAAAATGGCTTGACTATCTACCTACCAGTAGATAAAGTTCGCTTCATGAACCGCACAACGACCTCGCCGACTGCACCGACCGTCAGGGAACAACTGCTCGAACATGCGCAGACGTTTCTGATGACGCGAGGCTACAACGGCTTTAGCTACCGGGATTTGGCGGAGCGGGTCGGAGTGAAGACGTCGAGCATCCACTATTACTTCCCGGCCAAGGAAGATCTGGTGCTCGAAGCGATCAAGGCCTACGACGCAATGATTGCGGAGGGGCTGGCCGGTATCGACGACGCGCTGCCTGCGGCCCAGAAGCTGGCGCAGTATGCGCAAGGCTTTGGCCGCATCGCGGCGGACGGTCATCGGATCTGTTTGTGCGGCATGTTGGCCGCCGACATCGAGACGTTGCCGGAGACGGTTCGCGAAGCGGTGCAACGGTTCTTCGCGTATCACGAAGCCTGGTTGGCGCGCGTGTTGACGCAAGGCGTGACGCAGGGAACGTTGACGCTGACGTCGTCGCCTGACGCTACCGCCCGCGCATTGTTTGCGGGGTTTCAGGGCAGCGTGATGGCCTCCCGGTTGTTCCGGGCGCCGTCTCGTCTGGAAGACGTGGTTGCCTCGGTGTGCGGCGTGGCCTGAAGAAAGGCCAGACGCAGGCAAGGGGAGTCGTAGATAACGGGAGTCCGTCTCCCGTTTATTTGTAGCAGGTTATCTATCTAGTAGTAGATAAATATTCTGCAAATGTGAGAAACGGGACGATGGGCGGCGCGGTTCTGACCGGCGTTCACGAAAGTTGTCCCGCAGGTGGATTAAGATCGTTGACGGCGTTGATTGCAGGGCACGCGAAGCGTGAGCCGCACAATCGGTACCGTCGACGCGGGAACACACGCGCATGGAAGGCGTCAAGACAACTGTCAGACGCACCATGCACGTATGTCAGGTTGATCGTCCGGCCAGAGGGCCAAAGGCAGCGCCACGATGGCGTGCCAGTCCGGGGCGATCGAAGTTTGGAAGTGAAATTCTCTACTTACCAGGAGTTCGTCATGTCGATCGAAAAAGTGCTGTACACCGCCCATGCCACCGCCACCGGAGGCCGTGATGGCCGTGCCGTGTCTTCGGACGGCGTGCTCGACGTCAAGTTGGTTGTTCCCAAGGAAATGGGCGGCCCCGGCGTTGGCGGCACCAATCCGGAACAACTGTTCGCGGCCGGTTACTCGGCTTGTTTCCTCGGCGCATTGAAGTTCGTCGCCGGCAAAGAGAAGGTCACGCTGCCCGCCGAGACGAAGATCGACGGTAGCGTCGGCATCGGCCAGATTCCGACCGGTTTCGGCATTCAGGCCGAACTGAAGATCAGCGTGCCGGGTCTGGATCGCGCCACGGTCGAAGCGCTGGTGCAGAAGGCGCACATTGTGTGCCCGTACTCGAACGCCACGCGTGGCAACATCGATGTGACGTTGACGGTGGTCTGAGTTCGCCGACTACCGCGTCATATGCCGGTGAACGTCGCCGGATAAAAGAAGGGCAGCCCCAGGTAAACCGGGCTGCCCTTTTTCGTGTTGTAACGTGCGACGTGTGCCGATCACCTCGTCTTCACTTCGACCTTGATGCCGTCGGGCAGCACCGTGATCGCGCCTGGCTCGACCTCGCGTCCGCCGTAACGCAACTGCTCGGGCTTGAACGTGTAGATCGGATACTGATTGAGCACCTGCTGCGCCACCGTGCCGCCGATCGCCGTCAATTGCTGGCCGTAGGCGGCGGGCATGCCGTTCAGATCCACACGCTCGACGCTCGGATTGTCGAGCAGTACGGCGCGTTTGACCGGGTCGTATTTCAGCGCGCTCGAGATGGCGAGCACGCCGGCCAGCGGCTGACCTTGCAACAACACGTTCTGTACCTGCGCGTCGACCTGCGTGGTGATGCGATTGGCCTGCGGATTGAAGCCGATCTGCGGATGCGCCAGCGCGACGGACAGCAACTGGCCGTAGTTGAGCGTCGTCGGAAACCGTTTGTCGATGGCGGCCTCGATTTCCCCGCGCGTCATCGTGTACTCGCTGTTCCAGATGTTGTATCCGGCGTGGGCCGGGCGCATGAGCGGGGCGAGCGTCAGGCCGAGCACGCCGGCGGCGGCGAGACGCAGCGCGTCACGGCGCGATGTCACGGAAGCGGCGAAGGGGTCGACGCAATCCATGGGCAGACGTAGGAACACCGGGCGGCGAGAGATCATATAGCGAAGGTCCGAAGGACGGGCATGGCGTGGCCGTGCCTGTGTCGTCAATGCAGATGTGACCCGGGCAACGGGGAATCGTTCTGAACGCTGTGTTGATCCGCGCCGGCAAGGAAAGGGAGCGAGCACGTAGATTCGCCGTTGTGCGACGGCCAGTCCGGCTCAGGTCTTCCTCAATAGTGCGGCGGAATTTCGTGACGCGGATTGCCGTCCGAGCCGCTCTGTCCCTGCGACTGCATCTGCTGGTAGAGCGCCTTGAGTTGCTTTTGCAGCAGGTCGATTTGCTGCTCCTGACGCGTGACGATTTCGTTGAGCGTCTCGAGCAGATCCTCCTGAAAGGCTGCCTTGACTTCGAGTTCGACGACGCGTGCTTCCAACGATTCCATGAGCTTCTCCGGTGAACGCGGCATTGTAGGCCATTGCGTGCTTCGCCAGTCCACACCGCGTGCGACATGACGCATCACAATAGCGCCGGGCATAATCGCGCCATGAAAACCTTTCTGCTTTATGTCGTTACCGCGGTCGCGGAAATCGTGGGTTGCTATTTGCCCTGGTTATGGCTGAGACAGGATCGCAGTGCATGGCTGCTCGTGCCCGGTGCGATCGCGCTTGCGCTGTTCGCGTGGCTACTGACCTTGCATCCGGCGGCGGCCGGACGCGTCTACGCCGCTTACGGCGGCGTCTACATCAGTGTGGCCATCGTGTGGCTGTGGCTGGTGGACGGCATGCGGCCGACGCCGTGGGACATTGCAGGTGTGGTCGTCGCCCTCGCGGGCATGGGGCTGATCGCCTTTCAGCCGCGCTAGGTGGCTGCGCGGCGGTGATTCAGGGCGTCGTTCGTACGCGGTACGTGCAGCGCTGCCCGCCCGCGAGGATGTGCGTCTCGCGCGACACGGTGCCGCGCTCGCCAATCAACTCCTGAAACAACTCAAGCTCCGTGCGGCAAAAGCCCTGGCACGTCTTCGCCGCCGCGCAGATCGGGCAGTGGTCTTCGATGAGTAGCCAGTCGTCGCCGTCGCGCTCCACACGCGCCATATAGCCTTCCGACGAGCGAATCTCCGCGAGCTTTTCCAGTCGCGCCGCGAGTTCCGGCAACGGGTCGACGACCTGCTTGTAATGCGTTCGCGTCTCCACGGCCCGCTGCGTAATCAGACGGTCGAGGCCGTCTTCGCCAAAGAGTTGGCGAATCGAACCGATCAACTGGATGGTGAGATGAGAGTGGGCATCGGGGAAGCGGCTGTGTCCCGCCTCGGTCAGTGCCCACGCCTGACGTGGACGACCCGCGCCGCGTGATGGCATCGTCTCGCCGATGAGCAAACCGTCCGCGACCAGCTTCTGCACCTGCTGTCGTGCCGCCTCTGCCGTGATCCCCAACGCCGAAGCCACCTCCGCTGTCGAGGCGGGGCCCTGCGTCTTTAACCAATGCAGTACGCGCTCGTGCCCGGGGCCGGGCGCCGACGCCCTATTATCCAAGTGGTTATTTGGGTAATTCATTGTGAGGCATGTAATATCCAAGAACTTTCTTGCATATTAGTCGCCGATCGGGCGGCTGTCCATCCATGACAACGAGCACGACGAATTCCACAGCGCCGGGCTGGCGCGATCTGTTGAGTGGCAGCAACGGCTGGCGGTCGCTGGCACTGGCAGGCGGAGTGGCGTTGCATGCCACCAATGTCTATGTGGCGACGACGGTGCTGCCGTCGATCGTTAAAGAGATCGGCGGGCTGGATCTGTATTCGTGGAATACCACGCTGTTCGTGGTGGCGTCGATTCTCGGATCGGTGCTGGCGTCGAAACTGCTCACGGCGCTTGGTCCGCGCGCAGCCTACATCACGGCCTTGGTGGGCTTCAGTGCGGGCACGATCCTGTGTGCGGCCGCACCGAACATGCCGTGGATGCTGGCAGGGCGTACCTTGCAGGGCTTCGGCGGCGGCATTCTGCTGGCACTCAGTTACGCATTGATCCGCATCGTTTTCGCGCCGCCGTTGTGGTCACGGGCGATGGGGCTCGTCTCGGGCATGTGGGGTGTCGCCACGCTGTGCGGGCCGGCGGTGGGCGGCGTCTTCGCGCAGTTCGGCCACTGGCGCTGGGCGTTCTGGTCGTTGCTGCCGATCGTGGTCGGACTCGGCCTCATCATTCGTGCCCAGGTGCCCACCGGACGCGTCGTAGCGAGTGCCCACGCGTCGTCGCAATCTCATGACGATGCGCATGCCATCCCATGGTTCAAGGTGATTCTGTTGTGTGCGTCGGCGGTGGCGATATCGCTGGGGGCGGTGGTCGGCTCGTATCTATTGGCGGCGGTGTGGATGCTCGTGGGACTGGTGCTCGCCTGGTGGCTGGCGCAGCGTGAGCGTAGCGTGCGCCATGCGCTGCCGCGACTTATGCCGACGGGCGCGTATTCGCTGCGCACACGACTTGGCGGGCTGTATGCGGCCATGAGTCTGCTCGGTCTGGCGATGACGAGCGAAATCTACATTCCATATTTCCTGCAGACGATTCACGGCCAGACGCCGTTCGCCGCCGGTTATCTCGCGGCGCTCATGGCCGCCGGCTGGTCGGTCGGCTCGATGACGAGTGCCGGGCGACACGGCGAGGCCGCCGAGCGGCGTGTGCGTCTCGGCCCGGTGATCGTCACGCTTGGCATGCTGGCACTGGCGTGGCTGCTGCCGCAGCCGTCGCTCTTCGAGAGTGCGACAGGGGGCGTGAGCCTCTGCGCGGCGCTGTTCGGTGTGGGTGTCGGCGTGGGCATCGGCTGGCCGCATCTGCTGACACGCGTGATGACGGCGGCGCGTCCGGGCGAGGCGGCGCTCGCGTCGGCTTCGATCACGACGGTGCAGTTGTATTCGATGGCACTGGGTTCGGCGCTGGCGGGACTCGTCGCGAACTCTGCCGGTCTCGCGGACGGCGCCCTGATCGAAGCGCAACGCGCATCGGTCTGGCTCTTCGCTTTATTCGCCCTCGCGCCGGCCGGCGCGGCGGTCATCGCATTGCGCGGCAAGGTGGCCGCTCCCGCCACGGAGCAGGAGGCATCATGATCGATCGCATTACCGCTATGCGCACCTTTGTGCGTGTGGCCGAAGTCGGCAGCTTCACCAAGGCGGCGGCGTCGCTCGATTTACCGCGTGCAACGGCCACTACACAGGTGCAGCATCTGGAACGATGGTTCGGCGTGGCGCTCTTCACGCGTTCGACACGGCGCGTCGCCCTCACGATGGAGGGGGCCGCGTACTACGAGCGGTGCGCCGCGATTCTGGCGGATGTCGAAGAGGTGGAGTCAGGCCTGTTCGGTGCGCAGGCGCAACTACGCGGACGCCTCGCCGTTGTGCTGCCGCCGGTCATCGCGCGCGAGGTCGTCATGCCATCGCTTGCCGAATTTCAGGCGCGCTACCCTGGGCTCGAAATCGCGCTCGACGCCACGCCGGCCCACGGCGACTGGCGAGGCGATGGCGTGGACTGTGGCGTCGTACTAGGGGAATTGCCAGACTCACGCCTCGTGGCGCGGCACCTGGGCGATCTGCCTCGCGTAACGTGTGCGAGCCGTCGCTATCTCGATCTGCATGGCATGCCCGACGATCTCGACGGCCTTGCGATGCACACGACGGTGAAGTGGCTGACGGCACCCGCCGAATCGTTGGCCTCGCAGGCTTCTCTCTCGGGCATTGGCGAATCGGTCGCCGACGGTGCCGCGCTCCCCGCAGTGAATGCACTCACTACGCGCTGCGGCGATCTGACGTTGACGGTGGGCGGACGCGCGACGTGCGTGCGCACGCGAGGTCAGTTGCATGTGGGGGATGAAGCGGCGTATCTTGCGGCAGGCCTTGAAGGCCTCGGACTGATTCAACCGACGCTGCTGGCCGCGGCGCCGTATCTCGCGTCAGGACGTTTGGTGCCGGTGCTGCCGAAGTGTCCGCCACCGCCGTTGCGACTCTCGGCGGCGTATCCGGCGCAAAAGCGGGTGTCGCCACGGGTGCGCGCGTTCGTCGACTGGCTGGCGCAGATCTGCGAGCCTTTGGCTAACGTGCCAGATTACGCGCCGCTTCCGCCCCCGCCTGCGGCGCTTCCACCGCTTCCACCGATTGAGCCGACGCCGGACGGCAAGCCGTCGAGCACCCGTCGCTCGTTCACACTGCCGGCGTAGTGGCTGCGCTTTTCTTCGTACATCAGCAGATCGGCTCGTTGGATCGTGGCTTCGAGCCGCTCACCGGCTTCGCATGTCGCCGTGCCCATCGAGAATGAGAGCGGCGTGCCGGGATAGAAGGAGTTGTTCAACTCGACCAACTGACGAATGCTCTCGATCATCGCTGCGCCGCTGGTGGCATCGGTGGACGGTAACAACAAGGCGAATTCGTCGCCACCGATGCGCGCCGCAATCTGAGGCGCCACAATTGCCTTGCTCAGCACCTCGCCCGCGCGTCGCAGCAGCCCGTCGCCTGCGGCGTGACCCAACTGATCGTTCACGAGCTTCAGCCCATTCAGATCGGCCACGATCACCGTCACCGGATACGGCCCCTTGCGCTCTAGCCGGTTGAGTTCGTCCACATAGAACGAGCGGTTGCGCAGCTTGGTGAGCACGTCGTGCTTGCCGAGGAATTCGAGATACGACTCGGCCTTCTTGCGCGCGGTGATGTCCGTGAGCGCGACGAGCACCAGATCCCAGCGCGACTCGTGACCCGGCAGCACCGCGAATTGCAGGTGAACGTTGATCTCGTTGCCGTCGAGCGCGTAGTTGATGACCTCGCGTTGCTGAAAGAGCTTGTTGTCCCACAGGTCGATCAACTGCTCGCGGAAGTTGTGCCGCATGTCGTCGCGGAACACGTCGGGCAGGCGGGCGAGCAGGGCGGACTTGTCGGGCGCGACGAACATCGCCAGCGTGTGGCGGTTCACATCGAGCACATGAATCTCGTTCATGCAGCGCTCGACGAACTCAGGATGAACGTCGGTGAAGGTGCGAAAGTCGGTAATGCCACGTGAGCGCGCGTCGTCGAGCAACAGCTTGATGGCGCTGAAATCCTCGACCCACAGCGAGACCGGTGAGTATTCGAAGAGGCCCCGGGCGTATTGCTCGCCCATGGTCACGCGCTGGCGGGCGTGTTCGAGTTCGGTCACGTCGTCGAGCGAGATGAGCACGCGCTCGAAGGTGGCTTCGTGGCCGGGCAGGATCGAGCCGTTGAGCTGCACGTCCAGACGCCGGCCGTCGAGCGTGTAGTTGACGGTCTTGCTCGTGAAATGAGTGCGGCCGTCCCACAGTTGGCAAAGCTCTTCGATGTGCGTCTTGAGCATGTCGTCGCGGAACACGCGCGGCAGGTTGGCCACGAGCGTGTCGAGCGACGGTGCGTTGAACATCGTCAACGTGCGGCGATTGACCTTGATGACGCGAATGCGTTGAGAGCACGCCGAGACGTGCTCCGGGTCAGCCTTGAAGTGAGCGCGCAGGTCGGTGATGCCTTGTGCGCGCCATTCGTCGAACAGGTGCTTCACGCCACTGAAGTCTTCCAGCCAGAGAGACACAGGCGCGAGGTCGAACATCAGGGCATCGTCACTGGCGCCGCCGGCACCACGGGTACCGGACGGCGAGGCAGTCGGCGAGGGAGGTACGGCGGGCATGGCGTCCGGCATGAGGCACCTAAGGTCGAGTCAGCCGGCTATTTTACGGGCAAACCTGCTCCATGCCACAGTGAGTCGGATTACAGCAACGGCGCGCCGGTATCGCGTTTGACTTCGCGCAGCGACAGCATCGATTCGATCGACGAGACCCCGGGCAGGGCGCGCAGCACGTCGCGCGTGAACATGCCGTAATCGTCGAGATCGGTCGCCACTACGCCGAGCAAATAATCGGCACTGCCGGAGATGTTGTGGCACGACACGATGCGGTCGATGGCTTGCACTTCGCGCTCGAACTGCTCGGACAGCGCCCGATCATGCACGGCAAAACGCACATGGACGAAGGCCGTCACGCCAAGGCCCAGCGCGCGGTATGAGAGTTCGGCCCGATAACCCGTGATGTAGCCGTCGGCTTCGAGTCGTTTCAAGCGCCGTGCACAGGGCGTCTCCGAGAGCGCCACACGCTCGGCGAGGCGCGCGTTTGAGATCCGCCCATCGCGTTGGACGATGGCGAGAATCGCCTGATCGATGGCGTCGAGTTCGTTCATTGTTGGTATCCCGCTACGAAAGCTGCTGCAAAGATGGCATTCCACCACGATCTGCGATATCGGGAAAGTGTTGCCCTCGTCTATCCGGATTAGGCCGGTTAGTCGCCGGGCGCGTTGATGCATTGGAGGATTTCGCGGTGGTGGAATTTTAATTGGAGGAATACGCCACATATGAAAATCATGGTGGGTGGAAAACGCTATGTATCACTCGTGAGATAGCGGGATGATTGACCTCTTTCCGGCCACTTCGGCCGCCAGGGGAAAATCATGGTTTCGCTGCAGTTGCTCACCGTCTTCATTGGCGCTCTGATTGTCGTCTACGCATTGCCGGGGCCGGATATGGCACTCGTGATGCAGACAAGCATGACGCGCGGTGTGCGACACGGACTGGCCACGGCCGGAGGATTGGCGCTGGCACGCGCCGGGCACGTCACACTCTCAGCCTGCGGCGTAGCGGCACTGCTGCGCGCAGCCCCCTGGCTCTTCGAGACGGTGCGCATCGTGGGCGCGATCTATCTTGCGTGGGTCGCCATCCAGATCTGGCGCTCGCCGGCCTTCGGCATGGAGACGGCCGAGACACCGAAGGACGCCGCACCGCCGCTCTCGCATGCCGTGCGACGCGGCGTACTTTCGAGCGTGCTCAATCCGAAGGCGCTGCTGTTCTGTTCGGTGTTGTTGCCGCAGTTCGTCCGCCCCGAAGTTGGCCCGGTCTGGATGCAAGTGCTCGAACTCGGGGTGCTGCTGCTGATCGTAGGCGCGATTTTCGATATCACGCTCGCGTTCGGTGCGGCCCGTATCGCGTGCTGGCTGCGCACCCGTCCGCTTGCACAAAAAGTACAACGCTGGTCATTCGGGGCCGCACTCATGGCGTTCGCCGTCCGCTTGTCGCTCGACTGAAAATCCGGGCACAATACATTCCACCTACATTCCAGTGAATCGTCGCACCAACCCGGTGCATTTCGCTGCGACACCGCAAAACGAGGTGCGACACAACGTCGCACCTCTTGAAATCTGGGCACCTTCCCGAATTGCTGCATTGCACAGCGTTTACCGCCAAAAAGGTATCCATCTGCTTGGAAATCGTCGCGCGCGTACGCGTGGGAGCTGCGCGACACATTGTCGCGCTGGTGGGTGCGCGATGTCCGGTCTAATTAAACTTCGGCATAATGCCGCACCGTGATGGAAGTAAAAGACAAGAAGTCGGACAGTGACTTGATGTCTGCGGGCGGTGACCTGCCCCGGTTCACGTCTTCTCGATGACACAGTCGTCGTAGTTCGACCGGTGCAATACCGGCGCGACGACTGCTCCCGTCCCACCTTAACCCTTGCCAACCTCCTGCGACCCTGCATCAGGCCGGTAAGCCCGTGTTGCGCCGTTCGCTGGCCAACTCAACCCTGTCGTGTGACATGAAGAAACACAGAAACCCGCGATTGTTTAGGCTCCTCGCCTTGTGCTCGCCGCTGCTTTTGGCTGGCTGCGGCATGACGCTGCTCGACCCTAAGGGGCAGATCGGAGTAGAGAACAAGAACCTGATCCTCACAGCCACCTGGCTGATGTTGATCGTGGTGATTCCGGTCATCCTGATGACGCTGTGGTTCGCGTGGAAGTATCGCGCGAGCAACAAGTCGGCGCGCTATGAGCCGAATTGGTCGCACTCGACGGCCATTGAGGTCGTGGTCTGGCTCGTGCCGATCATCATCATTGCGATTCTTGCGCGCATCACCTGGGTCACCACCCACGAACTGGATCCTTACAAACCGCTGCAAAGCGAAGTGAAGCCGATCACGGTCGAAGTGGTGTCGATGAACTACAAGTGGTTGTTCATCTACCCGGAACAGGGCATTGCGTCGATCAACGAACTGGCCGTTCCGGTCGATACCCCGGTGAATTTCAAGATCACCTCGGAATCGATCATGAACTCGTTCTTCATTCCGCAATTGGGTAGCCAGATCTACTCGATGGCCGGTATGGAAACGAAGCTGCACCTGATCGCCAACCACGTCGGCTCGTACGACGGGATTTCGGCGAACTACAGCGGCGGCGGCTTCTCGGGCATGCGTTTCAAGACGCTTGCGATGACCGACAACGACTTCCAGCAATGGGTCGCGAAGGTGCGTGATTCGAAGAAGGTCCTGGACAAGGACACCTACGCTTCGCTCGTGCCGATGAGCGAGAACACGCCGGTCACGTACTACAGCTCGGTCGACGCGAAGATGTTCGAATCGATCCTGCACGCCCCGATGGCATCCGGCATGGCCCAGCAGCACGAAGGCCATGAGAACCACGGCGCCATGGAAATGAAGGGCATGGACATGAAGATGGAAATGAAGGGCGCGGGCACCGACGCCGCGACGGCTCCGGCCGCCGCCGCGAATGTGCAGAACGGCCAGTCGATGACCATGGCCATGGACAACGCCGGCGCGCATGCAATGCACGCCGGTACGGCCGCGCACGCGCACAAGGAGTAAACAACAATGTCAACGCTGTTTGGCAAACTGACTCTCGAAGCCATCCCGTACCACGAGCCGATCATTGTCGGCGCGGTCGGCATGATGGTGCTGGGGGGGCTGGGCATCCTCGGGCTGCTCACCTACTTCGGCAAGTGGAAATACCTGTGGAACGAGTGGGTGACGTCGGTCGATCACAAGAAGATCGGTGTCATGTATGTGCTCGTCGCGCTTGTCATGCTGCTGCGCGGCTTTGCCGACGCCATGATGATGCGTACGCAACTGGCGCTCGCACACAACTCGCCAGGCATTCTCCCCCCGGATCACTACGACCAGATCTTCACCGCCCACGGCGTGATCATGATCTTCTTCGTGGCGATGCCGTTCATGACGGGGCTGGTGAACCTCGTGGTGCCGCTGCAGATCGGTGCGCGCGACGTGGCGTTCCCGTTCCTGAATACGCTGTCGTTCTGGCTGTTCGCGGCCGGCGCAGTGCTGGTGAACCTGTCGCTGGGCGTGGGTGAATTCGCACGCACGGGCTGGCTGGCTTACCCGCCGCTCTCGGGCATTCAGTACAGTCCGGGCGTGGGGGTGGATTACTACATCTGGGCCTTGCAGATATCGGGTCTGGGGACGTTGCTCACGGGTGTGAACTTCGTCGTCACGATTCTGAAGATGCGCGCTCCGGGCATGAACCTGATGAAGATGCCTATCTTCACCTGGACCTCGCTGTGCACGATGGTGCTGGTGTGCGCTGCGTTCCCGGTGCTGACGGTGACGCTGGGCCTGCTTTCGCTGGATCGCTACCTCGACTTCCATTTCTTTACGAATGAGTTGGGCGGCAATCCGATGATGTACATCAACCTGATCTGGATCTGGGGTCACCCGGAGGTGTACATCCTGATCTTGCCGGCGTTCGGTATCTTCTCGGAAATCATCTCGACGTTCTCCGGCAAGAAGCTGTTCGGCTACAAGTCGATGGTGTACGCCACGGCCGCGATCATGGTGCTCTCGTTCCTCGTGTGGGCGCACCACTTCTTCACGATGGGCTCGGGTGCCAGCGTGAACGCCTTCTTCGGTATCGCGACGATGATCATCTCGATCCCGACCGGCGTGAAGATCTTCAACTGGCTGTTCACGATGTACCGCGGTCGCGTGCAAATGACCGTGCCGGTGCTGTGGACGCTCGGCTTCATCGTCACGTTCGTGATCGGTGGTATGACGGGCGTGCTGCTGGCCGTGCCGGGCGCCGACTTCGTGCTGCACAACTCGCTGTTCCTGATTGCTCACTTCCACAACGTGATCATCGGTGGCGTGCTGTTCGGTTACATCGCCGGTATGAACTACTGGTTCCCGAAGGCTTTCGGCTTCAAGCTCGACGAGCGTCTGGGCAAGGCAAGCTTCTGGTGCTGGCTGATCGGCTTCTACCTCGCGTTCATGCCGCTGTACGTGCTGGGCCTGATGGGCATGACCCGTCGCCTGAATCACTACAGCAACCCGGATTGGCAGCCGTGGCTGATCGCCGCGCTGATCGGTGCGCTGTTCATCGCCGCCGGTATCGGTTTCCAGGTGCTGCAACTGGTTGTCTCGATCAAGAACCGCAAGGCGCTGGCCGACACCACGGGCGATCCCTGGAATGGCCGTACGCTGGAGTGGATGACGTCGTCGCCGCCGCAGTTCTACAACTTTGCCGAAGAGCCGCGCGTGCATGACATCGACGAGCTGGCCTATCGCAAGCAACACGGCATCAAGAGCGATCTGAAGACGAGCTACGCCCCGATCCACATGCCGAAGAACACCGGCGCCGGTTTCATCATCAGTGCGTTCTCGCTGGTGTTCGGTTTCGCTGCCATCTGGCACATCTGGTGGCTGGCTATCGTTGGCTTCGTCGGCATGATCGTGACGTTCATCTGCCGCAGCAACGACGATTCGATCGACTACTACGTGCAGTCGCCGGAAGTGGTGGCCATTGAATCGGCTCACCATCAGGCACTGGCCGCAGCAGCAAAGGCTTAATCATGACGAGCGAAGTTCTTAAACACTCTGGCGCGCATGCCGATGCGCATGCGCATGACCACGCGCACCACGATACCGGCGGCAACACGATCTTCGGTTTCTGGGTGTACCTGATGACCGACCTGGTGCTGTTCGCCAGCCTGTTCGCCACCTTCGCGGTGTTGCGTGACTCGACGGCGGGCGGTCCCACGGGCAAGGAACTGTTCGACCTGAAGTTCGTGCTGGTCGAAACGTTCATCCTGCTGTTCTCGTCGATCACCTATGGCTTTGCCATGATCGGCCTGCACAACGGCAAGAAGGGCGCCGTGATGGGCTGGCTGGCGATTACGTGGCTGCTGGGTGCCGCGTTTATCGCGATGGAACTGTATGAGTTCCACCACCTGATTCTCGAAGGTGCCGGCCCGAACCGTAGCGGTTTCCTGTCGTCGTTCTTCGCACTCGTGGCAACCCACGGTCTGCACGTGGCCTCGGGCCTGCTGTGGATGGCGGTTCTGATGTTCCAGATCGGCAAGAAGGGCCTGACCTCGACCAACACCACGCGTCTGCAATGCCTGTCGCTGTTCTGGCACTTCTTGGACGTGGTCTGGATCGGCGTGTTCACGGTCGTGTACCTGATGGGAGCGATGTAAATGAGCAATAGCAAATCGGTGCAATCGCACGGCCACGACGCTGGCCACAATGCGGCCGGCGGTAGCCACGGCAGCGTGAAGTCGTACCTGATCGGCTTCGTGCTCGCGGTGATCCTGACGGTCGTGCCGTTCAAGCTGGTGATGGATGGCACGATGCCGCCGTCGACAGTGCTGCCGCTGATTCTCGGCGCAGCCTTCGTGCAGATCATCGTCCACCTGATCTACTTCCTGCACATGGACCGCTCGTCGGAACAGCGCTGGAACGTGATGGCGTTTCTGTTCACCGTGCTGATCGTGGCCATCGTGCTGGTCGGCTCGCTGTGGATCATGCACAACGCCAACTCGCTGATGATGCCGGGGATGTAAGTCTTCCGGACTTGCCTGTCGTTCAGGGCAAGTAAAAAAGGCGGCTCGGAATTTCCGAAGCCGCCTTTTTTTGTTTACCCGTGCGGTGCCTTGTCGTCCGGCGGGGTATCCGATGTCGGTGCCGCCAGGATCACGCCGGGCCGTACCGGCAGATCCGGACGAATTCCCAGTAGCGGCAACGCCTGCGACGCGATCTCCGCAAACGCGGGCCCTGCTGCCTGACCGCCAAAGTGTTGCGACGCCTTCGGTTCGTCCACCGACACGGCAATCACCAGACGTGGTGCCGAGAGCGGCGCAATCCCCACGAACGACGCCCGATACTTCGAATGGTCGTAGCCGTGCGTGCCTGCCTTGTAGGCGGTTCCGGTTTTCCCGCCGATGCTGTAGCCGGCCACCTGTGCGGTGGTCGCCGTGCCGCCGGTATCGACCACCGCGGCCAGCATCTTGCGCATCTCGGCCGCCGTGCGGCTATCGATCACGCGTACGCCCTCGGGCTGCGTCGGCGTATCCGGCTTGATGATGGAGATGGGTACGAGCACGCCGTCGTTGGCGAAGATCGTGTACGCCCGCGCCAACTGGAACAGCGACGCCGAAATGCCGTAGCCGTAGGCCATCGTCGCCTGCTCGATGCGTCGCCACGACTTGTACGGACGCAACCGTCCCGAGACCGCGCCGGGGAACCCCAGCTTCGGCTGCTGACCGAGGCCGATCTCGGTGAACATGTCCCACATTTCTTCGGCCCGCAACATGGTCGACACCTTGGTCATGCCGATATTGCTCGACTTCTGGATGACGCCGGCGGCCGTCAGCACGCCGTTCGCGCTGTCGTCGCTGATGGTGGCACCTTCGAAGACGTATCGCCCGGGGCCCGTGTCGATGAGCGTGGCCGGTGTCAGACGATGCAGGTCCAGCGCCAGCGCCATGGTGAAGGGCTTGAGAATCGAACCCGGCTCGAAGACGTCGGTGAACACGCGGTTGCGCAGTTGTTCACCGGTCAGATGCTCACGATCGTTCGGGTTGTACGTCGGGAAGTTGGCCAGCGCCAGCACCTGACCCGTCTTGGCGTCGATCACGACCGCCATGGCCGCTTTCGCGCCGGTGCGGTCCAGCGCGTTCTTCAGCGCCTCGTACGCGATGTATTGCACGCGGGTGTCGAGCGTCAGGCGAATGTCCTTGCCATCGCGCGGCGGGCTGGAGTCGTCGAGATCCTGAATGGTCCGGCCGATGCGGTCCTTGATGACGCGTCGCACGCCCGCCGTGCCCTCGAGCAAAGGCTCCTCGCCCAGCTCCATGCCTTCCTGCCCCTTGTCTTCGACGTTGGTGAAGCCCACCACGTGCGCTGCGACATCGCCTTCGGGGTAGAACCGCTTGTATTCGCTGCTTTCGTAGACGCCCGGAATGCCGAGGGCTTCGACCTGCTTGCCGATCTCCGGCGAGACCTGACGCTTCACGTAGACGAACTTTTTCTCGCCGATGAGTTTGGTGCGTAGTTCCTTCGCGGGGATGTCGAGCAGCTTGCTGGCCTTCTGGACATCGCTGTCGGAGAGGTCGTCAGGCACTTCGGCAGGCACGGCCCAGACCGTGCGCATCGGCAGGCTGGTGGCGAGCACGCGACCATCGCGGTCTTCGATCTTGCCGCGCACCGCCGGCATGACGATGGTGTGCTCGTAGCGCTTTTCTCCCTGCGCGATGTAGAAGCCGTTGCCGGGGCCGGCAATCCAGAACGCTCGCACGACCAACCCGATGAACGCGAGGGTGATCACGATGACGACGAGCTTGGAGCGCCATAACGACATGCGGGATTGCAAAACCGGACTGGCGGCGAACGTGACGTCCTTGGGCTGGCGATTCTTTTGCATGGCGCTCGCGGGGCGATGAGAGGCGTGAACAGCAATGAGCCGATCGACAAACTCTGGCTCAAATTCTAGGCGAGATAGCGTAGCATGCAAGCGACTGTTGCAATAGCGCAAAAGCCCCGTCAGACGGGGCTTTCAGGGTTATTTTCGATGCTTTCGGGCATGCTTTTCGCACGGGTGTCGGCTGATGAAACCGGAAGCCGATTTTCTCGACGAGATCGTCGGCGTGCTTAGCGTGACATCGCGCTACTTTGCTGCACCGAATCGAACGTCTCCGTACCACGCATGCGAACTCGCGTGCGTGTTGTCGCTGTCGGTGAAGATGCCATAACCGAGCAGCTTGCCCGGCTTCTCTTTATAGATGCGCTCGTAATCGGCGGCGACGTTACGCGAGAAGGTCTGCCACTTGCCGAGCGAGGCGTCTCCACCCGCCACCACGAGCATCTGTACCCGGTCGGTATGCGGGTTCTGGATCACGCCTCCCGGCGCCGCATCGTTGGACCAGATGTACATCAGCGTGGCGTAGGGCAGGTCTTCGCCACCCGCCTTGGCCAATGTGATGGCCGCGCGGTCGCCGAACGACAGCGAGGATTTGTCGCCATCGAAGAAGAACACCAACCGCGCCGGAGCGTCTTCTTTGTCACTCACGCGGTTATCGGCGCCCGGAATCGCTTTGTCGACTTTCCAGCGCCACGTCACGTTCGGTGTCGCACTGAGGTCGACATCGTCGCCCTTGGCCATGAGTGCCGAGGCGGAATCGACCGAATTGGCTTCGACGACATTTCGCCCGTCATCGGTAACGACGGTGTACGTGGTGAATTTCTTGCCTTTCACGACCGGCAGATTCTGCCAGCCGGACGGTAGTGCGTTTCCCGGACTCGCCTTCGAGAAGGGGATGGCGACCGGGTCGGCAGCATTGGCCGTCGCCGTGGCGAGACCGCCGGCGATCAGGCAGAGCGCGACAGCCCAGGGCCCCAAGGGCGAGCAGAGGCGATGCGACCGGGGGCGGGCAGGCAAGACGAGTGAACGAAGCGGCGAGACGGTGCGATGCATGGTGAGCGACTCCGGCGTGGGCGGGGAAACCGCTGGCACTGACCGGGTGGCCGGTGCCTGAGGGGGGAGGCTCCCCCCAATCAACTGCTATCGACGACTGAACGACTGAGTGACTGAACGGCAGGGGAATCAGCGCTGTTGCATGGCGACGCGCAGGCCGAGACCGATGAAGATCGTACCAATGATCTTGCCTTGCCAGCGCAGCAGCCAGGTGAAGCGTCGCACAAACTTGCCGAGCGGGCGCACGGACAACGCAATCGCCGCCGTGTACATCGCACTCATCGCCACGAACACGAGCCCCAGCACGAGGAACTGCGCGAAGACATTGCCCTCGCTCGCGTGCACGAACTGCGGCATGAAGGCGAGGAAGAAGAGGGCGGTTTTCGGATTGAGCACTTCGGTGGCTACGGCCTGCACGAACGCGCGTCCGGGCGAGACCTTCGGGGCGACGGGCAATTGCGGATCGGACGGGCGCTCGCGCAATGCCTTGATGCCCAGATAGATCAGATACCCCGCCCCCACGTACTTCACGACGTCGAAGGCCAGCGCGGAGGTCATCAACACAGCCGAGAGTCCTACTGCCGCACACAGGGTGTGCACGAGGTCGCCCAGCGCAATCCCCATGCCGGTCATGACGCCGGCACGCCGTCCGCCTTGCACGGTGCGCGTGATAGTGAGCAATACCGCCGGGCCGGGGATCAGAAACAGCCCGAGTACGACAACAACGAACGTGGCAAGGGTGGCAAAGGTCGGCATAGGGCCTCTCAGGGGATTTCGGTGACGACGCAATGGCGACATCATCCCAGATTCCGCGACAACTTGCCCGAACTTGCCCGACAGTGGGCCGGACGAATGCTGAAGCGTCGCATGCGATACCGGCGGACGATGTGTGCCTTTTCGACGTCAAAGAGGAAACAGCATGCCATTCATGTCCGCCACGGGATCGCCGTCGGTGTCTCAGAGCCACCACAGCACATTCCTGCATCTCGCTTATGAGGCCGCGAATTGCGCCTACAACGGATTCCGGGGTGACTTCAGCGCCGCTACGGCGTGTCTGCGAGACAGTGGGCTGCATTATTTGCTGAGCGAAGCATGGAAAAGCGCGAGCCGGAAGTATGAGGAACAGGGGCTGAGCGTTCCGGGGGTACCGAGCCTTTCAGGGGCGGCGGACGTGGCGTTCGCCTGTGCGCTGAGTGCGTTGACGATCGGTGCGGCATGCCGTTACCTATGGCCGGAAATGCGCGCGCTGGAGGACGCCTTCCGTGGAGGCGCGAATGCGGGGCATCTATGGGCGCGCCAGACGCAGGCGCAACTTCGGCGGCGCACCCCGGCAGATATCACCGCCATGCGTCAGTGCCTCACGGCATTCGACGCGACGCGAATGCTCGTTGATTCATCGCCCTCGCTGGCAGCGTCACAGCCAACCTCCGCATTGTCGCGTCGCCAGGTGGCGGAGCGAAAGATCGCGGAAGCCCTAATCCTTCACATCGCCGATGCCCCGCAAACCTGTCTGGCCCAGAGTGACAGGGTCGCATCGCTTTGCCAGCTCCTCGCGCACGGTCTGGGCTTCAAGGTGCCGGAGTCCGTTCGTGGGGCTCTGCGTATCGACGATGCCCGGCCCTCCCTGATCCGATACGACGACGCCATTACGCTCCTGCGCGAACGACTGGAACCCGACTGGCGCAACGACACGGCGGGCTCACCAACGTTTACCGTCCATCCGGTCGACATTCAGCTTTTCGATCCGGCTGAGACAACCGACGATCTGTCGAAAGAAACGCGGGCGGCAAGGCGGCAACTGACGCATCCCGAAGCGTTGCGACGCGTGCGATCGCGTGTCATGGCGCTGATG
>JARLJF010000114.1 GCA_031291335.1 Pandoraea sp. | reverse complement strand
TCAATAGCCAGTCGGCTACGCTCTTCTCGATCATAAACAATTCGAGTTAACGAATAATCCTGATGCTTCAAACTTGGCTGATAGGATTCCCCGGCCGCGGAATTCGCATTGTAAATTTCAGGCCGGTAAATTTTTTGGAAGGTATCCATCGTGCTGATGGTGCCTACAAGCTCAAGATTGCTGTAATCACCAAGCAAATCGCCGGCAAAATAAAAAGCCAAAGGTGCAACACTATTCGGAGGCATGAAATAGCGAACCCTCAACCCCATTTTCTTGAAATACTCGTCGGTCAAAGAATATTCGTCTTGCTGATACTCAACACCCAATACAGGATGTCGATTGGCAGTCCGATGATAGGTTCTGCTGCTCGAAACACTCAAACATATAACGGGAGGCTTTTTGAAATTCCCCTTGTAAGCGCTTGAATTCACAAAGCACTTGAACAGCTTCCCGTGCAGATCCCCAAAATTATCGGGGGCACTGAATTGTGGCTGATTCTTGTTGTGCTCCAGCAGCAACACACTAAAGTCATAATCACGCACGTAGGAGGAGAAATTGTTCCCCGCAATGCCCTCAATGCGCTCGTCAGTCTTTCGATCAACGATATTCGTTTTCAATATCTCAATCAGAGGGAGAGCGCTGCCACTGCTTTCGCCATCAATATTCATCTCGACGGAAATGATTTCGAGATTGACGGCATAACGATCGCCTTTAGGGTTATCCCAATGTGCCAAGGCATTGAAACGATTGTCGATCATCCTGAAGGTGTTGCGCAGGTTCTCCTGACGACTGCTTCCTCTAGCCAAGTTGGCAAAGTTGGTCGTGATGCGCGTATTGTCCGACGGGTGATAGTCTTCATCGAAACAAGTGCTCTTAATAGAAAATGTGAAATCTTTACTCATTGTGATCTGACGCCCTAATTTCCAAGATAAACCTGATTTTTTCCTGACTCTTCAGCACCAAGGACCTGCGCTGTGGCGATCTTGGGCACGCCTCGGACGGTGCGCAGTGCGACCAGAGTGTCGTCCGAGTGAGGTGTTTATCTGGGCAAAGATGCCCAGCTCAGAATTCCGTTGCGGAGTCGGAGTCGGCGTCGCCGTAGAACTTCACGCCGAGCTGGATACGCTCACGCCCGCTTTCCGCGCGATGACGATTGGTATCGCGCAGCGAGTAGACGCAGCCGCAATACTCCTGCTGATAGAAGTTCTCGCGCTTGCTGATCTCGATCATGCGAGCCGACCCGCCGCCTTTGCGCCAGTTGTATTCCCAGTACAGCATCTCGGGATAATGCGACGACGCCCGCACGCCGCAATCGTTGATCTGCTGCATGTTCTTCCAACGGGAGATGCCCAGCGAACTGGTGATGACCGGGAAGCCGTGCTCGTGCGCGTACAGCGCGGTGCGCTCGAAGCGCATGTCGAAGCACATCGTGCAGCGCACACCGCGCTCCGGCTCGTTCTCCATGCCCTTGGCACGCTCGAACCAGTTATCGCGGTCGTAATCGGCGTCGACGAACGGAATCCCGAACGTCTCGGCAAACCGGATGTTCTCGGTCTTGCGAAGTTCGTATTCCTTGAGCGGATGGATGTTCGGGTTGTAGAAGAAGATCGTGAAGTCGATGCCGGAGGCCTGCATCGCTTCCATCACTTCACCCGAGCAAGGCGCGCAGCACGAGTGCAATAGCACTTTCTTGTGCCCGCCTGGTAACGCCAATGGCTTGCGTTCGATGGCGGACGCCACGAGAAATCTCCATGAATTACGCCCGCGTTCGCCGGACTAGGAGCCTCGAATTATGGTGTCCGACCGGGAGACATGAAAATGGATAAGTTCTCATGCTCCTATGAGCTGCACTCATGGAGCCCGATGCCACAATGCATCAGACCACGGCAGCCCTTTTCGCTTGCTCGACAAATGCACGCAGGTAATCGATATCCATATCCGCCTGGCGAGCCCCCAGAAAGATGTGTTTGGCAATGCCGTTCTTGCCTAGCCGGACTGGCACCACATCCATCGTGTCCGCGTACTCCAGTACCAGCCAGCGTGGCAACGCAGCCACGCCCCGGCCGCTGGCGACCATCTGCAGCATGATGTCGGTGGTCTCGATCGCCTTATGGCGCTTGGGCGTGATTCCGGCCGGCGCGAGGAACATGCTGTAGATATCCAGGCGGTCGACCGGCACCGGGTAGGTCACCAGTACCTCATTGGCCAGTTGCTTGGGCTTGATGTATTCCTCGTTGGCCAGCTTGTGGGTGCCGGCAACGACCAGGACTTGCTCGTAGTCGAACACCGGTTCGAAGACAAGGCCTGGCTTGTCCAGCGGATCGGGCGTGACCAGCAGGTCGATCTCGTAACCGAACAGCGCGCCGATGCCACCAAACTGGAATTTTTGTTTGACGTCGACGTCCACATCCGGCCACGCGGCCAAATAGGGCGACACGACTTTCAATAGCCACTGGTAGCAAGGGTGACATTCCATGCCAATGCGCAGCGTGCCCCGCTCACCCTGCGCGAACTGCCGCAAACGTTCTTCGGCCAAACTCAACTGTGGCAGCACCCGGTTGGCCACCGCCAACAGGTATTGCCCGGCCTGAGTCAGGCGCAGGCTGCGGCCTTCGCGCAGCCAGATGTCGGTGCCCAACTGCTGCTCGAGCTTTTTCATGCTGTGGCTTAACGCCGACTGCGTCACATGCAGAACGCCTGCGGCTGCGGTCAGCGAACCTTGCTTTTCCACCTCCTGCACGATGGACAAATGGATACGATCAAGCATGATAAATGAGCAGAATTCATATTTCGTTAAGATAGCGCTATCTTAATTCATCACCTGCGCAACGCATCGATCGCACTCAGGTGATCCTCAAGTATCGATTGCAGCGTTCTGATAAACGCCCGCCCCGCATGCGATAGCGGCTCCGCCTGCGAGTACACCGCGTGCACCCGCAGCTTTCTCGCCGGGCGGATCTCGTGGACGTCGATGCGCTGAAACGTCGACATGTCGATGCAGAACGGATCGACAATCGCAACGCCAACGCGCTCCTTCACCAGTACCCTCGCACTGACCGCCGAGCGCACCTCCACAATCGGCGACGGTCGTCGATGCTTGCCGAAAATGTCGCCAACGATCGCGCCCAACGGAGTGTCATGCCCGTAGTCGATCCACGGATGCGACGGCAAATCGTCGACCTTCACAATGCCGCCCGGCGCCAGCCACCCCGGCGGGCTGATGCACATCATCGGACCGTCCACCAGCGCTTCCATCTTCAGATTGTTCGAATTCACCGCGAACATCGACACGCCGAGATAATCCTTTCCCAGCAGAACGCGCGGGATCAGATTGTTGTGCGTCAACGGTTCGAAATGAATCTGAAGATCCGGGTATCGCTGATTGAATAGCGCAATCGCGCGCGGCACCAGCTCCGCCCCCAGGCTCGGGCTGCACACGATATTGAGCTTTCCGCTCTTGCCCTCGATGATCGCGCGCACCAGATCGTCCACACGCTGCACACCGGCGTATGCCGTTTCCACTTCGTCGTAGATGCGTCTTGCCTCGGGGGTCGGGAAGAGCCGCCCTTTCGAACGCTCGAACAACGGAAATCCCACGCGGCTCTCTGCCGCGGCAAGAATGCGGCTGGCCGACGGTTGCGTGATGAAAAGCATCTTCGCCGCTTCGGTGATCGAGCCGGTGATCATGATCGCGCGAAACGTCTCGATCTGGCGAAGGCTCATCGCCATCGGGCGCTGTATGGGGGCGTTGGATACCACGTCTGCACCTGTCCAATAGGGTGTTAATGGTGCAAAAGCTTACCTCAGGCACTCCGTTGGTGCGAACCCATGCATTGAGTCTATAAGGTTCGAAAATCGTTCTATTAGACCCGTCGTCGCTGCGGTTGCTATCGTGAATCCGTCATCTTTGCCGTGTAACGGGTCCGTGCATGCAACCCACCATTCTTGTTCTTAACCCTAACTCGCTCACCCAAGTGACGGCGAGCATCGCCGAGACAGCGAGCGTTCAGTTTCGTGACGCGCCCGTGCGTCTTGCCTATGCGACGCTCACCGACGCGCCGCCGGGCATCGCCACACAGCGCGACGCCGATCGCGCCGCAGTCCTCGTCGCCGACGCCATCGAACGCAACCTCCAAAGCGCCGACGCCGCGGACGCCTTCGTTCTCGCCTGTTATAGCGATCCCGGTCTGGCTGCCGCGCGTGAAGTCACCCGAAAGCCGGTCATCGGTATCGGGCAAGCGGCACTGGGCGCGGCGACCGCGCTCGGCGAACGCATCGGCGTCGTCGCGATCACGACCGGAAGCATCGCCCGGCATTTCCGTGCCTATCGCGCCCACGGACTGGCACAAAAGATCGTTGGCGAGCGAGCCGTCGATCTGACGGTCGCCGAATCAGGCGACGACCGGCTGGCCGTGCCGCGCATCATCGACACCGCCCGCGCGCTCATCGAGCAAGACGGCGCCGACGTCATCGTGCTCGGATGCGCCGGCATGGCCGCACTGCGCGCCCGCATTGAGGACGCTTTGAGCATGCCCGTCGTCGAGCCATGCATGACGGCTATCGCGCTGGCATCCAATGTCCTCACCGGAGCCCGGCGATGAGCGCGCAATCCCCCGTACTGGGCGTGCTCGGCGGCATGGGGCCGCTCGCCACCGCCGACTTCATGCGCAAGCTCGTCGAAACCACGCCGGCCGCAAGGGATCAGGACCACATGCCCGTGTTCGTCCACAGCGTCCCGCAAATTCCTGATCGCAGCGAATCGTTTCTCGCAGGGTCCGACGCCCCGTGGCCGTTCCTGCTGTCCGGATTGCGCATTCTCGAAGCGGCTGGCGCAGGCGCCGTCGCCATTCCCTGCAACACCGCGCATCTCTGGCATTCGCGTCTGGCTGCGGCCACCAACCTCGAGGTCCTGCACATCGGGCGTGCAACGTCCGCGGCTGTCACGTCGCATCCGGCGGCACTCACGCGCGTCGGCCTGCTGGCCACGTCCGCCACGATCACAGGGCGCATCTATCAAGACGTTCTGTCCGCTGCCGGTGTGGACGTCATCGTTCCCTCAGCGCGGCACCAGACCGAATGCGTGACAGCCGGCATCGCGGCCGTCAAGGGTGGCGATCTCGTCACCGCGACCGCACTGCTTCGCAGCGCCGCCGCGCAACTGGTCGACGACGGTGCGCAAGGCATCATCCTCGGGTGCACGGAACTCCCGCTGGTCCTCACCAGCGACACATTCCACGTGCCCCTCTTCGACACCACTCATTTGCTGGTGAACGCTTGCATCGCATGGTGGAGCCAGTCGAAGGCGACCCAACTCAACAGTGAGACCTTTTCAGAATGAACGACTTTGATCTCATCATTCGCGGCGGCACCGTCGTCAACGATACGCAAACGCGCCAGGCTGACGTCGGTATCAGGGACGACAAGATCGCGGCCATCGGCCCGAACCTGATCGGCACGGCAACAAGAGTCATCGATGCGACGGGGCGTCTCGTGATGCCCGGCGGCATCGACACGCACTGTCACGTCGAGCAACTGTCCGGCATGGGCAAGATGGGCGCCGACGACTGGTATTCCGCCAGCGTATCGGCGGCTTTCGGTGGCACGACGATGATCGTCCCCTTCGCCGCGCAGCATCGCGGGAACTCCCTGCGCAAGGTTGCCGACGATTACGCCGACCTGGCACGGCGCAAGTCCGTCATCGACTACAGCTATCACCTGATCCTCTCGGAAACCGATCCGCAGACGCTCCATACCGATCTGCCCGAACTGATCCGCAGCGGCATCACGTCGTTCAAGGTCTACATGACGTACGACCAACTGAAGATCGACGACTACCAGTTGCTCGACGTGCTCGCCGTCGCGGCCCGCGAGCGCGCGCTGGTCATGGTGCACGCCGAGAACAACGATGTCATTCGCTGGGTCTCGCAGCGTCTGCTCGAGCGCGGCTACACCGCGCCGAAGTTCCACGGCGTGAGCCACATCGCGCTGGCCGAAGCCGAAGCGACGAATCGCGTCATCCAACTGTCGCGTCTGTTCGACGTGCCGGTGATGATCGTGCACGTGTCCGCCGTCGAAGCGCTGTCGACCATTCAGGCCGCCCGGAAGATCGGCGCGCAAGTGTATGGCGAAACGTGCCCGCACTACCTCGTGCTGACCGAAGACGACATGGACCTGCCCGGCACCGAGGGCGCCAAGTACTGTTGCAGCCCGCCGCTGCGCGACGCGCAGGCGCAGGAAAGCCTTTGGGAAGGGCTTGCCAACGGCACGCTGCAAACCCTCTCGTCCGACCACGCGCCGTATCGCTACGACGAAAGCGGAAAGATCCCGTTTGGCGACGAGACGACCTTCAAACAGATGGCCAACGGCATGCCCGGCCTCGAAGCCCGACTGCCGCTGCTGTTCTCCGAAGGTGTCGGCGGCGGACGCCTCTCATTGCAGCAGTTCGTCGCATTGAGCGCGACCAACCACGCAAAGATGTACGGCATGTTCCCGCGCAAGGGATGCATCGCCGAGGGCGCAGACGCCGACATCGCGATCTGGAATCCCGAGCGCGAAGTCACGCTCACGACGTCGGCGCTGCACGATCAGGTCGGCTACACACCGTACGAAGGACGCACGGTCAAGGGCTGGCCCGAGATCGTTATCAGCGCGGGACGCGTCATCGTGAGCGACGGCCGCCTCGACGCCGCACCGGGCAGTGGCCGTTTCATCGCCCGTGGCGTACCCGAGCCGCATACCGTCGCGCGCGAGATATCGCCGAGCGCCACGTTCTTCCGAACGCTGGCGCTCACGAACGAAAAGCAGAAGAACTACTGACCTGCCGATTTACCGATTGCGTTTGTTATTTCAAGAGAGTGCATATGAGCAAGAGCAGAAAACTCGGTCTGGCCGTCGCGCAGATGGGCCCGGTGAACCTGGCAGACGATCGTCGTGCCGTCGTAGCGCGTCTGGTCGAGATGCTGCGTGAAGCCGCCGGACGCGGCGCGAAACTCGTCGTCTTCCCCGAAATGGCGCTGACAACGTTCTTCCCTCGCTACTGGATGAGCGAGGAAGAAGCCGTCGAACGCTTTTTCGAGAAGTCGATGCCCAACGCCGACGTGCAACCGCTGTTCGATACGGCGAGACAACTCGGCGTGGGCTTTTACCTCGGCTACGCCGAACTCACCCCGGAAGGCCGGCGCTTCAATACCTGCGTACTGGTCAGCACCGACGGGACCATCGTCGGCAAGTACCGCAAGATCCATTTGCCGGGCCACTCGGATCACAAGACCGAGGCGCCCTTCCAGCATCTGGAGAAGAAGTTCTTCGAAGTCGGCAACTCGGGCATTCCGGTGATCGAGTCATTCGGCACCAACGTGGGCATGTGCCTGTGCAACGACCGCCGTTGGCCGGAAACGTGGCGCGTCATGTCGCTGCAAAGCGCGGAAATCGGGCTGGTGGGCTACAACACGCCGTCGATCAACATTCATTGGAACGAGCCGCCGCATCTGCGCATGCTCACCCATCTCGTCTCGTTGCAGGCGAGCGCCTACCAGAACGCGATGTTCATCGGCGCGGCGGCCAAGTGCGGCAGCGAAGACGGCCACCACATGATTGGCGGCTCGGTCATCGTGGCGCCGACGGGCGAGATCGTGGCGCAAGCCGTGACCGAAGACGATGAGGTGATCTTCTCGTCCATCAACCTCGCCGTAACCGAAGGGTTCCGTAACCACGTCTTCAACTTCGCGAAGCATCGTCGTCCGGAACACTACCGGCTGATCGTCGAGCGCCCCGGCGCCGGTGCGCCGTTGCCCCAGGAAGACTTCTGAGACACACGTCCGTTTCTCGTGCAGACCGCACGAAGGAGACATCATGAGCGGCTATGAAACAAACAGCCTGAGTCCGGCGCAAGGGACTCAAGACCAACCGGCGGTGACCGCCGGGCAAGCGGGTAACAGTCCGATGCGCGCCCTGCTCGCAGCGGTGTCCGGCTATGCCATGGACGGGTTCGACCTTCTCATCCTGGGCTTCATGATGAGCGTGGTCAGCGCAGACCTGGGCCTGAGTGCCACGGAAGGCGGATCGTTGGTAACGGTGACGCTTATCGGCGGCATCTTCGGCGGCATCGGCTTCGGGATTCTGAGCGATTACTACGGCCGCGTACGCGTGCTGACTTACACGATTCTCGTGTTCGCGCTTTTCACCGGCCTGTGCGCGTTCGCCACGGGCTACTGGGACCTGCTGGTCTATCGCTTCCTCGCGGGTCTTGGGTTGGGCGGCGAGTTCGGTATCGGCATGGCGCTGGCCATCGAAGCCTGGCCGGCGGAGAAGCGCGGGCGCGTGTCGTCGTATGTCGGTATGGGCTGGCAACTCGGCGTGCTGCTCGCGGCAATCCTCACGCCGCTGCTGCTGCCGCATATCGGCTGGCGCGGGATGTTCGTCGTCGGTGTGCTTCCGGCGCTCGGTTCGTTCGTGATCCGCAAGGTGATCGGCGAATCGGAGATCTTCCTGAAGTCGACCCGCAAGAAGCGCGAGTTTCCGATCAAGACGCTCTTCCGCGACGCCCAGACGACCAAGCGCAGCATCGGCGTCATCATTCTGTGTTCGGTGCAGAACTTCGGCTATTACGGGCTGATCGTGTGGATGCCGGCCTATCTGTCGAAGATGTTCGGATACAGCCTGGCGAAGTCCGCGGTCTGGACCGGCGCGTCGATCATCGGCATGCTCGTGGGAATCTGGATCTTCGGTCAGTTGGCGGATCGCATCGGACGCCGTCCGACGTTCATCGGCTACCAGATCGGCGCTTTGATCATGGTGTTCGTCTACTCGCAGTTGACCACGCCCGAAGCGCTGCTCATCGGCGGCATCGTGATGGGCGTGTTCGTCAACGGCATGATGGGCGGCTACGGCGCACTGATGGCCGAGCTTTACCCCACGCATGCGCGCGGCACGGCGCAGAACGTTCTGTGGAGCATCGGGCGTGGATTCGGCGGGCTGAGTCCGCTCGCGATTGGCGTGATTGCAGCGCATTACTCGTTCGAAATCGCGATCGCAGCGTTGGCCGGCATTTACATCATCGACATTCTGGCGACGGTGTTCCTCATTCCCGAACTGAAGGGTGTGGAACTGGAGTGATCCACCTAGGGCGGGCCGTCGGGGCCCGTCCTTCATTTTTTGTGACGGGAACGCGTGTGGAAATCGACTTCGGGGAACTGACGCCCTACGAACGTTACAAGCTGATGAGCAGCCTGATCGTGCCACGTCCCATTGCATTGATTACGACGCTGGGTGCCGACGGTACCGTCAACGCCGCGCCGTTTTCGATGTTCAACATGCTCGGCGAAGATCCGCCGATCGTGATGGTAAGCATCAACCGGCATGATGATGGAGCGCTGAAGGACACCGCAGTCAACATCGAGCGGGAAGGTGAATTCGTCGTGCATCTGTGCGACGAAGCGATGGCCGGAAAAATGCATCAGTGCGGTGTGCGGCTGCCGTCACACGTCAGTGAACTGGCGCAAGCCGGGTTGACCACGGCGCCGAGCGTGAACGTTGCGCCGCCGCGTGTCGCCGAGGCGCCAGTGGCGTTCGAATGCACGGTGTGGGAGACGCTAAGCTCCGAGAGCCGCCGCATCTTCATCGGACGTGTGCTGCGTCTGCATGCGCGAGACGGGCTCATCGACCGTGAGACCTGCCGGATTCAACTGGACGACTACGCCCCCGTCGGGCGGCTCGGTGGCGGCCTCTATACGAAAACGCGAGATCGATTTACGGTGTGAGTTCGGTCGGCCGCGCCAACACACTCGGGCGAAACGCGTGTCGATGGGCTAGCCATTCATTGGATCGCCGACCGATGCTCTCGATAGGCAGCAGCAACCGTGCGCAGGGCCTCGCGCGATTTCGGGTCCGAGAGATTGGCGTGCAGCACAATCTCCGACGAAGGAAGCGCAGGCAGGCCCAGCGACATGCCGACCTCGACAACCCCCGGCGGCGCGACCCGATGAGCGAACGCGCCGACCGCCAATCCGGCTTGCACCGCAGCCGTGACGGCGGCCGTTCCCCCGCCGATGAAGACATCGGCCCAGACAATCTTTGCGGCGTCCAACTTGCGCGTCGCGACGTTGCGTATGCCGCACGACGCCGACAGCGACGCGAGCCGCAATGGCCCTCCTTCCCGATGCACGAAGCCGGGCGAGGCAAACCAACCGACCGGCTCCACCGCAAGCACTTCGCCATTGCGGCGATCGTCCTCGCGACGCAGGATCGCGGCGTCGAGCTTGCCGCGCTCGAACGCGTCGAGCAGTTCGCGGGACGACTCGATCCGGACCTCGATCAGCAATGCGGGATCGTAGGCATGCAGTCGTGTGAGCAGTATCGGCAGATCGGGGCCCGCAACATGGTCGCTGATGCCGAGCGCAAGGCGCCGCGTCGTACCCGATAGCCCCGCGAGCGCGCGCTCGTGCGCCGCGACAAACTCGCGCGCCGCATCCAGAAACGCCGCACCGCGCGCAGACAGCCGGACCATCCGTGGCGTGCGCTCGATGAGCTTATGACCGAGCCGCGCCTCCAGACGCTTGAGCTTCATGCTGATCGCGGCCTGCGTCGTATCCATGGCCTCCGCAGCCCGTGTGAAGCTCTGAAAGTCAGCCACAAGGGTGAAGGCACGCACCGCATCGACGTCGAGGGTCGCCATCTTATTCATCTCCAAACGTTATCACTGATACATCCATACATCCCATTGAGTTATAGGAAATAGTACCGCATAGTCGTCTTCACCGATCACCGGCCCATCCGATCCTCGCGGCCCCGCATCTTCGACGAACGACGACCCCCATGAGCACACTCGACACCCACACCGCTGACCCACGGCGCTGGCTTGCGTTACCGGTCCTTTTGACCGGGGCGTTTCTGCCGATCCTCGACTTCAACGTGGTCAACCTCGCGCTGCCGTCGATCCGGCAGAATCTCGGCGCGACGTCCAGCGAGATCGAATTCATCATCTCGGCGTACGCGGCGACTTACGCTGTTTTCCTCATCACCGGCGGGCGACTCGGCGATCTGTTTGGCCGCAAGCGCATGTTTGTGACCGGCGTTGCCGGCTTCACGCTTGCATCGGCACTGTGCGGACTCGCGCCGACCGCTGGGGTGCTCATCGCCGCGCGCATCCTGCAGGGTCTGACCGCGACCATCATGGCGCCTCAGGTACTGGCCTCCATTCGCGTGTTGTTTCCGCCGTCAGAGCAAGGCCGCGCACTCGCGCTCTACGGCGCCACGTTCGGCTTTGCGAACATCGCGGGCCAGTTGCTGGGCGGTGCGTTGGTATCGTTCCATCCGTTGGGGTTCACCTGGCAGGCGATCTTTCTGATCAACGTGCCGATTGGTCTCGTGGCGTTCGTCGGCGGTCTGGCATTTCTGCGCGACTCACGCGCTGAACAGGCGCAACGCCTCGACGTTGGCGGAGTTGTGCTGCTCTCCATCGCCTTGGGCCTGCTGGTCTATCCGCTCGTCGAAGGCCGGGAAACCGGCTGGCCGATGTGGATCATCGCGATGCTTGTCGCGGCGCCGTTTGCCTTCGCGCTCTTCGTGCGCTTCGAAACGCGGCTGACGGCAAGCGGGGGATCGCCCCTCGTCGAGTTCGCTCTCTTGCGCGAACCGGGCTTCGCGGTCGGTGTCGCGATGGCATTCGCGTTGTATATGCTTTCCTCGTTCTATCTGACCTTCTCGGTGTACCTGCAAGGCGGTTTGCACCTCTCGCCACTGCAAGCCGGCCTGGCGACATTGCCGTACGCCGTAGCTTATTTCCTGGCGTCGCTTGTCTCCGCGTCCGTCACGGCGCGGCTTGGAAAGTTCGCACTGACAGTGGGATTCGCGCTGCAGGTCGTCGGCTTCAGTGTCGCGCTTCTTGCGGTGGCGGGAACGCTGCCGGGCGGCCTTGATGTCGGTCTCGCGGTCGCCGGTCTTGGATTTGGCACGGTCATGCCGTCGGTCATCAAGGCGGTGATCGGCGGCGTGGCGCCGAAACATGCCGGCCTGGCTTCCGGCATCGTCATCTCGACGTTCCAGATCGCATCGGCGCTGGGTGTCGCGATCATCGGCGGCGTGTTCTATGCCGACCTTGGTGTCGGTCACGATGAGGCGGCGTTTGGTCACGCCTTTGCCGTCGCGCTTGGCTGCAACGTGGTGTTGCTCGTCGTTGGTGGTGCGCTTTCCCTCTTCCTGCCCGGTCAACCGCGCCCGTTCGGAAAAGCCACCTCTACCGGCGCAAGCCGCAGCTAAATCACTTAGCCAACGACGCGGCGTTCTCGCGCAAGACCTTGCTCAGTTGATCCGGCTCGACATTTGTCAATTGCTCATGCGGGTTCATCAGTCCCATGGGAAACGGCCAGTCGGACCCGAACAGCACGTGCTCCTTGCCGAAGACCGCCGCGCTCAGGGCAAGCGCATCGGCATCGTGGGTGATGCAGTCGACATAGAAACGGGAGAAGATGCCGCGAGGGGATGGCAACGACGTATCCACGCCCGGACGCGACGTTCGATAGCCACGTTCGTAACGCCCCGCGAGCATCGCCGTTGCTCCGCCGCCGTGCGCGAGGCAAAACCGAATGTCCGGGTACCTTGTCGCCACGCCGCCGAACGCCAGATGGGACGCGGCAACCGCCGTCTCCGTCGGATTCCCCATCAGGTTTTCAAGATAGAACTTGCCGAGTCGCGTGTCGCAACAGTGGCCCGGATGCAAAAACAGGAACGCGGACTGCCGGTTGAGCGCATCCCAAAGCGGCTCATAGGCCGCATCGGAAAGCGTTCCTTCATAACCGCCAGCCGCCGCCGCATATCGCTTCACGCCGCGATTCGCCAGAACGATCTCCGCCGCCAGCTCCGGATGCTCCAACGGCAAATGCCACAGCGGCGACAAGCGCGACGAGAACCGGTAGCCAATATCGTCCAGCCCCCGGTTCACGTAGGCACACCACGCGCGGGATGACTCAAGATCGAGGGTCTCGCGATACATCGGTGGCGGGATCGACACCCAGGCACGCTCCACGCCCTGCTCGTCCATCCAGGCGATCAGCGACTCCGGCGCGAATAATGCGCTCACACCGATCGTATGACCGTCGAGTGTGAGGCGACGATTGGCGCCATCCCATTGAACCCCTGGCATGGTGGACAATTGCGCCACTTCAATCGGTGCCAGATGCGCATGAACGTCAAGCGCGATGCGTGAATTTTGCATGTCGTTTCCTGATGTCTCGCTTGCGCCCACTGAGACGATTAACGCGGCTCGAGGTTGGCGTTCATTTCCTTGCCCCAAAACTCCGGCGACCATCTTGGCCCCCAGGTGTAGGGCAAATCGTTCCAGTCACGACACGTCCAGCGCTCCGTGATCTTGTCCATGTCCGAGTAAAACTCCACCCAGCTTCCCCACGGGTCGCGCACGTAATGAAACAGGTTCGACGCAATGGCGTGCCGCCCGGGGCCAAAGCCATCGCCGTAGCCGGCGTCGCGCATTCGCCATGCGCCATAGCCGATATCGTCGAAGCCCGGCACCTGAAAGCTCGCGTGCTGAAAGCCGCGATGCGAGCTATTGATGAGCCCGAAGCAATGGTGATCGATGACGCCATGCCCCGCCGCCATGAACGCGACCTTGCCCGCCGCGCGATCCGTGGTGCGAAGCCCAAGCACCTCGGAGTAGAACCGCTCTGCCCGCTCCCACTCCGACGTGAAGATCAAGAGATGACCGATACGCAGCGGTTTCCGGTCTTTCTCCAGCGCTTGCCACAGATTGACGTCGACACGGTTCGCAGCGCCGCCAAAATTATGCGTCGGCACCTCCACGCGTGGCAGCGCTTCGGCATCCACCGGACGCAGATGAATCCATGTCCCCCAAGGGTCTTCGAACCAGAGCCCCTGCCGTTGCCATCCGTCGGGCGCCTGACGATGCACCTTGACCCCGCTCGCTTCGATTTGCCGGGCGAACGCGTCCACCACCCCCGGAGCCACGTTGAACGAAAGATGATGCAAGCGCTTCTGATCGCCTTGTAGCAGCACGATTTCGTCGCCCGATCGGCCCGGCGAGTTGCATAGCAGCGCGCGCCCATCGTCGGTGCGGCGTGCGTCCAGACCGAAAGTGCTGTAGAACTTCTGCGCCACATCGAGATCCGGCACCGTCATGCCGAACCCGTTGAGGCCATCCACTGCCACCTTTTCCATGAGATCCCTCGATACAGGAGCGCCGCCTCAAGCGGCCAGTCGAACGCCGGATGCGCCGCGCAGATCCACCGATGCCATACGGTTTCGCAACTCGCCAAGACCACGGCCACGCACGATCACCTCATCGCCTTCGTGCAGGAAAATCTGCGGCTCACGCGCGTTGCCGACGCCACTGGGTGTCCCCGTCAGCAGGACATCGCCCGGGCGAATGGTCATACCGAACGACAATTCCGCGATGAGTTCGGGAATCGAAAACGCCATCAGTCTGGTGCTGGCGGACTGAAGCGTCGTACCGTTGACGATGCACTCGAGATGAACGTCGGTCGGATCGATCTCGTCAGCCGGCACCAGCCACGGGCCCAGCGGCATGGTCGCGTCGATACTTTTTCCCTTTAGCCACTGGCCGCCATGCCGGCGCTGAAGATCGCGCTGCGAGATGTCGTTGGCGAGGCAGTAACCCCAAACGTGCTCCATGGCGCGCTCCGCAGGAATACTCCGGCCGCCTTTGCCGATGATGACGACCATTTCCGCCTCGTAATCCCATTTGGCAGATAGCGAGGCGTCGTAAGCAATATCGTCGTACGGCCCGATCACCGTGTCCGGGCCTTTCGTGAAGAACGTCGGGGCGACTGGTGCGGGCACATCCTGCCCCTCTCGCTTACCTTTGCCCTCTTCGAAATGGTCCCAGTAGTTCCATCCCGTGCACAGGACATCGCGATGAAAACGCTGGATCGGCGCGAGCAAGCGCGCATCGCTTGCCGCCACACGCGGCGCCTCGCTGGCGTCAGCGAATCGGCGTGCGGCCGCCAGTGCGTCAGCGCCCCCCGCGATCAGCGAGACCATATCGCCCATCGACGCGGGTAACACGACCCATTCGTCCCCCTGTCGAATGGCGATGCGTTGTTCGTTGTTGTATTGCAGCGTTGCAATTGCCATGATGCTCCTCGATTCGGAATGGCATTACGTGTGGCCCGCGTGTCCGGCGTTTCCGACGCTTTCGGCGTGCCCCAGGCGGCAAGCGCCGCCAGCCTCACGCGTTCGGCAGAACGGCGATGGCGTTGATTTCGATGAGGTAATCGGGCGACACCATCTTGGTGACCTCGACCATCGTCGACGCCGGAAGTGGCGACCGGAAGTACTCGCGGCGAACCTTGTGAATCGCATCGAAGTGCTCCATGTTCCGCACATAGACATCCACCCGGCAGACGTCGTCAAGCGTGCCGCCCGCCGCCGTCACGGCGCTTTTGATGTTCTCGCACACCTGACGGGTCTGCGCGTCGATGTCGCCGACACCGGCGATCGTGCCGTCTGGCCGACGTGCGGTCATGCCGGAGATGAACACCAGCTTGCCGCGTGCCTCAATGGTCGTCGCTTGCGAAAAATGCCCGTTCGGGCTGCGCAGTGCGTCGGTACTGATCTGCTCTTTTGCCATGATGAATGTCCTGATTTGCCGGTTGGAAGAATGAAAAGCAGGAAAGGAAAGCACGTCAAAGGGACTGCCAGTCCGACGGTATCGAGACACCCGCCGCACGCGCCAACTCGGTCAGTTGACGCGCAACATCGAGCGATACCGGACACGCCTGCCGGTTAGCCTGCGTGCATTGCCAAGCGATCTCGCCGGGACTGTAGAGACGAGTGGTTCCGGTGGCCGCTTTCGATAAACGAACTTTGCTCGCCAGTTCGGTGGCACGCCGATCGAGCGGTCGTTGCAAGCCGAACTGCGACGCGTCGATAGCGAGAAACGCCTGAGCACTGTTGTACGGCGTCGATGAAGCGTCATACAGCGGCTGAATCTCGTCGGACACGCCGCCGTCCGACAGGCCACCGCACAACAGATCGATCATGAAAGCCAGACCGAAGCCCTTGGGGCCGGCCGCCGGCAGCAGCATCCCGCGAATGGCCTCGGCGGCATTGCGCGTGGGTGTGCCCTGCGCGTCCGTCGCCCAACCCTCGGGAATGTCTTGCCCCGCCCCTTGGGCGATGCGAATCTTTCCCATGGCGCTGGCACTCATGGCCATATCGAGTTCGACGGGCACTTCGTCGGCGTGCGGCATCGCAATCGCCATCGGATTGTTGCCAAGCACGCGCTCGGCGCCGCCCGGTGCTGGCATGAGCGGACGCGTGTTGGCCATGGCGACCCCGATGCATCCGGCATCGGCCATCTGCCGCGCCCAGTACCCGGCCTCACCGAAGTGAAACGCGTTGCGCACAGTGACCATCGCCAGTCCATATCGTCTGGCCCGTTCGATCGCCAGCGTGCTCGCCTGCCGGGCGCTCACCTGACCGAACACGTTTTTCGCATCGAGCACCACCGTGCCCTTGCCGTCGTGAGCGACTTCGGCAAACTCGGCCTTGCTCACGGAGCCGGCACGAACGCGCTCGAGGTACATGGGCAACAGCAGCACGCCATGCGAAGCCTTTCCCGCCTGATCGGCCGCGACCAGTGCGTCGGCAACCAGGTTGGCCACGTAATCCGACACCCCCTCGGCGCGGAGAAGGCTTGCCGCCAACGACCGCAGTAATTCAGGTGCCAGCGTGGTCGACGCGTTTTCAGTGGGCATCGCGTTCGTCCGTGTACCAGTCGGGCTTCTGGGGATAGTGCGGGCCGTCATAGACCTCGACGACCACCGTCTCTTCGTGCGCGATCGTCGGACCGTGCACGTTGCCTTTGGGATTGCAGTAGAAGCTGCCGGGCAAGAGCGTGACACCCGTCGACGTGTATTCGTACTTGCCGCTCAGGCAGTACATGAACTGGTTCGACGCATGCGAATGCGGCGCCGGAATGCCGGCCCCCTTGGCAAATTTGATCAACGCAATCGATGCACCGGTCTCTTCGTCACGCCAGAACATCTTTTCCGAGATACCCGCCAGCGATTTCTCGCGCCAGGGCATCTCCTCGCTGTGCAACAGAATTTCGGACAGAGACGGCATCGGTACGCCGGCGCTTACGGACTGCTTATCGTTACTGCTCATGGAACGGTCTCCAAATAGACGTCGACATCACACAATGCGCCGCGCTCAACCGGCGGCAGCCATCTCGGCTGTATGCGGCAACCAGGGACGCAAGGCAACTTCGATCAGCGCCACGGCCAGATAAAGGAAGAGACCGAGCAGCGCCAGCGAAATGAGGGCCGCGAAGGCCAGCGGCGTGTTGAGCTGCGAGTTCGCGACCAGCAGCAGGTTGCCCAGCCCCTCGTTGCTGCCGACGAACTCACCGATCACGGCGCCGATGACTGCCAGCGTCACGGCGATCTTTGCGCCGGACAACACGTGAGGCAGGGCCGCAGGCATCTGAATCTTGGTGAATATCTGCATGCGCGTTGCGCGCAGCGAGGTCGCCAGTTCGATCAGATTGACGGGGGCGGTGCGCAGACCCGTCGCCGTATCCACAACGATCGGGAAGAACGCCACCAACCATACGAGCGCGAGCTTTGATTCGATTCCTGTCCCCAGCCAAACGAGGATGATCGGCGCGAGTGCGACTTTCGGCACGGACTGCATGGCGATGAGCAGCGGGTAGAACATCCGGCTCAGGACGGGAGAGTTGGCAATCGCAAACGCGATCGGCACGCCGATGACGAATGCCAGCGCGAAGCCATAAACGCACTCCTGCAACGTCACCCACCCTTGCGACAAGAGCGCCGCGTGGTCGCTCACGAACGACTCGGCAATCTGGACAGGCGTCGGGAGCACGGCAACGGAGACGTGAAAGAGCATCACGTAGGCTTGCCACAACGCCACGAACAGCACGACGCCGAGCGCCGGATAGCCGATCGTCCGAAGATTCAGTTTTTGCATTTCACGACTCCGAGGGCTGCGCTGGCCTGATGTTCGTAGCCTGTGAATTTCGGCGTGAACCGAAGCTCCTGCGTGCGCGTATACGGGAGATCGATGGCAATTCGCTCGGCGATTTTCGCGGGACGGCGACTGAAAACGAGCACCTCGTCGGAGAGGTAGATCGCCTCTGAAATGCTGTGCGTGACGAACATGACCGCTGCGTGGGTATGCTCGCGAACCGAGAGCAGCAGATCGTGCATTTCCATGCGCGTGAAGTCATCGAGCGCACCGAACGGCTCATCCATGAGAAGCAGCTTGGGGGCATGAATCAAGGCGCGGCACAGCGCCACACGTTGCTGCATGCCGCCGGAAAGTTCGTGCGGACGCGAACCTGCGAAGGCTTCGAGTCCGACCAGCGCCAACAGCTCCTGCGCCCGGATTTTGGCCGCCTTGTCTGCCCGTCCCAAAATCTCCATCGGAAACAGAACGTTCGCCAGGACATTGCGCCACGGCATCAGATTGGCACTCTGGAAAACAAACCCGAAATCGCGCTGCGCCCCGCTGATCGCCTCACCTTTTATGCGCACGACACCCGTTGTCGGCTTGGTCAACCCGGCGACGATGCGCAACAACGTGGTCTTGCCGCAGCCGCTCGGCCCAAGCAGCGACACGAGTTGCCCCGACTCGAACGAACAGTTCACGCTCTCAAGCGCAACGGTCTGCCCACTCTTGCCTCGCGGCGGGTACACCTTGCTGACCCCATCAATGGCGGCAAAGGGGTGAGCCGATTGATCCGCGCCGCTCGCGTTTGCCATGTCAAGCCGAGCGTTCATGCCGCCCCCTTGGGAAGAAACGCGGTAGTGAACAACTGCGACGCGACCGGCGGCTTCCCGGTAATGCCGATGTTCTGGGTGATGAAGTCGATGCTGCGTTGCATCTGTGTTTCGTCGATCCAGCCCAGCCCGTTCTGGCGCGTTGCTGCACTCTGCGCCAGCGTATTGAGCAGCTTGATTTCGCCGACGACGACATCGCGACTGATGCCCGGCACGTAATTGGCCATGATGGCGCTCGCGCCTTCCGGGTCGGCCAGCGTGTCGCGCCAGCCCTGCATGGCGGCTTTGACGAAGGCGCGAACCGTGTCGGGTCGCGACTTGATCATGTCGTCTTTCACCAGCAAGCCGTTGGCGTACAACTCCAGACCGTGAGCCGCGAGCACGAACGTGCTGACCTGACCGCCGGGCAACGCCTTTTCCATGCCGACCTGACTGAAGACGAAGTTCTCGATGGCCGGCACCTTCTTGCTGAGCAGCATGCCGACCCGCGCAGCGCCATCGACGTTGACGAACTTGATCGATGACGGGTCCAGCTTGTGCTGCTTCATGAACCCTTGAATGACCTTGGGAGAAAAGCTGCCCGCGCCACTCGCCACTTCCAGTCCGCTCAATTGCTCGGGCTTGGTCACGTTCGCGCCTTGCGTCAGCGAGAAGATCGCGTAGGGGGCGCTCTGATAGTTCATCGCAACGAATCGCGCGCTGCTGGCACCGCGCGCTCTGGCCAGCGTCAGCGAGACCACATCCGAAAAGGCAAATTGCGCAATACCCGACTCGAGCGCCTGAATGGCTTGTGCCGTGCCCTGCCCCGGAACGATCTTGACGTTCAACCCGGCTTGCTTGAAGTAGCCCTTGCCCAGTGCGACGTACCAGGGGGCGTGGCGGCCGAGCGCCGTGAAGTCGAGCGACAGCGTCAACTCGCCGTCTGCCGAGCCCTGCGCCGCGGCGCTATGCCAGGCCCCTGTTGCCCACCCCGCTGCCACGGCACCGATGGTTTTCACGACCTCTCGACGCTTGCTGTTCGTTGCCATTCCCGACCCCTGAAAAGAAATCCATTGATGACACTGCCAAGCCAACTTCCACCGCGTGCGCCTAAACCGATGCTTGCTTTGCCACCGTTGCGATCGGCTGCAAGACGTAATATAGTTTGTGACATATTGTGTGATATGTTACTGACATGCAAGCGGAAAAATAATCCATCGGGAGTGCCGGGATGCGGATCGAGTTTTTGGCGTTTTGGCGGCGTACGCTCGCCGAGCGAATTGCGCGTCGCTGCATGGCCACAGCGATTTACGCGGTGGCATGCCAGCAAGGCGACAGTGGGGCTCGGGTAGAATGCCAGGCTCATCAGGGTTCGCGGCACCGCTCACAGGTTCTGATGATCTGCGCCCGTTTTCTCGTGGTCACACGCCGCACGCGGGGCGCTGTTGAGCGCGCAAACCTTTTGGCGCGTGTGGCGCCGCTGGCATGGCTGCGGCGTGAACCGCCCAAATCCGCATGTCACCCACATGCCGATGGCGACGCATGACCATGCGTAAGGAGATGTCTTCAGAAATGCTTAAGCAAAGTCCCGTCGATCTCGATACGCCGGACGCCCCCCATGCCGCGCCGCCGCTCCGGCGAGTCGTCAAACCGCCTTCTCTCTCGGAGCAGGCATATGACGAGATCAAACGGCGCATCCTCTCGCTGGAATTCGGTCCAGGTCAGTTCTTCAACGAGCTGATGATTTGCGAGCTGATCGGATTCAGCCGATCGCCGGTGCATCATGCGATCCAGCGCCTGAAGCTTGAAGGACTCATCGACATCATCCCCCGCAAGGGTCTTCAGATCCGTCGCGAGTCGATGAACGAGATACTGGATCTGCTCGAAGCGCGCTGGGCGGTCGAGGCGAATGTCGCCGCGTTGGCCGCGCAGCGACGCACCGAGTCGCACCTGACCCGCATGCGGGCGCTGATTGACGCGTCACACGAATTGACGGGCGATGGTGACCGCGATCGGTTCATGCAGATCGACCACGACTTCCATGCGGTCATTGCTGAAGCCGCCGGCAACGCGGCTTTGACCGAAATCATGCGCTCCCTGCACGAACGATCCGCACGTCTGTGGAAGCTCCGCCTGCTGGCGCCGGGCGATCTCGTGCACACGCAAGAGGAGCACACCGCGGTGCTCGACGCGATTGCAGCGCGCGACTCCGTGGCCGCAGCGAATGCCATGGGCGCGCACCTCACATCGCTTCGGCATAGACGGGTTGCCCCTGTCTCTTTTGGCTGATTCTTTCGGCTGACTCGCCGTTCGCCCGTCACGTTTTTCCGGGCATCACGGCGTCGACGACGCGCGTTTGCCGCCGGTGCCCGATCTCAATCGGGCAGGCTTGCGCGCGGGTAACTGCTCCAGCGTCAGTTCGACAAATCGATTCAGGAGCGGATCTTTGCTATCCGCGCGATACACCAGCTCGACATCACACGAGATGTCGAGCCCTTGCACCTGCCGCAATTCGACGTTACGCGGATAGTTTCGAAGATACGTCGCGCCCACGATCCCGCAGCCCATATTGGCGGAGACCAGACCCAGAATAGTCGGCACATCGGTCACGACATGGTTCGTGACTTCAATGCCCGCATTGCCAAACGCCATCACCAACATGTCGTGATAAAGCGGCGCCCGATCTCGGGGAAACAGCATGAACTTCTCCTGATGAAGCTCGTGCAGATGTCGCAGATCCGGATACTTTTGGGCCACGTCGACATGCATCGCGACCATCACCGGATCACGATGCACGAAGATTCCCTTGAGTGAAGTGTCCAGCGGTGGCCGCCAGGCAACGAAAGCGACATCGAGATGGCCGTCGTGCAGGGCATCGAATTGATCCTTGGCCAGCATGGTCTCGATCACCACACTCGCACCGGGCGCTTCCAGCGCCAGCGCTTGCATGGCTTGCACCATCGCCGGCAAGTAGCTGTATCCGAGCATGACACCGATCCGCAGCGTCCCCGTCTCCCCTCGAGCCGCCAGTTGCACGCGCTCCTTGATCTGGTGAGCCTCGTCCAGCAAGTCCTTCGCTCTGACCAGCAGTTCATGACCCGCGCGCGTGAGCACCACGCCTCGGGGTCTTCGCTCGAAGAGGTCGGTCTCCATGGTGCTTTCCAGCGCGCTCATCTGACGCGACAGGGCGGGCTGCGCGATGTGAAGCACCCGACTCGCCGCGGCGATGCTGCCGGTCTCCGCAATCGTGGCGAAGTAGCGTAACTGGCGCAAATCCATCTATACCTCCCCGGCATAGCAAACCAAGAAATTCAGTATTTGTAGCGCTTTTTCGGCGGTTCTACGATTTCTCGCGTGCCGACTTGGCGTCTGACGAAAGTGTCACGAGCATAGTTTAAGGGGGTGAAGTATGGAAAAGACAAGCGACCAATCGATGATAAATGCCACTATCGATTTCGAGGTAGAAGGCATTCAGCATGGGGTGCTTCGGGTACCGCACTCCGTCAACCGGTCCGCCTATGGTGCGATTCATATCCCCATTGCCTGCTTCAAGAACGGAGAAGGGCCGACCGTATTGCTGACGGGCGGCATTCACGGCGACGAATACGAAGGACCGATCGCACTGGCAAAGCTCGCGCGAAAGCTGCGCCTCGAAGACATTACCGGCCGCATCCTCATCGTCCCGTCACTGAACCATCCGGCTTACCTCGCCGGCACACGCGTGTCGCCCATCGACGGCGTCAATCTCAACCGTACATTTCCCGGAAAGAGAAACGGCACGATCACGGAGATGATCGCTCACTACGTGACGACCGTGCTCCTCGCGAAAGCCGACTTCCTGTTCGACTTCCACGCAGGCGGCAGCTCGCTCAACTATCTGCCCAGCGTACTGGCGCCCATGCCCGGCCAAGGCACCCGGCCGGAACTCGCCAACCGTTTGCTGGCGGCGTTTGCGCCCGAGCGTGTGGTGCGCTACGACATCGAAAAGGCCATCAGCGGTGAAGACCGTGTGATCGCCAACTACGCGCAGAAGCAAGGCGTGCTTGTTCTGCTGGGCGAGTTCGGCGGCGCATCGACCGTCAACCGCGCTGGCTTGCGTACCGTCGAAGATGGCCTGCTTCCCTATCTGGCTGCCTGCGGCGTCTGGGCGGGACAAGCGGACAAGGAAAGCACCTCGCGCCGGCACGAAACGGCCTTCTTCACTACGGACGACGCCGGCTTGTACGCGTTCGCCGACCGTCCCGGCATTTTCGAACCGGCCTTTTCCCTCGGCGACTACGTCGAGGCCGGTGCGCCCGCCGGTCACATCTACGACCCCCACAACCCGTGGCAGCCGCCTGCGCGCATCGATTTTGCAGCGGGTGGTCTGGCGGTGTGCATTCGAACCTATGCGCAGGTGGAGCCCGGCGATTGCCTCGGCCATCTGGCGCGTGCCCTCTGAACCACGACGTTCCCCGGCGCGTTTGCGCCGCATCGCAGCCTGATCGCGCCCACCGACACGGAGCCCGATAAATGTCCATCACGACTCACAGCGAAACGCCCCATGCCGCAATGGCATACGGGCGCGGGGTGAAGCTCTTCTTCACGACGGCGATCATCGTCCTCATTACGGAGAGCATCGGGAATTTCACGATCCCGATTACCGCATCCACAAAGATTGTGCTCTTCCCCCTGCTGTGGGCGCTGATGCTTGCCGCCACACTCGGTGTGGTGAGCAAGCGTGTGCCGCCGTCGATAGCGATATCGCGAGACGTACAGGATCTGGCTGCCGCGGTGTTGCAACCGGCGATGCTGATCTTCATCGCCAAGCTGGCGCTTCTGGTCGGCGGCAACCTGCCGAAAATCATCAGCTCGGGTTGGGGGTTGGTATTCCAGGAGTTCGGTCATTTCTTCGGCACGATGATGATCGGCTTGCCCATCGCGCTCATGCTCGGCATCAAGCGCGAGGCGGTGGGCGCGACATTCTCGGTCGGCAGAGAGCCGAGCCTGGCGATCATTGGCGAGCGCTTCGGCATGAATTCCCCGGAAGGGCATGGCGCACTCGCGGAGTACCTGACGGGCACCGTGTTCGGCGCGATTTTCATCGCGTTGCTGGCCAGCGTGCTGACCAGTACCGGAATCTTCAATCCACTGGCCCTGGCCATGGGGGCTGGCGTGGGATCGGGCACGATGATGACGGCCGCGGCGGGCGCTATAGCGGCCCAGCAGACGCCCGAAGTCGCCAAGCACGTGGCGGCCTTTGCCGCCGCGAGCAACCTCATCACGACCACGATCGGCACTTACTTCACGCTCTTCATCTCGCTGCCGTTCACCCTGTGGGCTTACAAGACGCTCGAACCCGTGCTGGGTCGGATGTCGAAGCGCTCGCCCGCGTCGACAGGCGTCGCAGTTGAGAGCGCGGCCCACGAGAGCCACAAGCCGCTCTCATTCGGCGCCCACGTCTTCATCTGGGTATTTGTCGCGCTGGTCGCGCTGATCGGGAACTGGGTCAACTTCAAGCAGCCCCCCGATCTTGCCACGCTGGCCGGTGCGGGAATCATGGCGGGCGTGGTGTTCATTGGCTACTTGCTATACCGTGTAACGTTTCGCAAACTGCCTGCGTTGATATGGGTGACGGTGATCGGGATGGCGGCGTCGTATCCAACGTTCCCCTTTGCGGCCGAGATCGCCGTTCTGACCGGCAAGATCAACTTCATGGCGATCACCACACCGATTCTGGCAATCGCGGGACTCTCGATTGCGAAGGACATTCCGGCATTTCGCCGCCTTGGCTGGCGGATCGTCGTGGTCTCCTTCGCGGCAAGTGCGGGCAGCTTTATCGGGGCGGCGGTGATCGCCCAATTCTTTATGCATGCGATCTAGGCGCGACCTGCGCCACGTATGCGGAACACCTCGGAATATCCCATGAAGTTCATCGATTTACGAAGCGACACCGTGACCCGTCCCTCCCGGGCAATGCGGGAGGTGATGGCCAACGCCGTTGTTGGAGACGACGGCTTCGGTGACGATCCCGGCGTCAACGCGTTACAGCAAAAAGTTGCCGAGATGCTCGGTCATGAAGCTTCGCTTTTTTTCCCGAGCGCTACGCAGGCCAACCTGTGCGCGATCATGGCGCACTGCCAACGCGGCGAGGAGTATCTGGTCGGCAACATGGCCCACGCCTATCGCTGGGAAGGCGGAGGCGCTGCGGTGCTGGGCAGTGTTCAACCCCAGCCCATCATCCAGGGCGACGACGGGCAATTGCCGTTGGCCGCACTCGACGCCGCCGTCAAACCCGACGACATCCATCACCCGCGCACGAAACTGCTGGCGCTGGAGAACACATGGTTCGGACATGTGCTGCCGCAAAGCTATATCGAATCCGCGTGCGCCTGGGCAACCGGCCGGGGCTTGCTGAGACACCTTGATGGCGCGCGCCTATTCAACGCCGCCGTGTCGCAGGCGAACGCCAATCAGTCGACTCCCGAGGTCGAAATCAAGCGCATCGCCCGGCATTTCGACTCCGTTTCGATCTGCTTCAGCAAAGGGCTCGGCGCCCCCGCCGGCGCCGCGCTCTCTGGCAGCGCATCGTTCATCGCACGGACCCGAAGGTTGAGGCAGATGTGCGGCGGCGGCATGCGCCAGACCGGCATATTGGCGAGTGCAGCGGCATTTGCGCTCGATACGAACGTGCAGCGTCTCCAGGACGATCACAGGCGAGCGGCCAGACTGGCAGACGCCTTACGCACCATCGGCCAGCTCGACGTCCAGCAGCAGACCAATATGCTCCTGCTGACTGTGCGAGACAACGCCGACTCGGGCGCCAGCCTGCCGTCATTGATTGAATTCCTTCAGAGTAACGGTGTGGGCGTCACTGGCCTTTATTCGTTGCGGCTGGTCACGCACATGGACATCGCCGACGACGACATCGATCAAACGATCGCCCTATTCAAGCGCTACTTTTCGACGTTCGCATAACAGGAGCCGGCAAGACAATACCCCATCCCCCAAATGGAGGATGTCGGACAGCCCGATCCTTCGCTATCTTCCCGAGCAAACAGTCATACAAAAAGATCAGGGAGAAAGTCATGGCTCACGGGCGAAACTTCAGGCGCGGCGCGGTGCTTGCGCTGAGTATTGCGGGCGCGTACGGCCTGCTGGGTGGCCCGTCGGCGCACGCCGAAGGCTGGGTCACCGTCAACAACAAAGACTGCAAAGTTTGGTCGAACGATCCCGGCAACACCGGTATCACGTGGACCGCGACATGGACCGGCCCCTGCAAGAACGGCTACGCCGATGGCCCGGGCACGGAGGAATGGTTCAAGGACGGCGTTTTCGACCAGCGTCTGGAAGGTGAATTGCGCCAAGGCAAACGCGCTGGCGTCGGCACCTACACATGGGCGAGCGGCAATCGCTACGAAGGCCCCTTCGTCAATGACGACCGCACCGGCAAGGGAAAATACTTCTGGGTCAGTGGCGATACCTACGAAGGCGATTTCGTCGCAGGCAAGCTCACCGGCAAAGGTACCTATGCGTGGGCTAACGGGAAGCGGTATGAAGGCGACTTTATCAACAGCGCGATGACCGGTCAGGGCTATCAGCTCGAACCCAACGGCAATACCTACCGCGGTCAGTGGCGCGACAACACGTTCGACGGTCCCGGTGTCATCACCTTTGCGTCCGACGGCTCCGTGCGTGCCGGGCAATTCGTCAACGGAAAGATCTACGAGGGCACCGACACCCGCGCCGACGGCACCGTCGTCGCCACTTACGCCAATGGGGCGCGCACAAACGCCTCGTCCTCCGACGACGGCCCCGGTGTTCTGTCCATCGTCGCGGGTCTGCTGGGCGCGGCGGCGCAAGGGGTTGCAAGCGGCGGCGGACGCAACGCCGCGCAATACCAGGCCGTCGCCACGGCACTGAAAGCGACGTCGGGTACGGCGTCACCATCCGCAGCCATGCCGGCCACCCAACCGATGTCGGTAGCGCCATCCGGGAAATACAGCGCCAACGCCGCGACCGCGGGACGCAAGACGACCGAACCCGTCAAAGGCGGCATTGAACAAGTGCGAATTCCCCGCGGTGCCAAGGGCTACGTCGGCTGGTATGAAGTCGAAACCGGCGTCAGGAACACGTGCGGCTATGCCGTCAACGTCGCCTGGTGCGTGACGGCCAATAATGCCGCCGACGATTCCGCTCGATGCGAAAAGAACTACTCGGGCTTCTATGGGCTCTCGCCGGGCGAACAGCTATCGCTGCACGCCGACCGGTTCGGCACATTGGAGACGCTCATCTGCAAAGACCCGGCGCGTCCGCTCAACATTACATGGAGCGGCACTCGCTTTACAGGACAGTGCGTGCTTCTCTGACCCACGGCGCCTGGCCGACGCGCCTCGCGCCTGCTGGGCGCAGGCGGCGAAGGCCGCGCAATTCAGGCAGCCTGCTCCGGGCGTTCCTGAAGCCATTTCACGCGCTCGGTCATGCGCCGTTGCCACTCCGGCGCCAGTCCCGGGACCGCGCCCAATGCGACGAGATCGTCCAGACTCGGACGGTGCGTGAGCTGCACCTGCCAGAACTGATCGATCGAGAAACGATCCGTCTGCCGTTCCACGAGCACCATCGTGTCGCCCGGCTCGATGAAGCCGGGAGATATCACCCGGTAGTACCAGCCCGTCACCCGCTCACGGGCCACGAACATCGATAGCCCTTCAACGCCGAAGCGATGGTTGATCTTCCAGCAAGGTCGCCGGGGCTGGGACACCTGTAGCACGACACTGTCACCGATCAGGAACGTATCGCCAATGTGAACGTTTTGCCCGGAGAACGTTTGCGTGGAGAGGTTCTCTCCCAGGCTTCCCGGAACCAACGCCGGCGCACTCTCCGGAAAGGCCTGTGCGATGCGCCCGTAGTTCTCTTCGGCGTAGTGATGGACGGCCTTCTCCGGACCGCCATGCACGCGCGGATCTGCATGCTCATCGCCCACGATGCCGGACGACTCGACGCGAATTCTCCCAGTGATACGCCGCTTGAAAATACCGCTGCGATGCCCGTCAGGTTCGAGGTGTCCGGTACCGCCGGCAAAAAGATGGTTGATCGTGGTGGACTGCGTCATCGCGAACCTCCGCGCATAGGTATTAACTCGACTGTGCCGGACGGCATCGATTCTGTAAATTGATGATACGCGATGCCAGCCATCGCTCCTGATGATGAAAAGGGTGTCGTCATGGAAATGCGTCAACTCCGGATATTTTGTGCCGTCGCAGAGCTGGGAAGCTTCACGGCAGCAGCGGCGAGCGTGCACACCGTGCAGTCGAACGCCACGATGCGCGTGAAAGAACTCGAAGCCGAACTGCAACAGCAACTGTTCATCCGACACAAAAGCGGCGTGGCTCTCACGTCGGCCGGACGCACCTTCCTGGAATATGCGCGGCGCATCCTGCAGCTTGTCGACGAGAGCCGCGGCGCCCTGTGCGACCCTGCAACGCCTACCGGACATCTGCGGCTAGGCTCGATGGAGACGACGGCCGCGATCCGGCTGCCTCAAGTGCTGGCGAAGTATCGACTGCAATATCCGCAGGTTCAGCTTTCCTTGCAGACCGGCACGACGGCAGAGTTGATCAAAGCCGTGGAGAGTCATCGTCTGGACGGCGCGTTCGTCGGCGGCCTGCACCAGAATTCGGCCCTTTATCAGGAAGAGGTATTTCGTGAGGAACTGGTGCTCGTGAGCAGCAGTGAGTTCGTCTCGCTCGACAGCCTGATCGCGGCCATCCCTCAGCAAACCGTGTTGGTATTTCGGACCGGGTGCTTCTATCGCTCCACCCTCGAGCATTGGTTCCATCAAGTGGGACTCGTACCCAATCAGGTGATGGAGTTGGGCACGCTGGACGGCATTCTGTCGTGCGTATCCGCAGGCATGGGCGTCACGTTATTGCCGCGCGGTGTCGTGGATAACTACCGCTCACACCACAACATTCGATATCACCCGCTGCCCTCCGAGTTCGCCAACGTCAAGACCGTCTTCATTCGACGAAACGACACGCGGCCGACTTCGGCATTGAATGCCTTCGTCGACCTCGCGCGTGGGCAATTCATCCACGCCGGGCTGAGTCAGAGTGCCTGAGCGCAGAAGCGGCCGCCTGAGTCTCAGCCGAATTGAATCGAGGGACTGAGCGACGAACGGCGTGCCCGATCGACGTCGGCCTCAGTCGAGATCGACAGACGCGGCAAACCACTCGCGAGTTCTGCCACGCGCTCCGCTGCCGGGACTACGTCATGAATCTTTCCGACCCCTTGCCCGGCGTAAAGCGATAACTTCTTGGCCATACGCGGCTTGTCGATCAGTCGCGCGCCACCGCCGATAAAGCGCAGCAGATTCCACTTATCCCGATTCGGAATCACCCGGTGAGGCGTTCCGTATTTCCAGCCGAAGGAGTAACCGGTGCGGTACTCGGTGTCGTCGACCGTCGCATCGACGATCTTCTGCTTGTACAACGGATGCGCATTGGATTCGTCGCTCGCCACGAATGCGGTGCCGACGAGCACGCCCGACGCGCCCAATGCCATGGCAACACGCACGTCGTGCCGGTTCACGATTCCGCCTGCGGCGATGACGGGCCGCCCTTCGGCAACCTCGATCAACGACGGCAGGAGCGTGAGCAGACCGATGGTGCCGCGATTGAGGTGGCCACCGCTCTCACAGCCTTGCGCCGTGATGATGTCCGCGCCACGTTTGACCGCCAATCGGGCAAGCTCGACAGAGCCGACCTGAACCATGACGATCATGCCGGCGTCTTTTGCGCGGGGAATCATGTCGGCGTACTGTTGGCCCTCGGCATAGAAGAGCGACAACAGGCGGGGCCTCTCCTGAAGGACGACCTGGAATTGTGCTTCGAAGACATCGGGTCCGCCGAACGACGGCACGAGATTCACACCAAAGGGCTTGTCGGTCAGTTCCCGGGTTTCCTGCAACCACTTGCGCAACGTTTTCGGCGGCAATCGCAAGCCCCCCAGTGTTCCCATGCCTCCCGCGTTCGCGACCGCGGCGACAAGGCCCGGCCCCGAGATCGCGGCCATGCCGGCGAGAAAGATGGGGTAGTCCACGCCACAAAGCTTCGTGAGCGCATTCCCGCAATACTCCGATTTCAATTCAAACATGGCGTCATAGCTCCACATGTTTACCCAGCATGCGCTTCAAGGTGTCGTTCTTGAGCACAAAGTGATTCTTCATCGCGCCGAAAATATGCAGGACAAGGCCCGCGAGAAACGCAATCCCGCCAATCTTGAACAGCACGCCCACCACCTGCTGCACCGCCAGATTCGGCGCAATCACGGCGGGAATATGGAAACCGCCCGGCAGCCCCATCACCTCGCCTGCCGACGCTTTGTATAGCCAGGCCGCCACGGGCAACAGCACCATCGCCAATGCAAGCGCCACCGCCACCGATCGGCTGATGATGATCTCGACGGGATTGGGGGTGCCCACCGGCAACGGATGATAGGAAGAGACCCTCGCCCAGAATCGATAGATCGAGACAAGACACAGGATCAGGCCGAGCAGATTTTGCGTCTCCGACAATGCGGCACTACCCGACGCATGACTGCCCGGAACAATGGCGAATTCCAGCGCGATGATGGCGAACAGCAGAACCGCCACCAACCAGTGAAGCACTACGGTGACCCGCGAGAATCGCAGGCCAGTGTCTTGAAGTTGCATGATCGTCTTCCTCGTCTTCCTGTCTTGGGGAATTGCCGGGCTCAGTGACTCGATGCACCGCTGGCACCGAGGCCGGTCTGTGCACGTACGAACTGGTCGTCGAAATCGATGCGCTCCTGCCGCGCGCGATGGCTTCTGTCGGTGACGGACCCCAGCCACGTGAAGAAGAAGGCGAGGCTCATGGAGATGATGGCGGGATAGTCGTACGGAAAGATCGGTGCACTATTGCCGAGAATCTTCACCCATACGGCCGGCGACAGAACGACCAGCCCCACCGAACTGACCAATCCCGCGACACCGCCGATAAACGCGCCACGCGTCGTCAGGCCCTTCCAATACATCGACAAGGCGAGCAGCGGGAAATTGACGGAAGCGGCAATGCCGAACGTCAGCGCGACGAGGAATGCAATGTTCTGGTCCTTGAACAGAATGCCGAGGACAACCCCAACAATGCCGATACAGGTCGAAGCGATCTTCGAGATGCGCCGCTCGCTCGCGGGATCGGCGCGGTTCTTGCGCAGCACCATGACATAGAGGTCATGCGAGATGGCCGACGTCCCGGCCATCGTCAACCCGGCGACGACAGCCAGAATGGTGGCGAAGGCAACTGCCGAGAGGAACCCCAGCATGAGATTTCCGCCCACCGCCTGAGCGAGGTACATCACCGGCATGTTATTGCCGCCAATGAGTTTGCCGCCGATCTTGCCGGCCTCATAAAACGCGGGGTTTCGACTCACGATCACGATCGCCGCCATGCCGAGCACGATGATGACCAGAAAGAAGAAACCGATGAAGCCCGTTGCGACGAACACGGATTTGCGGGCGGCTTTGGCATCCGGCACGGTAAGAAAGCGCATCAGAATGTGCGGCAACCCCGCTGTACCGAAGACTAATCCGATCGACAGCGAAATCATGGCAAGCGGGTCTGCCACCTGAGCACTCGGCATCAGAATGTTGGCGCCGCTCTGATGCACTTCGATCGCCTGCGCGAACAGTTCGCCAAACGAAAATCCGAATTGACTCATGGCGAGCACGGCGAGCAACGTGCCTCCGAACAACATCAACACTGCCTTGATGATTTGCACCCAGGTCGTCGCCACCATGCCGCCGACCGTCACATAAATTGCCATGAGCACGCCGACAGCAACGACCGCATAGTTGTACGGCAAACCGAACAGCAATTCGATGAGCTGCCCTGCCCCCACCATCTGCACCACGAGATAGAAGCAGACGACGGTCAGCGAGCCGAAGGCGGTCAATGTACGAATCCGATTCTGGTCGAGACGGTAGGAAACGATGTCGGCAATCGTGACGCGTCCGAGGTTGCGAATGCGCTCGGCAAAGAGAAACAGCAGAAACGGCCAGGCGACAAAGAAGCTGATCGCGTAGATCACACCGTCGTAACCGTGGAAGAAGATCATGCTGGTCACGCCCAGAAGGGCCGCTGCCGACATGTAGTCTCCGGCAAGAGCAAGCCCGTTCTGAAACCCTGTGATAGCGCCTCCCGCCGTGTAGAAGTCGGTCATCGACTTCGTTTTGGCGGCGGCCCGGAATGTGATGCCCAACGTCGCCACGACGAACACCAGAAACATGACGATCGCTGGTGTGTTGAGCGGTTGTACATGGGCGTCGCGCGCGGAAACCGATGCGGCGAAGGTGTAGCGCGAGAGGCCGGCGAGGCAGGCCACTGCGGCGAAACGTAGCGGGGCGATCATTTTGCCGCCTCCGCCAGAATCGACCGGGTCAGGTGATCGAACTCACCATTTGCACGGCGAATATACACACCGGTCAACAGCCAGGTGCCGACGATCAGCGCGACACCGATGGGCCATCCGATGCCGATCAGGCTGTGCTGCATAAATCGTGTTGCCAGCAGATTCGGGGAAAAGGCGGCAACGAGGATGAACGCGTAATACGGAACGAGCGTAATCGCCGTCAGCCACGCGACAAACCGTCTTCTACGCCTGACAAGCGTGACGAACAGGGGATCGTTGCGAATCCCGGAAAGCAGGGGCGTCTCCATTCTTGCACTGTCTCCATTGTGAATGTCTCAGGCGCTTCATTGCCTCGGGTGGGCCATGGCGCTTCTTCTCATTGAATTCACAATAGGCGGATCGACAGATCACATCAAATGATGATTCCTGATGCCAGAAATCGCTTTGAGTGAAACGTCTCGGGAAGGGGGATTCCGTCCGAATCGATGCGAGCGAACGGCAGGAAAACGCGCCGTAGTGCGCTTGAAAGGCGTTATCAGCGCCTGAAATGACGAGCGGCGCAACCAGATAACCAGTTGCGCCGCCCGGGCCTTCTACCGCCGTGAAACTGATGTCTTACTTGATGCCTTACTTCGCCGTCGGCATCGCGAACTCAGCCCCCTTTTCGGTGCTCTCCGGCCAGCGCTGCATGATGGACTTCTGCTTGGTATAGAAGCGCACACCCTCTTCGCCGTAGGCGTGCATGTCGCCGAACAGGCTACGCTTCCAGCCACCGAAGCCGTGCCATGCCATCGGCACCGGAATCGGCACATTGATGCCGACCATGCCCACTTCGATACGGCGACCGAATTCGCGCGCGATGTGGCCGTCTCGTGTGTAGCAGGCCACGCCATTGCCGAACTCGTGCGCATTGATCAGATCGACGGCTTCGGTGAAGTCCTTCACGCGCACGCACGCGAGCACCGGGCCGAAGATTTCTTCCTTGTAGATGCGCATTTCCGGCGTGACGTGATCGAACAGCGTGCCGCCCGTGAAGAAGCCGTCTTCATGACCCGGCACCTTCAGGCCGCGACCGTCCACCACTAGCTTGGCGCCCTCTTCCACGCCCAGCGCGATGTAGCTCTCAATGCGCTCTAGCGACTGCTTGGTGACGATCGGGCCCATCTCGGCGTCCGGCTCCATGCCGTTCTTGATGACCAGCGTACGAGCCCGCTCGGCCAGCCGCCCCATGATCTTGTCGGCAACGTCGCCGACGAGCACCGCCACCGAAATCGCCATGCAGCGCTCACCCGCCGAGCCGTAGCCCGCACCCACCAGCGCATCGATGGCCTGATCGAGATCGGCGTCGGGCATCACGACCATGTGATTCTTCGCACCGCCCAGCGCTTGCACACGCTTCCCGTGCTTGGCGCCGGTCTCGTAAATGTAGTTCGCAATCGGGGTGGAGCCGACGAAGCTGATTGCCTTCACGTCGGCATGCGTGAGCAGCGCGTCGACCACGACCTTGTCGCCCTGCATCACGTTGAAAATGCCGTCCGGCAGGCCTGCCTGCTTGAGCAGATCGGCCATGAACAACGATGCCGACGGATCGCGCTCGCTCGGCTTCAGGATGAAAGCGTTACCTGCCGCAATGGCCACCGGGAACATCCAGCACGGCACCATGCACGGGAAGTTGAACGGCGTGATGCCGGCCACCACGCCGAGTGCCTGACGCGTCGTCCAGTTATCGATGCCCGTCGATACCTGCTCGGTGTAGTCGCCCTTGAGCAGTTGCGGAATGCCGCAAGCGAATTCGATCACGTCGATGCCACGCGACACTTCGCCCTGCGCATCCGAGAACACTTTGCCGTGTTCGGCGGTGATGATCGCGGCGAGTTCGTCGCGATGCTTGTTCATCAATTCGAGAAACTTCAGCATGACGCGTGCACGGCGAATGGCCGGCGTATTGCTCCATGCGGGGAACGCCGCCTTCGCGCTTGCCACGGCGGCATTCACGTCAGACACCCCGCCCAGCACCAATTGACGCGGGCTGGCACCGGTCGCCGGGTTGAAGACCGGCTGAGTCCGCTCGCTGTTCCCCTTCACGCGTTGACCATTGATGTAGTGCAGCACGTCGGCAGTATCGTTGAACGCTTGCATTTCGACTCCTCATGAATTGATGAACGATGCCAGCAGTGTATGAATCACCGGAGACGAAGCATAGGCGCTATTATTGAATTTATTGTTTACAAATACGAACAATCGATCGATGGATTCGGAAAAAATTGAAGGCCTCTGGACGCACCTTCACTGGCTGACGGTACTCGCCGAGCAGGGCAGCTTTACGGCAGCGGCCGCGCGGCTGGGCGTAAGCAAGGCGGCGATGAGTCAGCGCATTGCAGAACTGGAGCGTGCTGCCGGCGTGTCTCTGGTGCAGCGCACAACGCGCAGTGTCCGCTTCACCGAGGCCGGGCAACAGCTCGTTGACGACACACGAAGCCAGTACGAACACATCGCGACCAGTTTTTCGAATCTGCGAGATCAGGCGGGCGAGGCAAGAGGGTTGATTCGCGTGACGGCCCCGGTCGCCCTCGGCCGGCAGCAGGTCATCCCCAGACTGTCGCGCTTCCTGCGCGAGCACCCCGAGGTTCGCGTGCAACTCGACTTGTCCGACCGGCTGAGTTCGATTGCCTCGGAGGGCTTCGATCTCGCCATCCGGCATAGCACGAACGCGCCCGAAACCCATGTGGCCTGGAAGCTATGCGACTCGCGCTCGCTCATCGTTGCCACGCGCACCTATTTGAAGCGACGCGGTACGCCCGCGTCGCCGTCGGACCTCACGATGCACGATTGCCTCGCCTACCCGCGTACGCAGTCCGCCAGCACCTGGTCGTTTGAACACGGGACGGCCCGAAAATCGGCGGCAGGTCCGGTGACGGTCAACGTCAACGGGCCGGTGGCGGCGAATAACAGTGAAGCGCTGCGCGACGCAGCGCTGGACGATCTGGGCATCGCGCTCGTGCCCGACTTCACGGCGCAGGCCGCCGTTCGCGCCGGCAAGCTCGTCGTGCTGTTGCCCGAATGGCGTCCGGTCGGCGCGTTTGCCGAGCGGATCTATGTGGTGCGACCCTATGCGTCGCATGTGCCGCGGGCCGTCAAACTGTTCGTCGACTATCTGCGCAGTGCATTTACCGACGGATTTCCCTGTTAGACCTTCGCGGCACTCTCGCCTGCCGTTTGCGAAGTCGATGGCCGGGCATTGTCTGGCCGATCGTCGACGTCGGCATGCCGGGTGAAGGATAGACGGGCGCCGTCTTCTCGACGCCCGTCGCCGATCACCGACAGACTTACCTGACCGGCTCAAAATCCCCCGGCTTCCAGCTCTTGTCAAACGCGGCGGCTTCGGGACCATAGATGCGGATGTACGCGAACCAGCCTTTCCCCGGCGTCGTCTTTATCCATCGTCCCTCATTCCCCTTGGGCGCGGTCGGGCCGAAGTAGAGGTCCACCGGTTTCGACGTGTCCACATCCTTCAACTCAAACAACGAGCGCAAGGCTGCCTTGTCCTGATCGGTTTGCACTTGAGAGCGCGTCGCGGCGTCATAGACAGTGACCGACCAGAAAAGCTTGCCTGGCACCGGCTGAGGAACCGTCAACTTGTAAGCGCGACCGCCATCCAGGTATTTGCCGTCCTTGTCTCGCGCCCCCAGCCAATAGAGCGAACCTGCCCCAGCATCACGGCGAAACATTGCCGGGGATGCCACGATAGCCTGCGCGAACCATCGGTCCCGAGCCTCCAGATCCATACCGCCCGGTGTGGAGAACTGGGCATTGCCCGAAACCAGACTGGCCCACTCCCATTGGCGATCGGGCCAATTCTTGCGATCGGGGCGGGCGCTGGCGAACGCGGAAACCAGCATCTGCGCGCGACCGTCTTTCGCGGCGCGCGTCAGAATGGATTTCATCCGTGCGTCCGGGGCGAAGGGCTTGCCTTTCTCGATGCCAAGTTCCGCCAGCACGCCGTACATCGGCAAGAACCCGGGCACGAGAGGCTCTTCCTGGATCACCTTGTTCAGCACTTCCCAAAACTGCAAATTGTCTTCCCACTTGAGCGACGTGCTGTCCATCGCCCTTTGTGTCGTCTCGACAGCAGGTAGGGGGACCGGGTTGCTCGCCTGCGAGAGCGGATAGATCTTGATCGAGCGAAGGCCGTCGAGGGCTTTCTGAACATCGCCGCCCACCGGCAATGCGCGCACTGCCACGAGATTCTTCAAAGACGGAGAGTGGCCCACGTAATAGCCGTCAGGCACATTGCCCGTATATCCCGGCGGCAGCACCAGATGCTTGCCGCCTTTGCCGGCATCCGGGCCGGGCAGCCCCATATCCTGCACCCAGCCTTGGTTGTGATCGTCGATCAGACCGATGAACGGGCCCGGCGGCAATTCGACCACCATTGGCCCGTTGGACAAGTCGAGCACACCTGAACCGTAGGGGGTGTCAGAGTTCAGCGTGAACCCGACCTGTCGCGGCCCCGTCGATGCGATGCCCCATTGCTGGCCGTCCGCGATACCCACGGTTCGGTTGCCATTGAAGATGCCTTCCACCGACACCGTCGGGTACCAGAACCGGTAAGCGATCAATGCGCGTTGAAAGTCCGCGTCATCGCTGGCTTGCTTCGCCGCTTTTGCGGTAGGGAAGCCTTTCTCGAAAGGATAGGTGTTGCCACCGTCTGCGGCGGCGACACCAGCGTGTGACATGAACGATAGCGCCAAACCGACTGCGCTCATGGAAGCGAGAATACGATGCATAGCGTGAGTTCCCGGTGAGTGTTGGGTGGCGATTTATCGAACCTTCTCTACGTCGCTGGGCTTCCACGTCTGGTCGAAGAAGGCTTGCTTCGGCCCGTACAGCCGCAAGATCACGAAGAAGCCCTCGCCCGGTACCGTCTTCAGCCAGTTCTTGCTTTGATTGGCCGGAGGCGTCGGGCCGAAATACATATCCAGCGAACCGTCGGCGTTCATATCGGGCTTGTCCATCGTATTGATGGACGGGAAGGCCTGACCGTTGGCCAGTCCGGCGGCCGTGTCCGGTTTGTAGACGGTGACCGACCAGAAGATGCCCGCCGGAATATCCTTGGGCAGATGCAGCTTGTACGATTTGCCACCCGAGAGCGGATCACCGTCCGAATCGGTAAACGCGACCGGATACTTTGCCCCCATGCCGGCCATATTCACGGCCATCGCGGGACTCGCCGAATACGCAAGCGCAAAGAAGCCTGTGCGCAGGTCGAGATACTTGAACGAGGGGCCGACGAATTCGGTATTCGCGGGGAACGGGTTCACCCATTTGCGATCCGGATACCAACGCGTGTTCGGCACGATCGGCGGCGGGTCGTAGGCAATTGCGCGACCGATACGGAAAGCCGTCTTGCCGGCTTTATCGAGAATCTCGCGGGTATGGTCATCCGGTTTGAACGGCTGCCCCTTGATGATCCCGAGACTGGCCAGCATGCCGCGCATGTCCGCGTCGGCCGGATCGACGTACTCACTGTCAATAAAACGCGAGAGCATATCGAACGCCGTGCCGTCGGTCGGATAGAGCATGTACGGCGCCGCTGTCGATCCATCCGGAAATTGCATCGGCTTGGCGGTGCTCTTTTTGCCAAGCGGATAAATCTTGGTTCGCATGATCAGATCGACCGGCTCAGACAAATTGGCCGGGTCTTTGAAGAACGCTCGCCAGAACACGAACACGTTGTAGGTTCTGGACTTGTAGACGATGTATCCCTTCGGAATTTCGCCTTGATAGTCGGGTGGGATGATCAGGTAATTCGCGCCCTTGCCTTTGTCAGGTCCCGGCAGGCCCACATCGCCACACCAGATGTCCTTTGCATAGGGTGCCGGATACCAGGTTTTTTCCTTGACGGGTGCGGGATTGCAGATCGGGCGTTGGAAAAAGTCGTCCAGAATGCCCTGCAATCCCGGCGGCACTTCGAGCACCATCGGACCGTCCTGCTTCAGATCCAGATACCCCATCGCGTAGATCACGTCGGAGTTCGGCGTGGTGACCTGCGTCTTGGCGTTCAAGCGCTCCTTCCAGACCGGCAATATGTTGTAGCCCTTGCCGAACAATTTTTCCGAGCCCTCTTTCATCGCAAAAATATTCAAGGCCGGCTGCGCCCAGAGATAAGACTGCACTGCACGCTGAAAAAGGAGTTCGTCTTTGAGCGTACGTGAGTCGCTCTGGGAAAGGTAACCCTCGGTCAGTGGAATACGTGCCAGCTCATCAAAGCGCGATGTCTGCGCCTGTGCGCCAACAACGCCGGTCAACATCGTGGAGACCATCAGCCAGCGAAGAATCTTCGTCTCGTAAGGCATGTTCACCCTCAAATAATTTAAAGCGAATACGCGATGGAAATTCCGAAACAAACAGAGCACAAAGCATCAAAAAATATTTAAATCCACAATTGCAGAAATAAATATATCCACCCGAGTAATTTAAATTACCTTTAACTGATTAATTGGCCTATTGATATTTAGGCAACCAACATAAAAAGTCAATGCCGTGCAATTGTTCTGCCGAAAAAATATTGATGAAATCGAAGATCGCTTTCGCTCTGCGGCCTCGCATGATCGACGCATTGGTGTCGCTGTGCCACGCCGGCATGCCCTCCCGTCTGTCGATGGCATACTGACGGCTGGATTCGGCATTCCATCCCTTACCCGATACAGCCCAATTTGCGGATCAGATCAGATACCTCGCCCCGTTTTCCAAGCGCAAGCGAACCCCACTCGCCCCCGCGAATCTTTTCGCGGAACGCGCTCCGGTGGGTCATTGCCGGAATGATTGGGCTGTCATCAATGGGCGGCGCCATCAGTGCGCCTGACGCGCAGGCCCAGACCGCAGCCCCCATGCGCGCCACGCAGTCCGACCCGCGTACGCAGGGTTGGATGACAGGTTTCCCGCCGCCCGACGACAAAGCCATCCGTTTCACCGATGGCGACTATTTCGCATTCCCGAAGTCGCGTTGGACCGTCTGCCATTTCCGCGAACTCATGCCAACGGTTGGCGTGCCGCGCGGCCCGGGCGCAGCCGTGCCCTTCCTGCGCAAACTCGATACGGGCATCGATGCCGTCACCTTCACGCCGATCGGCGGCGCCAGGCCGATGACCTGGCGAGAGGCGTTCGACGCCAACTACACCGACGGGATCATCGTGCTGCACAAGGGCAAGGTGGTCTATGAGCGCTACGCAGGCTGTCTCGACGCTACGGGACAGCACGGCGCGATGTCGGTGACAAAATCGCTGACGGGTCTGCTCGGCGAAATGCTCGTCGCGGAAGGCGTGATCGACGACACCGCACGGGTCGACACCATCGTTCCCGAATTAAGCAAGAGCGCCTTTGGCGACGCGACGGTTCGTCAGGTCATGGATATGACGACCGGCCTGCAGTACAGCGAAGACTATAGCGATCCCAATTCGGAAGTCTGGCGCTATTCGGCATCAGGAAGCCCGCTTCCCCGCCCGCCCGACTACGCGGGGCCGC
>JARLJF010000113.1 GCA_031291335.1 Pandoraea sp. | reverse complement strand
TCGTGGATTGTCCGGGCCGGCCATCCTCCAAATTTCCAGCTTCTGGACTCCCGGGCAGCCTATCACCCTGGATCTTGCGCCATCGTCGGACATCGAGGCGGCATTGTTCGAGGCGAAGGCGACGTCAAAGCGTCAGTTGGCTAACTTGTTGGCGCAGTGGGTGCCGGCGCGTCTGGCGGACGCCTGGGTGGCCAACAGTGGGCTTTCGCCGCAAGCGCGCGTGCAGGAGTTGCCGGACAAGGCGCTACGCTCGCTCTCGCAGGCATTTTCGGGCTGGACGCTCAAGCCATGCGGGTCTGAAGGTTGGCGCAAGGCGGAAGTCACGCGGGGCGGGGTGGATACGCGGGCGTTGTCCTCTACGACAATGGAGGCTCGCACTCAGTCAGGGCTGCATTTCATCGGTGAAGTCGTGGACGTGACGGGGTGGCTCGGCGGCTACAACTTTCAGTGGGCGTGGGCGTCTGCCGTGGCATGCGCCCGGGCGATGTCCGAAAGCGTCCAGGCCGATCGGGCGGGAGAGGACGCGCTGTCATAGACGGCTACTCGCGCGCTGTGCTACGCTCTCACCTTCGTGGAGACGACGCATCACTGGTTGTTTTCGGGACGTTTGTGACGACAGCTCAGGACGCCCCCGAAGCCTTTCCGGGTGGTTTGCGTCCGACACGTCAGCGGCCAGGGGGCATGTCAGCGCCTGAGCCGGGGCGGGTCCAGGTCTCCGGCGAGCCCGCTTGTGATCGCATGTGTGATCGTCTCCCCAAGCGGGTTTTTGTGCTTTCTGCCCCCCGTTCGACCTTGCGCCAGCGTACCGGCCGCGGCCGGGCGCGGTGAGTGCCTGATGGCAGTCGTCCTTTTCTTTGGGGCGGCATGCACTACACTGAAACGTAATCGAATTCCGGAATCCCTGCTCATGAGTCTGAAAGAACGCATTAACGAAGACATGAAGACGGCCATGCGTGCCAAGGCCGCCGACAAATTGGGGACCATCCGGCTGCTGCTCGCGGCAATCAAACAAAAGGAAGTCGACGAGCGTATCTCTCTCGATGATGACGCGGCTGTCGTTGCTATCGTCGACAAGCTGATCAAACAACGCAAGGATTCCATCAGTCAGTTCCAGGCTGCCGGCCGTACCGATCTGGCCGACAAGGAGGCCGCTGAACTCGAAGTGCTCAAGGTCTACATGCCGCAGCAGCTTTCGGCAGACGAAGTCGCGCAAGCGGTCAAGGCCGCCGTGGCGCAAACGGGCGCAGCAGGTCCGCAGGACATGGGCAAAGTGATGGGCGTGCTCAAGGGCCTGTTGGCCGGTCGAGCCGACATGACGGCGGTGTCCGCGCAAGTGAAGGCGGCGTTGGCCGCGTAATCCGGTGGTGCGGCAAGCTACCGTCGCTCAGGCGACGGCGCGGCACCGCATCGCGATGGCATCGATCCAGTGATTCCCCAGTCGTTCCTGCAGGACCTCCTCAACCGCGTCGATATCGTCGAGGTGGTGGGTCGCTACGTGCAGTTGAAGAAAGGTGGGGCGAACTTCATGGGGCTGTGCCCCTTTCATAATGAGAAGTCGCCCTCATTTACCGTAAGTCCCACCAAGCAGTTCTATCACTGCTTCGGGTGCGGCGCGCACGGCAGCGCGATCAGCTTCCTGATGGAGCATGCCGGACTCGGATTTGTCGAAGCCGTTGAGGAGTTGGCCCGGAATGCCGGGCTGGATGTGCCGCGTGAGGCGCCGTTGCCGGGCGCGCCGGCACCTGCCGCGCAGCGTGCGCAAACCCTCGGTCTGGTCGACGTAATGACGCGTGCCTGTGACTACTACCGCAAGCAATTGCGAGGCGCACCGGTCGCCATCGAATATTTGAAGCGACGTGGGTTGACGGGCGAAATCGCCGCGCATTTCGGGTTGGGTTATGCCCCGGATGCCTGGCAGAACCTCGAAGCCGCGTTCCCGAACTACCGTGATGATCAGTTGCTCGACGCCGGTCTCGTCATCGAAAGCGAGAAGGGCGAAGCAGGCAGCGCCAAGCGTCGTTATGACCGTTTTCGCGACCGGATCATGTTCCCGATCCGGAACACGAAAGGCCAGGTCATTGCCTTCGGCGGACGAGTACTGGACAAAGGCGAGCCCAAGTATCTGAACTCGCCCGAGACGCCGCTCTTCAGCAAGGGCAGCGAGCTGTACGGCCTGTTCGAGGCGCGCATCGGTATTCGCGATGCGGGTTACGTGCTGGTGGTGGAAGGGTATATGGACGTGGTCGCGCTGGCGCAGCTCGGTTTTCCGCAGGCTGTGGCCACGCTGGGCACGGCGTGTACGCCAATGCATGTGCAGAAGCTGTTGCGCCAGACCGAAACGGTGGTGTTCAGCTTCGATGGCGATGCCGCAGGACGCAGGGCGGCGCGACGTGCGCTGGAAGCTTGTTTGCAGCACGCAGATGACAACCGGAGCTTCAAGTTCCTGTTTTTGCCGAGCGAGCACGATCCGGACAGTTACGTACGCGAGTACGGCGCCGATGCGTTTGCTGACGAGGTGTCGCGTGCCATGCCGTTGTCGCAGTTCCTGATTGGCGAAGTGACGGCAGGCAAGGAAATGCATCAGCCCGAAGGCCGGGCGCGTGCGCTGTTTGAGGCGAAGCCGCTGCTGCAGCAGATGCCGGCGAACGCGTTGCGGGGGCAGATCTTGCACGCGCTGGCTGAGCGGGTGGGCAGTTCGGTCGAGGAAGTGGCCGAGTTGTGCGAACTGCAGATCAGCGCGGTGCGCCGTCAGAACGCGTGGGACAAGGCGCCGCCCAAGCGCGAGAAGCGCCGTGTGGTGGGCACCGAGCATCGGGCATTGCAGAACCTGCTGATGTTCCCGGTGCTCGGAAACGAATTGACGGAAGAAGAGACCAGGATTTTGCAGGATGGGCGTCACCACGCCGAGATTTTCTCGGAGGTGCTGGCGCATTGTCGCGAAATGGGTGCGCAGGCCGAATTCCGCTTTATGTCGGACCGGCTGCGGACGTCGCCGAACTGGGCGAGCTTCGACGACATCATTCGCGAAATCCTCTCCTTCGAAGAGAATGCCCGCGACTTGCTGCTGTTCGATCCGGCTGACGAGGAGCAGGCAGAGCGTCGCGAGGAACAAATAGCACTGCGGCTCACGGAGCTGCGAAGCGCGATTCGGCGCTTGCAGTACGACGGGCTGTGTGAAGCATTGGAGACGATTTTCAAGCGGCCGTCATTGACGTCCGATGAATTGCGCCACGCTCAGGCGCTGTCGCGGCAACGCGACGAATTGAAGCGGCTGCTGGCTTCGGCCGGCACAGGAGGCGCGCGAAGTTGAGGTAAGCCCGCGTGCTATAATGGAAAGTTTTCAGTGGGCTGTTTTCTGGCAAGCGAGATCGCTATGGCAAAGATGACAACGACCAGCGGAAAAAAGACGGTTATCCCTTCACCGAAGGCAAAGCGCGCGACAAGCGCGGCGGCGGCATCTGGTGGAAGGGGGGCGTCTCGTTCTGCAAAAGCTGGCGTTGCTGTAAAAGCTGGGGCGGTGGCGCAAGCCACGAAGAAAACGGCCAGCCAGGCAAGTTCGGCGAAACGTACTACGCAAGTTAAGGCAGCCGCCGGCGCAAACAAGGCGACCGGCAAGACGGCTGCGAAGGTGACCGATGTCACCAAGCGCAAGAGTGCGACCGCCGCGACGGTGGGGGCTGCGAAAGCAGCCAAGCCGACGGTGAAGTCCGAGCCGCCCGTCAAAACGACGAAGACGGCAATGACCGCGAAGGCGACGGCAGGCGGGAAACCGCAGGCCCGACAACCCGCTGAAAAAAGCGCGAAGAGCGCAACTACCGCCAAGGCATCGCCCTTGGCGGGCCGCAGTACACCTGCGACGCGAGTCCCACGCAAGACCGGGGCTCCAAGCAAACCTGAGGCCGTGGAGGTCACGCCGGCAGCAATCGAGCCGCCCGTGTCCAAGACGCGTGGCAAGGCCGCGAAGACCGCCACCTCGGGAGAGCAAAACGTTGCAGCGAATACTAGTGATCAACCCGTGAACGAAGATCAGACCAAAGTGGAAAAGCAGAAGGCGCGTGATCGCCGGGCAAAAGAGAAAGCACTGCTCAAGGACGCATTTTCCTCGCACCAGCCCGGTACGGCCGAGGAACTTGAGGAACGTCGCGGCAAACTGAGGACACTGATCAAGCTGGGCAAGGAACGTGGCTTCCTGACCTTTGCAGAGATCAACGACCACCTGCCCGACGACGTGGTGGAGGGCGACGCGCTGGAAGGCGTGATTGCCACGTTTAACGACATGGGCGTGGCCGTCTATGAGCAGGCGCCGGATGCCGAGACGCTGTTGCTCAACGACAATGCACCGAACGCTGCAACGGATGACGAAGTCGAGGAGCAAGCGGAAGCGGCCCTGTCGACGGTGGATTCCGAGTTTGGCCGCACGACCGATCCGGTGCGTATGTACATGCGCGAAATGGGTACGGTCGAGCTGCTCACGCGCGAAGGTGAAATCGAGATCGCCAAGCGCATCGAGGAAGGCCTGAAGCACATGGTGCAGGCCATTTCCGCGTGCCCGACGACGATTGCCGAAATTCTGGCGATGGCCGAGAAGGTCGAGCGCGAAGAAATGCGCATCGACGAAGTGGTCGACGGCCTGATCGATCCGAATGCGGACTCGGTCGCAGCGGGCGCCTCTGAAGACGAAGATTTCGACGCGGATGCGGAGGAAGAAGCGGAAGAAGAGGAAGAAGAAGCCGACGAGGAAGATGACAGCAACAGTGGTGGCGGTGCTTCGGCTGCGCAGGTCGAGCAGCTCAAGCGCGACGCGCTGGCCAAGTTCTCCGCGATCGCCGAATGGTTCGGCAAGATGCGTCGTGCGTTCGAGAAGGAAGGGTATCAGTCGAAGCCGTATGTGAAGGCTGGTGAAGCCATCCAGATGGAACTGATGACGATTCGCTTCACGGCGCGTACGGTCGAGCGTCTGTGCGACACGCTGCGCTCGCAAGTGGACGAAGTGCGTAACATCGAGCGTGCGATTCTGAACATCGTGGTCGACAAGTGCGGCATGCCGCGTGCGGATTTCGTGCAGCGTTTCCCGGGCAACGAAACCAATGTCGACTGGATCTACACCGTTGTGGCCGATAACAAGGCTTACAGCTCGGTGGTGGAACGTAACGTGCCGGCCGTGCGGGAACTTCAGCAGAAGCTGATCGACCTGCAGGCACGCGTGGTGTTGCCGCTCACGGAACTCAAGGACGTCAATCGCAAGATGGCGGAAGGTGAGCGCCGTGCCCGCAAGGCCAAGCGTGAGATGACCGAAGCGAACTTGCGTCTTGTGATTTCGATCGCGAAGAAGTACACGAACCGTGGTCTGCAGTTCCTGGATCTGATTCAGGAAGGCAACATCGGCCTGATGAAGGCGGTGGACAAGTTCGAATATCGTCGTGGTTACAAGTTCTCGACGTACGCGACGTGGTGGATCCGTCAGGCCATTACGCGTTCGATCGCTGACCAGGCACGTACCATCCGTATTCCGGTGCACATGATCGAAACGATCAACAAGATGAACCGGATCTCGCGTCAGATTCTGCAGGAAACCGGTGTTGAGCCGGATCCGGCGACGCTGGCCGAGAAGATGGAAATGCCGGAGGACAAGATCCGCAAGATCATGAAGATCGCGAAGGAACCGATCTCCATGGAAACGCCGATCGGTGACGACGACGATTCGCACTTGGGCGATTTCATCGAAGATACGGGCACGGTAGCACCTGCTGACGCCGCATTGCATGGTAGTATGCGCGACGTTGTGAAGGACGTGCTTGATTCGCTGACCCCGCGCGAGGCCAAGGTGCTGCGCATGCGTTTCGGTATCGAGATGAGCACGGACCATACGCTCGAGGAAGTGGGCAAGCAGTTTGACGTGACGCGTGAGCGTATTCGTCAGATCGAAGCCAAGGCGCTGCGCAAGCTGCGTCACCCGAGCCGTTCCGACAAGCTCAAGTCGTTCCTCGAAGGCAATTGATTGCTGCTGAGCGAGCGCCGGTAGTTAAGGGCCGTTAGCTCAGCGGTTAGAGCAGGGGACTCATAATCCCTTGGTCGCTGGTTCGAACCCAGCACGGCCTACCAAAAAACACTGTTGTTTCAAGACTTTACGCCGCTCTGACCAGCGGCGTTTTTCTTTCCTGCTCCTGCTGTGACCAAAACGTGACCGCTTCGGCGTGGTGCGCGAGGTGCGACGGCGCCAGGTGGGCATAACGCTGCACCATCTCGATCGTTTCCCATCCGCCGAGGTCTTTCAGCACCATCAGCGGCGTGCCACTCTGAGCATGCCAGCTTGCCCACGTATGGCGCAGGTCGTGGAAATGGAAGTCCTTAATGCCAATTTCTGCGCATGCCCGGCTGAAACACCGAGCATCTATTTGGCTGATCTTGCGGACCTTCCCATCCCGCGATGGCCGTTCAAACACATATTTCCGTGCCCCGGCCATTCGCCGCTC
>JARLJF010000112.1 GCA_031291335.1 Pandoraea sp. | reverse complement strand
CGGGCCGATCCAGAGCAAGGCGAACACCAGCGCAATACCCGCACCCGCGAACCAGAAGTCGGACGGGTCGAGCACGATCACGCGGTGGGCAACACGTCCGACGGCGTCCGCCGGTATCTCGAACAAAGGCGTCTCTCGCGCCCCATGGGCCGTGAGGGAGACGGCAGGCAGTGTGACCTTTTCACGCCGAGTTGCCGTCGTGTTCCACCATTCGATATCGATCGTAGGCAACTCGACGTGACCGGCCCGATTGGCGACATACATCGCGGAATCGGTCCGCACGCCAGCCACCAGTCCGCGACTTCCCTCCAGATCGTCGTGCGTGTTGGCGGGGCGTGCGTAGCGCTGCATGCCGTCGACGTCCCCCAACGGCGCAGGCGGAATCAGAATGGCCTCGGTCGCATTGGCGCGCTGGGTAATGGTGCGAGTCACCGTATCGCCCACCTGAATACGAGACGTCGACGGCTTGATCTGCTGGCTGACCGACAGCCCGCTCGTCGGGAAAAACACCGCCATGCCCTCCGCGCCGGGGGGCACCGTCGCGACGAAGGACAACTCGGGAGTCATCAGCGTAACGGGGCCCGTGGCCCCGCCCGGCAATGCATGAATGGCGAACGGCGGCACGGTATAACGCTGCCCGGACTGCGGTGCAATCCGATAGGCGCGGCTCACGCCAAACCAGCGTTGGTCCCCGATCATCTCGTTGAGGTTGTGCGCCTGCTCGTCGGGCAACGTCACGATGGCCCCAGGCAGATCGAACAAGGGCCAGTCAGGCGCATCGGCCAGCCACGTCGTCGTGAGCACATCCACGACGAGTTTGATCTGCGTGCCCGCCACCACCGTCCCCGCCGGTTCGAGATGTGCACGAATCATCGTCTTCGGCGGTTCGTCGGCATGCGTCAGACCGATGAGCGACATCAGCATCAGCATCGCCATCAGCCCGGCCATCGTGGTCCTTAGCCCTCGCGTCATGGCATGCCTCATGGCGGCCCCGCCTTTTCACCGGCGGCAGGTGACGCGACGGCGCCCGCAGCGGACTTCGTCACCGGCGTGGCCGCTTCCTGCTCGAAGCGTTGGCGCAGGAATATCGCAGGCGACGTGTTCAGACCCCGCATCCATACGTCTTCGGCCGGGGCCATCGATACCACTATCTGTTTCGGCCCCTTCGCCTTCTTCCCGTCGTACTTGACGTCATCGGGGGACACTTGCTGCGACGTATCGTCCGGTTGCTGTCCGGCTTTGAGCAGATTTTTCATCAGCGCGAAGTTGGCTGTCGCCGCCACCCAGCCCGGATGCTGCTGGAGTGCGATGGTGTAGGCCTTGATTGCCCCGGCGTAATCCCCCAGATGGGCAAGCGAATTCCCCATGTAGAACGCTGACGTATCGTCCTTGCGCTGCGAGAAAATCTGCGAGAACGTGGCAAGCGCATCGTCGAAGTCCCCGGCGGCGTATTGGGCGCGGCCCTTCCACATCGGGTCTTCGAAGCGCGCGGCAGCCGTCGCAAAATCGCCTTTCGAGAAGTACCACCGCCCCTGCTGGTCGCGCGTGGCGAAAGCGTCGATCCAACGCCAGCCGTCGTGCTGAGGGGCTGCATCTGCTGCGCGGACACCCTCCGGCATTGCCGGGAGCGTGAACGACAGGACCACCACCGGCAGCCATTTCACCGTCCAGCCGCGACGGAATGAAACGAGAACGAGCAGCAGCACCGGCACCACCAACCAGAAGCCGCTCTCCTGCCAACGCGGCTCGCGATGCGCTTCATCCATATCGGCGAGATACGTCTGGGCGCGGCGCTGCACCCAGACAACGTCGTCGCCGTCCGCGCGCAGGCTCGCCAGCGGAATGCCGGCCTCGCTCGCCAGCTTGCGCATTCCCTCCGCATCGAAGCCCGCGGTGACCGGCGCGCCGTTGGCGTCCACCGCGATCGTGCCATCGGGGTTTCTCACCGCCCCGCCCTTGGCCGTGCCTGCGGCCAGCCAGAGAAGTTGCTGCTTCGACGCCTTCGCCTTCGCGATAAACGCGTCGCGCGATGCCGCGTCGAAACCGTCGCCGATAAAGACGATCGTGCCCGCCGCCGTATCGTGCGCCAGCAGCCGCTCCGCTACGTCGAGCGCCAGATCCATGCGTTTGCCGTCCGTGGGCATGAGGTCGGTGGCAAGCGCAGGCACGTACAGCTCGAGCATCGCAGGATCTTCCGTCGGCGGTACCACCAGATGGGATGTGCCGGCAAACACCACCAGTCCCGTGCGCGCCCCTTTGCGTGCCCGCGCCAGATCGAGCACCTTGGCTTTGGCACGTTCCAGCCGAGTCGGCGGCACGTCCGTGGCATTCATCGAACGAGCGAGCGAGACGGCGATCACCATCGGCGCCTTGTCCTGACTGAAGGGTGGACTCACCTGCTCCCATGTCGGCGCCGCCGCCGCCAACGCGCCCACGGCCAGCAGCATGGCGATCGTATGTACCGGTTGCAGCCGATACGCTCGCATGTCCCCGACGAGCAAGTGCTCCAGCAACGCCGGGGCGATGAATTTGCGCCAACGCGCGCGAACGTCGCTTCGTCGCCGCCAGACCACCGGGAGCACTAGCGCGGGCACCAGCAGCCATAGCCAGATTGGGCGCAGGAAGTGGAACGCGCTGAGGTCAATTTCCATGCGCGGCCTCCGCCGTTGCCGTTCGTGTTGCCTCGGGTGAGCGTCGGGCCTCGGGCGTGAGAACCTCGCTGCGGCTATTGTCATCGCCCTCACGCACACCGCCTCGCCGCGCGCCGCGAAGCACCGCGACCAACAAGGCACACAAGTGATAGACCGTCACGATCAACAAGGCGAGTCCCAGTGGCACCCAGAAATACTCCGTCTGCGGCCGGTAGATCTCGCGTTTGATTCGCTCGGGCGTCAGGCGGTCGAGCTGTGTGTAGACATCGGCCAGGTCCTGTTCGCGTCCGAATGCCTGATACGAGCGCCCGCCAGTCGCACTGGAAATCCGCTGTAACGCGGCCAGGTCAACGCGATCCTCGCCCGTCGCATTCACGTCGCCGATGCCGATCGTATGAATTACCAGGTGGTGCTGCTTGGCGATACGCGCCGCCTGGTCCGGGGGGATCTTGCTCGCCGTATCGTTGCCGTCGGTCAGCAGGATCAACACCTTTTCCGGCGCGGGGGAATCCGTGAGCAGCTTGACGGTCAGCCCGATCGCGTCGCCAATCGCCGTGCGGGGCCCCGCCATGCCGATCTGCATCTGACCGAGCAGGATCAGCACACTGTCGTGATCGAGCGTGAGCGGGGCCTGTGGATACGCCGCGTCACCGAACACCACGAGTCCGATGCGCTCGCCGCGACGTTTCGCGACGAAATCGGCCACCACACGCTTGACCGCAGTGAGCCGGTCGGTACGCTCGCCCGTGGCGGCGCTGACGAAATCCGGTGTACTCATCGATTGCGAAAGGTCGATGGCGAGCATCAGGTCGCGTGCCGGTGACTCATGCGTGATGGGCGCCTCCACATGGACCGGACGCGCCGCAGCGATCACGACCAACGCCCAGACCAGCGGCAACAGCAGCCATTGCAACCCGTTGCGTCGCAGGCGCACGCCGCCGGGGGACGGCCGCTCTCCGGCAGCCTCAGCCACCTCATGGAAGAACGGCGTGCGGATGGCCAGCGCCGTCGCGCGGTAGGGCGGCACGAGCCACGCGACCAGCACCGGTAGCGGCAGCAACACCAGCATCCATGGCAGCTCAAACTTCCACATGGTGTTCACGTATCCATTGGCGGGCGCGCTGCAACAGCGCATCAATGTCATCCTGCGGGGTATCGTCGACGCCTCGTGGCGCGTAACTGGCCATTGCCAGATACTGTCCGTCGCGCGAATCGAAGCGACCACGATGGCGGTTAAGAAAATCGATCCACGACGGTCCCTGCATTGCCGCCACGCCAGCGCCCGGATACGCCGCGCGCGCCGTGCGCTTGAGCAGCACGGCCAACATCGCCACCGCAGCCGTTCGGTGTGCGGGATCGCGCGACATCGGTAGCAGCGCGTCGAGTTCCACCAGCGCCATGCGCCGGTAATGCTCGCGCCGATACCGCTGCCACGCTCGCCAGACACCCCACGCGAGGCACAACAGCACAAGCAGCGCGACAACGCCCCAGCCCCACGTCTGCGGCATATAGGACACTGGGGCCGGTAGTGGCAGTTCGGTCAGACCGGTGAGCGCGACGGATGCATCCGTCGTATCCGGCACGTCGTTTGGAAAGTCGCCCAACACGGGCGGTGGGGACGTTGTCGTCGCCGTATCTGCCGTACTCACAAGCCGCCTCCATGCCCGACGGGGTGATGCGCGCCCAGCAGGCGGCGCACCTGATCGATGGCTGACTCCGCGCTGGAGAGCGGCGTCCACGGCACGCCACTCATGCGCAGCAGTTCGGCCACCTCGGCGGTGCGTCCACGGAAGAACGCCGCGACCGGCGCGCGAACCCGCTCGTTGGCGATGCGAAGCTCCACTTGCAGGTGCCCTTCGCTGACGACCAGGGCACTGCGCTCATCGACGTGTTGCCAAAGCGGATCGAAGACCAGTCCGGCGATGACGTCGTTGTGCACACTCAATTGACGAAGCAACGCCTGTGTCCGGATGTCGGCGCCGGCAAAATCGCTCACGATGCAGATCAGATGATCGTGCGGCGACATGTGAAGCAGTTGCCCTAGCGCCGTGTTGAGTTGCCCGTAAGCGGTTCGTGCCGGACTGTCGGCGCGAAGCTCGGCGTTCATCTGCGCAATGACACCGAACAGACGTGCAATGCGGCTCTGACTTCGCAACGGGCGCACGCGCTCGACCCGGGTGTCGTTGAAGACCACCCCGCCGACACGATCGCCCGCGCCGTAACCCATCCAGGTCGCCAGTGCGGCCGTTTCGGCGGCGACCACCGATTTGAACGCCCGCTGCGAGCCGAAATGCATGCTCATGCGTTGGTCCACCACCACTTGCACAGGCCGGTCACGCTCTTCCGTGTAGGCCCGAACCAGCGGGCGCCCGAGGCGCATCGACGCGCGCCAGTCGATATGGCGAATATCGTCGCCGGGCACGTAACCGCGAATCTCGTCGAAATTCAGGCCCCGCCCACGCAACCGCGATGCGTGATTCCCCGAAAGCACGCTCGTGACCGGTGCCGGTGCGAGAAAGCTCAATCCTTGTACGCGAAAACGCAGCCGCATCAGGTGCGGCACGTCGACATGCACCGTGCCCAACGTGTCGGCGGGAACCTCTCGACGGCTGACCGGCGAGGCCGGTGGACCTGCTGAACCTGCTGAACCTGGTAGGGCAGCCATGCGCGGGCTCCTTGAAATGGTCCCTCAACGTCAAGCGGGCACAGGCGTCGTTTCCACCAGTCGGTCCACAACGCGGTCTGCATCAATGCCGTCTGCGTTTGCGTCGTACGACAGCACCAGCCGGTGTCGCAAGACCGGATGCGCCACAGCGCGCACGTCGTCCGGTGTCACGAAGTCGCGATCCTCCAGCCACGCATGGACACGGGCCGCACGGTCAAGGCCGATGGCACCGCGTGGGCTTGCCCCGACTTCGATCCATCGAGCGAGATCGGCATCGCTCGCGATTCCATGCCGGGTGCCATTGACCAGCGCCACGATGTAAGCGTCGATGGCAGGCGCGACCGAGATGTTCTGAATCTCGCGCCGCACCGCAAAAATCTCCTCTTGCGACAGCGAGCCCCCCGTCTGCGGAGACTGCTTCGTTTCATCGCGCAGCAGTTGCAACATGGCCCGCTCGCTTTCCTGCGTCGGATACGTAATCAGTATTTTTAAAAGAAAACGATCCATTTGTGCCTCCGGCAATGGATACGTCCCCTCCTGTTCAATCGGATTTTGTGTGGCCATCACCATGAAGAGATCGGCCATGGGGTGCGTTTTTCCGGCGACGGAAACCTGCCTCTCCTCCATTGCTTCAAGCAATGCCGATTGCACTTTCGCGGGCGCTCGATTGATTTCGTCGGCCAGAATCAAATTGCCGAAAATCGGCCCGGGCTGAAACTGCAATACCCGTTCGGCGCCTGACTGGAGCAACGTTTCCCCGCCGGTAATATCGGATGGCAGCAGGTCTGGCGTGAACTGAATGCGGCGCATCGTCACCGCGAGTCGCGCCGCGATGGCCTTGACGGTACGCGTCTTGGCCAAGCCAGGCAGGCTCTCGAGCAGAACGTGCCCATCGGCGAGCAGCGCAATCAGGATCTGTCGAACCACCTGTTCCTGACCGACCACCGCTTCGCCGATATGTTTTTCAAATTCAATAATGGTATTTTTCATAATACCGGTAATTTAAATTATCTAGAAATAACTCAGCACTCCTCTCGCCACCAGGATTCCCCATGAACATTAATGAAACAAACGAATAGCGTCAAAGATTTATTTCGTTAGGCATTCAAAATTTCAATTGAGTTTACGCAAATTAAATAATAGTCTTTAAGCCAATTCCGGGGGCGGCGATTCACGTGACGGCATTCGCCTTGATCGCCGAACGGAAGGTTCCCGTTATGCCATGCAGGAGTTTCGCGACATGTCTCGACGCAAACGAATCGCGCAACACGACGCGCCGTCAGGCGCAGCGAATGCCGCTCCCTCGTCGTCTCCCACGCCACCCCGAGGTCGCCGCACTTTCCTGCTGTGGGCCGGTGCAGCGCTGGGCGTATCCGTAGCGGCGGGTGGCGCCATGTCATGGGCGATGACGCGCAACGACGCAGCAGGTCCGCGCCAAGTGACGGTCGTGCTTGGTGACGGCGTTCGCGGACCGAAAGGCATGGCCTGGATTCCAGGCGGTCAGTTTCTGATGGGCAGCGACAGCCGTATGGCGCAGCCCAACGAGAAGCCTGCGCACCCGGTGCGCATTCACGGCTTCTGGATGGATGAGCATCACGTCACCAATGCCGAATTCCGGCGTTTCGTCGAGGCCACGGGTTACGTCACGACCGCCGAGCGCAAGCCGGATTGGGAAACACTCAAGGTGCAGTTGCCGCCGGGCACGCCGCGGCCTCCCGATAGTGCGCTGGTCGCCGGCGCCATGGTATTCGTCGGCACGGATCGGCCCGTTCCGCTGCAGGATTATTCGCGCTGGTGGCGTTTCGTGCCGGGGGCCGACTGGCGTCACCCGGGCGGCCCCGGCACCCAGATCACAGGCAAGGACGACCATCCTGTCGTGCAGGTCTCGTTCGAAGACGCGCAGGCGTACGCCAAATGGGCGGGCAAGCGATTGCCGACCGAGGCCGAATGGGAGTTCGCGGCGCGCGGCGGTCTTGAGCAAGCGACCTATGCGTGGGGCGAAACCTTCGCCCCGGGTGGCAAACAGATGGCAAACGTCTGGGAGGGCGAGCAGGCGCAGCCGTTCCCGGTCGTCAATCCGAAAGCCGGGGGGGCCGTCGGCACGAGCCCGGTCGGAACCTTTCCGCCAAACGGTTATGGCTTGTCCGACATGACCGGTAACGCATGGCAATGGGTGGCCGACTGGTACCGCGCGGATCAATTCCGGCGCGAGGCATCGGCGAGCAAGCTCGTCGACAACCCCGCCGGGCCGGCCGATTCGTGGGACCCGGCCGACCCCGGCGTACCGGTGCAAGCGCCAAAGCGCGTGACACGCGGCGGCTCGTTCTTGTGCAACGAGACGTACTGCCTGAGCTACCGGCCTAGCGCCCGGCGCGGTACCGATCCCTACAACAGCATGTCCCATCTCGGCTTCCGGCTCGTCATGGACGAGAACGCGTGGCAGACCTCGCGCCGCACGTCACAGGACAAACTGGCCGCGACCCCGCCAACACGCTGAGCCCTCGCTCACCGGCTCGCGTCACAACGCGGCCACCCATGAATCATTGCGACGACAAGGAATGGGGTATGCACAAACTCGACTGGCTTCGTTGGCGCTCGACGGCTACCTGCGGCCTGGCGGCCGCCGTGGTGGCATTGTCCTTCGGGGCTTGCACAACGCCAGCGGCCCCGCCCGAAGCGAGCGTTGCGCCACAAACGAATCCGTCGGCCGCGGTTGCCAACGCCCTGCCCTCATGGCGCGATGGCGCCGCCCGGCAAGCGATCCTGCGCTTCGTCGCGGATGTGACCCGTGAGGGTGCAACGACCTACGTATCGCCTGCCGAGCGCGTCGCCGTCTTCGACAACGACGGCACGCTGTGGAGCGAACAACCGCTTCCCTTCCAGCTCATCTTCATGGTCGATCAGGTCAAGGCGAACGCGGCGGCGCATCCGGAATGGAAAAGCAACCCGGCGTTTGCGCCGCTCATGGCACATGATTTAGCGGCATTGAGCACGCAGAAGCAACCGTTGCTGCAACTGCTCGCTGCGGCCAACAGCGGCATGAGCGTCGAAGACTACGACAAACGCATCGACGCATGGCTTGCGTCGGCGCAGCATCCTACGCTGCACCGCCCGTACACGTCGCTGGTGTATCAGCCGCAACTCGAACTGCTGACGTATCTGCGTGCGAACGGCTTCAAGACCTACATCGTCTCGGGCGGCACCACGCAGTTCATGCGCGCATGGGTCGAACGGGTCTACGGCGTACCGCCCGAACAAGTCATCGGCACGACGGAAGGTCTCAAATATGTCGCCAATGACGGTCAGGGTCAGCTCATCCGTCAACCCACATTGGACTTCGTCGACAACGGTCCCGGCAAGCCTGTCGGCATCTATCGGCGGATCGGGCGCAAGCCGATCCTCGCCGTAGGCAACTCCGACGGCGATCTGCAGATGCTTGAGTATTCGACCACGGGCAACGGCCCTCACCTCGCGGTGTTGATCCATCACGACGACGCCGCACGGGAGTTCGCTTACGACCGCCAGTCGAAGCTCGCCAAGCTCGACCGCGCGTGGGACGTCGCCGTCGCCCGAGGGTGGACCGTGGTGAGCATGAAGGACGACTGGGTCACCGTCTTCCCGGCCACTTCCCAATAACCACCGAATCACCAATCAGTAACCAGGCACGGACCGGACGATCTTTGCGCGTACCACGTGCGAGGCCCCCGGGGTAAGGGATTCACCACGGTTCGACTTTCCCTCAACGGAGATGAAGATGAGATTTTCACTCAGACGGGCCTTCAGCTTTACCAGCACTGCGGTGGTCGCCGTCACGGCCGCCTACGTGCTGGTGGCGCCCGGT
>JARLJF010000111.1 GCA_031291335.1 Pandoraea sp. | reverse complement strand
GTCACGGCAGGCGAAGAAGGCGAGCAAGGCGGTGAAGAGCGCCGTCGCAGCCGTCGTCGCGGTCGTCGTGGTGGCCGTCGTGAGCGTGAAGCCAACGAGCAGCAACAGCATGCCGACGGCGAACACGTCGAAGGCGAGTCGTCGGACGATATCGAAGGCGTGCGCGCCCCGGTGCTGTCGGACGAAGCCAACGAAAACGCAGCGACCGACGCACTGGTCCGTGCAGCAGCGCCGGCCATCCCGGCGAGCGTCGCAGCCACGCCGGCACCGGCACCTGCCGCGCAAGTCGAATCGACGCCTGCCCCGGTTCAGGTTCACGCCGTGCAAGCCGAAGCCCCGGCAGTCGCCGCACCGGCTGTCACCGTGAGCGAAGTTGCCCCGGTCGCAACGCCGGAAGTGCCGACGCACGTGATCGCCGAGCCGGTCGCCCCGGTCAACGTGGCACCGCTGCCCGCAGTGGAAGTGGCTGCGCCGGTGGTTCCGCCGGTCAGCGCGCCGCTGCCTGCCGCTACGCCGAGCCCGGCTCAGCCCTCGGTTCCCGCCGAGGCCCTGACCGAGATCGCCGCTACAGCAGCCACGGCCAGCGCTCCGGCAGACGTTAGCCCGGCGCCGACGGCACCTGTTGCACCTGCCACCCCCGCCACTCATGTGGCCCCGGCCCCGGTCGAGATGGTCGAAACGGTGAAGCCGGTGCAAACACCGGCGCCCGCAGCACCGGTGCAAGCCGTGCCGGTCGTCAAGGAAGCCGCCGCCGCTGTCACGGAAGTCGTGACGCAGCAAGCCGCCCCGGCGGCTGTCGCCCCGACGCTGGAACGTGGTGCATTGGAATCGACGTTGGCAAACGTGGGTCTGGTCTGGGTCCACACGGACGCCGACAAGCACCGTGCCGCCAAGGAAGCGGCGGCGCAAGCCACGCCGGCACAACACGTGCCGCGTGAGCGTCGCACGTCCACGCCGGTCAACAGCGGTCCGATGGAGCAAGTGGAAACGCGCGCATCGTCGGATCACGTGGCGTAACGTGTATCGCGCCTGACGTTCGGGCGGATACGGCCTTGCGGCAGCATCCGCCCGACGTAAAGTGACGCCAGAAAGGGAGGCTTCGGCCTCCTTTTTTGCCAATGGGGATAGCCTTTCCCCCTGCAACCCCGCGTTGTCCCGACTTGTGCCCTCCCGGCCCTGCCCGTATCTTGTCGGGTAGCAAGGGCTTGACGTCCCCGAAGAATGCCTTGGTACCGATATCCGATGCCTGAAACGTCGGTATCGGCGCCCAACGGGCCAATTCGTTAGAATGGAGACGCAAGCTAAGGCCCCACCATGACTGAAACGATCATCCGACTCACCGATCTGCGTAGCGACGCGCGTTATACGACGCACTCCCCGCAGATTCCCGCACAAGTGCGCGCTGCCACCGGCCATCTCGAAGATGCGCTGGCGCGGCCGCTGCACGACCTGCGGATCTCGGTGACCGATCGTTGCAACTTCCGCTGCGTCTATTGCATGCCGAAGGACGTGTTCGACAAGGACTACGCCTTCCTCCCGCAATCCTCCCTGTTGTCTTTCGAAGAAATCGAGCGTGCTGCCCGCCTGTTCGTCGAACATGGCGTGGAGAAGCTGCGCCTGACCGGGGGCGAGCCGCTGCTGCGCAAGCACATTGAACGTCTGGTCGAGATGCTTGCTCGTTTGCGTACCCCGTCGGGCAAACCGCTCGATATCACGCTCACGACCAACGGATCGCTGCTGGCGCGCCGGGCGCAATCGCTCAAAGACGCGGGACTCACGCGCGTGACGGTCAGCCTGGACAGTCTGGACGACACGATCTTCCGGCAGATGAACGACGTCGACTTTCCGGTCACCAATGTGCTGGAAGGCATTGCGGAAGCGCAACGCGTCGGCCTCGGCCCGGTGAAGGTCAACATGGTCGTCAAACGCGGCACCAACGACAGCGATATCGTGCCCATGGCACGGCATTTCCACGGCAGTGGCGTCGTGTTGCGTTTCATCGAGTACATGGACGTGGGCACGTCGAACGGCTGGCGCATGAACGAAGTCATGCCGTCGGCAAACGTCATTGCCCGATTGAATGAGGCCCTGCCCGTCGAACCGCTCGAGCCGAACTATCCCGGCGAGACAGCGCAGCGCTGGCAGTATCGCGACGGTGGCGGCGAAGTCGGCGTCATTTCGTCAGTCACTCGCGCTTTTTGCGGCACTTGTTCTCGTGCACGCCTGTCTACGGAAGGCAAGTTGTACCTGTGCCTGTTCGCCAGCGCCGGTTATGACTTGCGCACGTTGCTGCGCAACGGCGCGAGCGACGCGCAGATCTCGACCGTCATCGGTGACATCTGGCACGGTCGCACCGACCGGTACTCAGCATTGCGTACGGCGGCCACCGGCCTGCCCGAAGACGCACCACCGAAAGTGGAGATGTCCTACATCGGCGGATGAACGTCCCGGGCGCGGCCCGTTTGCTCGTCCGCACGCTTTCGAACTCTCGAATTCCTTCTCGACACATGATTCCTGTTGCCCCGGACGCCAGCCGCGTCCGAGACTCTCTGCTGGTTCCACAACGCGCGTCACGCTTTGGCTTCGACGCGCGTCTTCAGACTCGGCGCCTCGTTGGCGCGGGCCTGAGCGCCTTGGCGTTGCTGCTTGGCGCGCTCGCACCGACGATGGCGCATGCCGATTGCGATCCGTCCGACCGCGATATCGCGAACCACGTAATGACCTACAGCGGTCAGCTTGGCGAACGTAATCCGCTGCGACTCGTGCTGCGTCCCACCTCGGGCGGCAAGCTCGAAGGACGCTACGCCAACGCCTCATCGCAAAGCGATACCTATCTGACAGGGAAACTGGAGGCCAAGTCACGCCTGCATCTGACCGAGTTCGACGCGGGCGGCATGCCACGCGCCACATTCGAAGGTGAGTTTGCCTCGAACGACGACGTCAATCGCCAACGCGGCCCGTCCTCCACCTGCGAAGTCATTTCCGGTCAATGGAAGGATCTGCGCAGCGGCCGGTCGGTGCCGTTCGAGCTTGCGCTTTCGAGCATTCAGAGCGGCAAGATCGACCATCTCTACGGCATTGCCGGCGTGAACGACGACGAAACGGTCAATCGCGCGGCCACGCAATTCCGCAAAGGCGTGCTCGACGACCGTCGCGATGTCGTCGCACAATCGATCCGATATCCGCTGCATGTATCGCTGCGAGGCAAGACGTTCGTCCTTCGGAACCCGAAGTCGCTTCTCGCGCGTTACAACGAGATCTTCACCGATGGCTATGTTCGCACTATCGGCGCGGCCGTTCCTCGCCTGATGTTCGCTCGCGATCAAGGCGTGATGCTGGGTGACGGTGCAGTCTGGTTCGATGCGACCGGTCGTGTCATCGGGCTGAACCGTTCCTAGCGCAACCTCGCCGTCTCATCGACCAGGAATCCACGTCCATGACAGCCGCGCCGATCCCTCGCCACGCCATCACCGGCCTGATCCTTGCGGGCGGGCGCGGGCAACGCATGGGGGGGCGCGACAAGGGCTTGCAGATCTTCGCCGGACGGCCGCTTGCCGAGCATGTCGCTGAACGGCTGCGGCCACAGGTCGGGACGCTACTCATTAGTGCGAATCGGAATCGCGATGCCTATGCCGCACTCGGCGCGGAGGTGATCAGCGACGAGACGCAAGACTTCGCCGGGCCGCTTGCCGGCATGCTGGCAGGATTGCGGGTGGCATGTACGGACTATGTGCTCACTGCGCCGTGCGACTCGCCCTATCTCCCCGAGGATCTTGGCGAACAACTGGCCGCCGCGTTGAGCGCGTCGCTCACTGACGCGGCCGCCTCGCCGTCGCTAGCGGCCTACGCCGCCACGGCGCAGGGTCCTCATCCGGTGTTTGCCCTTCTGCACCGCTGTCTCGCAGACGACCTCGCGGCAACGCTGGCGGCCGGCGAGCACCGCGTGCGAGCGTGGCTGGCGCGCCACAAGGCCGTACAAGTTCACTTCGGTGACGAGCGTCCGTTTTACAATGTCAACACGCTGGACGACCTCCATACCGATACGCCGCGCGCCCCCTGACAATCCGGGCACCACCGCGGCACGATTCGTCGCCACCGCTTTTACGGGATTCATGCCGGATACGTGCCGGATGACGACGCCACACCGATGACAACACTAGACGAAGCCCTGGCCGGCTTGCCGGACTACGACCCCAACGACATGACGGTCGAATTGGCGCGCGCCATCATTGTGCGCACCGCGCGTCCGGTCTCGGCCATCGAGCAAGTGACTGTGCGCAGTGCCCTGGGCCGAGTGCTCGGCCGCGACGTCATTTCTCCGCTCGACGTTCCCGCTTTCGAAAACGCCGCGATGGACGGCTACGCCTTCGCCGGCAGCGCCCTTGCCGCCAGCGGCGAGGTGCGTTTGCGCGTGGCGGGCCGCTCGTTCGCCGGGCATCCGTTCAGCAGCGTAGCAGCGCAGGGCGAATGCGTTCGCATCATGACGGGTGCATTGCTGCCCGCTGGCTGCGACACCGTCATTCCTCAGGAACAGGTACAACGCGCCGGCGACACCGAAGTCGTGACGTTCGCTGCCAACGCCGTCACGCCGGGCCGCCATGTGCGCCATGTCGGTGAGGATCTGGCGGCAGGCCATACGGCATTGCACGCAGGCAAGCGTCTTCGGCCGGCAGCCCTCGGTCTGCTCGCATCGCTGGGGATTGCCGAAGTGCCGGTGCGCCGCCGTATTCGCGTGGCGTTCTTCTCCACGGGCGACGAACTCCGCTCGGTCGGCGAGCCGCTCGCGCCGGGCAATCTGTACGACAGTAATCGCTACACGCTCTTCGGCATGCTGCAACGGCTGGGGGTTGAAGTGCTCGATCTGGGCGTCGTGCGCGACGATCCGCAAGCGATCGAAGACACCCTGCGCACGGCTTGCCGCGAAGCCGATGCCGTCATCACGTCAGGCGGCGTCTCGGTCGGTGAAGCCGACTTCACGCGTGAGATGATGACGCGTCTGGGCAATGTGGTGTTCTGGAAGATGGCGATGCGCCCCGGCCGCCCGTTCGCATTTGGCGAACTCGAGAGCGACGGCCAACGCGCGCTGCTCTTTGGCCTGCCGGGCAATCCGGCCGCCGTGATGGCATCGTTCTACCATCTGGTTCGCGACGGTCTGTTCGCACTGATGGGCGCCGAGCCGCAAGCAACACCGAGCTTGCCCGTGCCGACGACGACGGCCATCGCCAAGCGTCCCGGGCGCACCGAATTCCTTCGCGGCATTCTCGCCGCCGACGCACAGGGCCGCTGGCAGGTTACGGTCGCCGATGCGCAAAGCGCCGGCATTCTGCGCACGATGAGCGAAGCCAACTGCTTCGTCACGCTAGGCACTGCACGCGGCGATGTCGCGGCAGGCGAACTGGTCGACGTCATCGTGTTCGACGGACTGGTCTAACGCAAACGTTCTGCAAACACCCCAAAAAACGAAGCAACGAAATAGCAATATATCGCCGGCGTCGGCGCTTCGACGATGTCGGCAACAAACCGAAAGCACACGTCAATGACAACGAAAAAGCAGATCACATACATCAGTCCCGGCCAGACGGCCAAAGCACTGGTGCTGGTCTATCTCACTTTCAGTATTCCGCTGGTGCTGCTCGCCTTCCTCGCAGCCTTCATCCGCTACGGCGAACTGCCGGGACTCGCGTTCATTTCCGCGCTGGTCCTCAACGCCATCGTCGGCTTTGTGTTGCTCTGGATCGCCTGCCACGCCTATAACTGGGTGGCCGAGCGGTTCGGCGGCATCGAAGTCGCGCTGAGCGACGTGCCTGAAGAAGAGTACTGACCCGCGTCCCGGCGGCGGCTGACGTTCGGCGCTTCGCGCCGGTGACAGCGCCGCCCTCTATTTTTTGCCCCCAATCATTCCCATGTCCCTGACCCTGCGCGCAGCCACCACCAACGACGTCGATGCGATCCACAGCCTGATGCGAGAACTGGCTGTCTTCGAGAAGTTGCTGGATATCTTCGAGGCGACGCCGGAAAGCGTGCGCGAAGCGCTGTTCGGGCATGCCCCAGCGGCCGAATGTCTGATCGCGGAATGGGATGGCAAGGTCGTCGGCTACGCGCTGTACTTCCACAACTTCTCGACGTTCCTCGGACGACGCGGCCTGTATCTCGAAGATGTCTATGTGCAGCCGACGATGCGTGGCAAAGGTGTGGGACAAGCGCTGCTACGCCAGCTCGCCCGCATCGCTGTCGAGCGACAATGCGCGCGCTTCGAATGGACGGTGCTCGACTGGAATCAGCCGGCTATCGACTTCTACGCGTCGCAAGGGGCGACGGTGTTGCCCGAATGGCGCGTGGTGCGCATGACGGGCGAGGCGCTCGACCGGTTCGCCAAGGGCGAGTAAGCCGCGCTAGCCGCTGAGCTAAGCCCCGGCGCTGTAAATGCCAGGGAGATGTAGTGGACGCCAGGGGTGCGTGAGCACCCCGCGGCTCACACCTCCTCGTCGTCGGTATCCAGCTCCACGCCCAGCAGTTCTACCGCCTGCTCTCCCGGCAACGCTTCAACGGCTTTGAGCTGACGCGCCATCGCGCGTGTGCGCACTTCGGCCTTATCGATCGAGCGGGTCACCGTCTCCAACTGAGACTTGGTTCTGGCGAGCACGTCACCGAACTTGGTGAACTCCGTCTTGACCGCACCGAGCACCTGCCAGACTTCGCTGGAACGACGTTCGATAGCGAGCGTGCGGAAGCCCATCTGCAAGCTGTTGAGCAGCGCCGTCAGCGTCGTCGGCCCAGCCACCGTCACACGGTATTCGCGTTGCAGCAGATCCGAGAGTCCCGGACGCCGCAGCACTTCGGCGTAAAGCCCTTCCGTCGGCAGGAACAGCAGCGCGAAGTCGGTCGTGTGCGGCGGGGAGAGGTACTTTTCGGCGATGGTCTTCGCTTCCAGTCTGATGCGTGTCTCCAATGCTTTCGATGCCTCCTCCACCGCCACTGGGTCCGCGCGCTCTTGCGCATCGAGCAGACGCTCGTAGTCTTCGCGCGGGAACTTGGCGTCGATGGGCAGCCAGACCGGCGTGCTGCTGTCGTTGCTCTGCCCCGGCAATGCGATCGCGAATTCCACCCGTTCAGCACTGCCCGGTTTGGTCGCGACGTTCTTGGCGAACTGGTCAGGCGTGAGCAATTGTTCGAGCAACGCCTGCAATTGCACTTCGCCCCAGATGCCTCGCGTCTTCACATTGGTCAGCACGCGCTTCAGGTCGCCCACGCCGGCGGCGAGCGTCTGCATCTCACCCAGGCCGCGATGCACTTGCTCCAGACGGTCCGAGACCAGCTTGAACGACTCACCGAGCCGCTGCTCGAGCGTGGCATGCAGCTTCTCGTCGACGGTGCGGCGCATCTCGTCGAGCTTCGTCGCGTTGTTGACTTCAATGTCCTTGAGCTTCTGTTCGAGCGTGGCGCGCACTTCCCCCAAACGCCGCTCGTTGCCTTCGGCGAGCTGCGTGAGCTGCTGGTGCTGAGCCTCGCCGAAGCGACGCAGCGTCGACGTCTGCTCCTCACGCATCTGCTGCCCGTTGAGCACCAGACTCTGACGCACCGCATCAAGCTGCACCGCGTTCGACTCGGTCAGCTTTGCCAGTTGCTGCGCAAAGCCATCGATCTGGTTATTCTGCACCGTGGCCACGCTCGTCATCTGCGCCGCCAGCGTCTGCTGGAACTGCGCCATTTGGGCGCTTTGCTCGCCCCGGCCGGCACGCGCGATTTCCGCGAACTCCTGACGCAGCCCGCGCTCGCTGCGATCGGCCGCTTGCAGCAAGTCATCTCGCACATGGGTGAGTGAGCTAACGAGCGTTTCACGCAGCGACGTATCGCCACCGCGTTGCCAGACCTTCAGCGCAATCGCGATCATCACCAACAGATTCAGCGCTGCCAGCGCCACCAACACCATCTCCACCATCGCGTTGCGACTCCCGTTGACGCTTCCTGATCCTGCTTCGTGAACTTACTTTTTGCCGTAGCCGCCGCAATAGCCGCAATGGCCACTGCCGTTACGCCTTGCGCGCCGCCGAATTCAGCAGACACGGCGGCTTACCCGCTGCGGCCCCGAATCCCAGCGCTGCAATCAAATTGTCGGCTGCCAGACTTGCCATGCCACGGCGTGTTGCCGCCGACGCACTCGCGATATGCGGCGTCAGCACGATATTCGACACCTTCAGCAAATCGGGATGTACTTTCGGCTCGCCCTCGAAGACATCGAGGCCAGCGGCCGCAATCTGTCGATTCGCAAGCGCGGCAGCGAGTGCGGCATCGTCGACGATACCGCCGCGCGCGAGATTGACCAGCGTCGCCGTCGGCTTCATCGCGGCCAGTTCTGCGGCGCCGATCGTGTGATGCGTCGCGGCCGAATACGGCAACACCAGAATGACGTGATCGGCCGTGCGCAGCAGCGTGTCCTTATCGACATAACTCGCCTTGCAAGCCGCTTCCGTCGCTGCATCGAGACGCGACCGGTTGTGATACACGACCCGCATATTGAAGCCCATCGCACGGCGCGCAATCGCTTGTCCGATACGCCCCATGCCCACGATACCGAGCGTGCTGCCGTGCACGTCGGCACCGAGGAACATGTCGTAGGCCCACTTGTCCCAATGCCCTTCACGCAGCCAGCGCTCCGACTCCGTCACGCGACGCGCCGTCGCCATCAACAGCGCCCACCCGAAGTCGGCAGTCGTCTCATTCAGCACGTCCGGCGTGTTCGTCGCCATGACGCCAGCGGCCGTCATGGCTTCGATATCGAAGTTGTTGTAGCCCACCGCCATATTGGCCACCACCCGCAGATGCGGCGCACCGGCCAGTACCGAGGCATCGATGCGTTCGCTCGCCGTGGTGATCGCCCCGGCTTTGTCGGCCAGACGCGCACGCAGTTCGTCGCTCGAGAACACGGTGTCGGCGTCGTTACGCTCGACATCGAAGTACTGCGCCAGACGCTCGATCACGTCAGGGAAAATGGCTCGGGCTACCAGGATCTTCGGTTTCACCAGTTGTCTCGCAGAGGTTGGCCGCGTGGCAATGTCGCGGCTCAGAAGAATATCAGGGTCGTCAAAACGAACAGCGGCAGCAGAATTGCGCCCGACCAGAGCATATAACCAAAGAAGCTCGGCATGCGAACGCCGCGTTGCTCAGCGATGGCCTTCACCATGAAGTTCGGCGCATTGCCGATGTAGGTGTTGGCACCCATGAACACCGCCCCGGCCGAGATTGCCGCCAAGGTGGTCGCACCGGCAGTCATCAGCGTTGCCGCGTCGCCGCCCGCCGTGTTGAAGAACACCAGATACGTCGGCGCATTGTCGAGGAACGACGAGAGAATACCTGTCGCCCAGAAATACATGACGTCGTCCGGCACACCACCCGGCCCCGTCACCAGACGAATCACCCAGCCAAGCGCGCCAGCTTCGCCCGCACGCAGAATCGCCACCACCGGAATGATCGTCAGGAAGATGCCAGCGAACAACTTGGCGACTTCCTTCATTGGCTCCCAGTTGAAATCGTTACCCTCACGCGCCGTACGCGGCGTGATCGCCAGCGACATCAATGTCACCACGATCAGCCCGACGTCGCGCGCAATGTTTTGCAGTTCCACAGGCGTGCCGAAGACGTCGAACTCGACGCCCGGTTTCCATATCCCGCTCATCAGTACGAGCCCCACGGCCGCAGCAAGCAACACGAAGTTGCGCTTGCCTTCGAGTCGCAGCGGCGTGGCATGCGGCGTCGGGTCCAGTTGTTCGATCTGGCGCTCGCTCTTCTGGCGGAAGTAATAGCTATCGATTACGAAGAACAGCACCAGCAACACGGCGCAGATGAACAGCGTCTCAGGCCAGATGTGGGCCGTCGTCCAGAAGAAGTCGACCCCTTGCAGGAACCCGAGGAAGAGCGGCGGATCGCCCAGCGGCGTCAGTGAGCCCCCGGCATTCGCCACGAGGAAGATGAAGAACACGACAATATGCACATTGTGCTTGCGGTTGTCGTTCGCGCGAATGAGCGGACGAATCAGCAGCATGGCCGCGCCCGTCGTGCCCATGATGCTCGCCAGCACCGTACCCAGCGTCAGCAGTCCCGTGTTGAGCCACGGCCCGCCTCGCAGGTTGCCGTGAACGCAGATGCCGCCAGCCGTCGTGAACAACGCCGTGAGCAGCACCACGAAAGGAATGTACTCCGCAACCACGGCATGTACCGCGCCGTACCACGCAGCGCCCACACCGAACACGAGCGCGAAGGGCAGCAGAAAGGCTGCGCCCCAGAATGCCGCGATCTTGCCGAAGTGGTGATGCCAGAACGCGGGCGCCAGCAGCGGCCCGATCGCAATCGAAAGCAGCAACCCCGCAAACGGCACACCCCACCAGGCGACGAGTTGCGCGCCGTCCGGTCCGGCGGCGAACGCCGCGGGACTCGCTAATGCCAGCCCCGCCGCAACCAATGCTCCCCAAATCCCCTTGTGCATTGCTGATGGTTCCTGTTGATTGATGGTCAACTCCTTACGAGTCGCCATTGGCGGCCGAGTGCCCCAAGCCACGCAAGCTTGGGAAATATCTCATACCGAAGTTACGTATCGCCCGATAAACCCGAGGTCGACGGTCAATTATCGAAGGATGCGCCGCCACCGCGAATCGGAACGCGCTGGCGAGTCGAGACGGTCGTGATCGGCCCGGCATTGCCGGTCGGGTCGGCTGAGTCGCGCGTCAGACGCCGTCGACGATGATGAGATGCACGCGGTAGGGACCATGCGCGCCCAGCACCAGCGTTTGTTCGATATCCGCCGTACGCGACGGTCCGGCAATGAAATTGGTGGCGCGTGAGAGCTGACCGCGCTCGCTACGCATCAGGGCGAAGCCGTCTTCATGCCCGGCGACGATACGAGAAGCCGGTACGACGGCAATGTGCGTCTCGGGCAAGAGCGTGGCCGACGCGAACGTCTCGGGTCCCGACATCATCATCAGCGCCCCGGTCTCCGCGATGGCGCAGAAGCAACCGGTGATGCCCACCATATCGTCGCCATGCGGCTTGCGAAATTCCACTTGGCAACCGGCCTGCGCCCAGTCCAGATCACGCAACGTGGGCCAAGCCACCGCTTGTGTGGTGAGTCCGTTGGCTTGCAGATAGGTTGCGGCAGCAGCAGGTACGTCGCTCATGCCCGGCACACGGGTGATCGTGGTCGAGAGTGCCTCGGCCTTGCCGATAAACGTGGTGATCAGATCGGCGGACAGTGCCGGACGCGGCCCTTGCGGGTGTCGCGCCAGATAATCCTCGGCCGCCGCCTGCTCATTCGCGCGCGCCACGTCAGGACGATGCTGTGCGTTGCGAATGCGGGCAAAGATGCGATTGCGAGCGTCGGAGGTATCCATGGGCTGTCCTGTGAAGCCGACGCACCGGTCTACAGCCGGCGTCGTCATCTATCGTCTTCGAAGCCACCGGTGCAAGCCCGGCGGGCGATGCGCAATTATAACGGCTGACCCTGCTGGCGCGACGCGCGTTCGCGCACAATCGGAATCATCTGTCCCGGCGTTCAGAGAACATCGCAGATACCGACAGTCAAGCGCCGACAGCCGGCTCCGGCGCGATCTCGAACACCTGACGCAGATAGGCCAGATACGCGTCGTCGTCGCACATGTTCTTGCCCGGCGAATCCGACAGCTTCGCCACTGGCTGGCCGTTGCAACGCACCATCTTGATGACGATCTGCAACGGCTGATAGCCGAGATCGTTCGTGAGGTTCGTGCCCACGCCGAACGCCAGTTTGCAACGATCGCGAAAACGCGCGAACAGTTGCAGCACCTTCGGAATGTCGAGACCGTCCGAGAAGATCATCGTCTTGGTATGCGCGTCGACACGGTTCTGCGCGTAGTGCTCCAGCAGGCGCTCGCCCCATGCGAACGGATCGCCCGAATCATGACGCGCCCCATCGAAGAGCTTGCAGAAGTACATGTCGAAGTCGCGCAGGAAAGCAGACATGCCGTACACATCGGAGAGCGCGATACCCAGATCGCCGCGATACTCCTTCGCCCAGATCTCGAAGCCGAAGATCTGCGAGTCGCGCAAACGAGGGCCCAGTGCCTGACACGCCTGAAGATACTCGTGCGCCATCGTGCCGAGCGGCGTGAGGCCGAGCTTCGACGCGTAATACACGTTGCTCGTGCCCGCGAATTGTTCGCCCAACTCGTCGCGCAGCGTGAGAATCACCTCTTCGTGCCACTCCTTCGAGAAGCGGCGGCGGGTGCCGTAATCGGCGATCTTGCACTCGCGATAATCCACAGGCTCGGCGAGCATGCAGATCTTGTCCCTGAGCCGCTGACGGCCCTCCTGAAACGCCGGCGTGCGCTGCGTATTGCGGAAATACACCTCATTGACGATGGCGAGCACCGGAATCTCGAAGAGAATCGTGTGCAGCCACGGCCCGCGAATCGTGATGTCGATCTCCCCGTTGCCCTTCGGCGACGGCAGCACCGTGATGTACTTCTCGTTCAGATGGAACAGGTCGAGAAAGTCGACGAAATCGCTCTTGATGAAGCGCATCGCACCGAGGTAACGCAATTCGGATTCGGTGAAGCGCAATCCACACAGCAGCCGGATCTCGTCTCGAATCTCTTCGACGTATGGCGTGAGGTCAACGCCTTCGGTGCGGCACTTGAAGCGGTATTCCACCTGGGCGGCGGGAAAATGATGCAGCACCACCTGCATCATCGTGAACTTGTAGAGATCGGTATCGAGCAGCGACGTGATGATCATGACGACAGGCTCCGGGAGGAGCACTCACGAGAGAGCAGCGGACACTGCCGATCGGCCAACGGCCCATTCGGCAGTGCGCGGGAACAGCGAACATCGTACCGCAAAGCGGTGTCACGCATGACATCGCCGCGGATTGCGAGACGGTGGGACGCCTTGTCCCGCCCGCCTTTCGGCTCTCGCACCTGCCGCCGCGTGCTGCGTTACAATACGCGTTTTAACGGCCGTTCGAAGCCGTTTCGCGCCCTACTCTGGAGTTGGCATGACGCACGTTGTCACCGAAAGCTGCATCAAATGTAAATTCACCGACTGTGTGGACGTTTGCCCCGTGGACTGCTTCCGCGAAGGCCCGAACTTCCTGTCCATCGACCCGGACGAGTGCATCGACTGCGCTGTCTGTGTGGCCGAGTGTCCGGTGAACGCCATTTATGCCGAAGAGGACGTGCCGGGCGATCAGCAAGCCTTCATCGCGCTGAACGCCGAATTGTCGCCCAACTGGCCGAGCATCACGAAGACCAAGCCGTCCCTGGCTGATGCCGACCAATGGAAGGACGTCACCGATAAGCTGCACCTGCTCGAGCGCTAAGCCACGAGCGTTATTGGCGAAGTTTGCGCCATTGGTGCAGAAAAAGTGCGCGCTCAGTGTTGACAGCGTGCAAAAATCGCCTCTATAATCGCTTTCTCTTTTGATCCCCGATAGCTCAGTTGGTAGAGCGCCGGACTGTTAATCCGTAGGTCCCTGGTTCGAGCCCAGGTCGGGGAGCCAAGAATACCGAAGCGATGGCCTCGCACACGCGAGGCCTTTGTTTTAGTCGGCACATCGTCACAGCGATGCGCGACACACAAGTTTGATCCTCGATAGCTCAGTTGGTAGAGCGCCGGACTGTTAATCCGTAGGTCCCTGGTTCGAGCCCAGGTCGAGGAGCCAAAACGCAAAAAGCCTTGCCGATCGGCAAGGCTTTTTTGTTTTCTACGCCGACGTTGGGCCACAAGACGCCATCTCCCGGATTGCGCATCCCTCACCCGCCCCATCACCCCAATGAAAACGGGGCACCGTCTCCGGCGCCCCGCGCTTACTGACTTCACGAACTACACGCTCACTCGCTGGCTTACTCGCTCGCAGGTGCGCCCATGGCAACCGACGGTTTCGTCGATGCCTGGAGTTCGTTGCTGTTCACACTTTCGATCCAGCGACGACGCATCGGGGCGAGCAGGAACTTCGCTGCCACGGCCGCCGTGATGCTGATCACCGCCGCGGCGATGAACACACGATCCCAATGACCGCCGATGGCGAGCACCGAAGCCAGCGGTACCAGCAACGCTGCCGTCCCCTTGGCCGTGTAGAGCGTGCCCGCATTGGACGCCGCATTCTTGCTACCGAACGTATCCGCACACAGCGCCGGGAAGATCGAGAAAATTTCGCCCCAGCACAGGAAGGTCATCGCCGCGAAGAACACGAACATGTACGGGTTCTGACCGAAGTGCATCAGGCCAAGCATGGCCACACCTTCCCCGAGGAAGATGATGAACATGGCGTTCTCGCGACCGATCTTGTCCGAGACAAAGCCGCACAGCGGACGCGTAAAGCCGTTGCACAGGTTGTCGATCGACAGCGTCATGGTCAGCAGCGGCAGCGTGGCACCGAACAGCGTCATCGGCATCGAGGCGATACCGTAGTCCTTCGCGATCGGCCCGATCTGTGCCGTCGCCATCAGACCGCCAGCGGCCACCGCGACGAAGCAGACGTAGATCACCCAGAACACCGGCGTACGAATCATCTGGCCCGAGGTGTAATCCACGTTCGTCGACAGATTGCGGCGCGACACCGTGATTCCCTTCGGCGCACGCGGCTTGACCAGCAGCAGCGCGAGAATGAAGATCGCCACACCCTGCACGATGCCGAAGTTGAAGAACGCTGCCTCATAACCCGACTCGCGGATCATGTTCGCGATGGGGATGACCGTGATCGCCGCGCCCGCGCCGAAACCGGCCGCCGTCAGACCCGCGGCCAGACCGCGCTTGTCCGGGAACCACTTGAGCGCGTTACCGACGCAAGTGCCGTACACGCAACCCGCACCGATACCGGCAATGACCGCCGCCGTGTACAGCACCGTCAGCGTCTCGGCGTACGAGTACATGATCCACGACAGCGCCACACAGATCGCGCCACCCGCGACCACGGGCCGCGGTCCGAAGCGATCGACCAACCAGCCTTCGATCGGCACCAGCCACGTTTCCACCACGATGAAGATCGAGAACGCCACCTGAATGGCCGCGATGCCCCAGTGATGCTTCGCCTGCATCGGCTCGACGAACAACGTCCACGAATACTGCAAATTGGCCACCAGGCCCATACAGATGATGCCGATCACCAGTTGTGACCAGCGCCCTCCCAGAAAAGAGGTTTTCTCCTCCGGTTGCGCAGCTGCTTGCATGACTTGCCTCCTATACCTGTCAGACGATTGGCGGCGGCCCGCGCTTCGTTGTGCGGTGCCCGCCGTCATCGCGTGCCGTGGCGCGTCCCGGCATGGGGATCGCGGATACGGCACGCCTCCTGGCGTTACGTGCGGCTCATGCTTGGCCGCTTGATCGCGGAACGCTGCCTGGCGGCGCGCTCGCAGGGCTTGAGCCCCGGCTGACTGACTTGCGGAAGTGCCAATGGACACTTCCGGCCCCCACTTCGGCGCGGCGACGCAGGCTTTGGGCCCGCGCCGGCAAGTTGCCGACTGCCGAAGGGTGACGGGTTACGAATTCGAGTGCTGACCGGTCTGCACTATCGGAAGTCACGATGCGTTTCCGTGACGTCCCTCGCAGGCCATGTCGCATCACTCAGGCGGGCGCGCCTCGCGGACGCGTGATCGCCGGATCGCCTGCCCGCAACAGGCGACAGGGAGATGAGGAACACCGCAACGCCCGAACCATGGCGTCGGACGCGGACGGCGGATACGACTGGACAGGCGATGCGAAGGAACCGTCGCATGAGGCCTGCCCGAAAAGAAAAGTGTGCTTACCCAACTGATGTCTCCGATGAAAACCGCGTCGGATCGGCGCCCGCCCGGTTTCATTCACGGGTCTCTTGAGGGGCCGACTCAGCGCTTTGAATCTGATATACAAGATTCAATATATCGAATTAAGTATTTTTTATGGTTCCAAAATTAGTCGATGGTCTGGTCACTGTCAACCCGAGAGCGCCCGCATATTGGCTGCCGACCGCCGTTGGCCGCACGCGACCAGCCGCCCGAGGTAAGCGCTCGATAACCGGTAAACGTAGTGAAATCAGGCCATTGGGAGGTGTTGCTCGCCGACACACAGGCGAACACCCGCCTGCGCGGCGTCATGCCGCGCAGCGCAGGGTCAGGGAAAACGATGACGTTTTGACGGGTTCGGTTTGCCCTCTGGCGAGGGCTCCGTCAGGTGGCAAAAAACGGGGTCAGACCGACTCGACGTCGCCCGAGTTGTTGCGGATGAAGGTCAGATGTTCGCGCAGCGAACGTTGCGCGCTGTCGGCATCGTGCGATGCCACGGCAGTGAAGATGCGGCGATGTTGATCGATCAGTTCAGCCAGATCAGCGCCGTGCCCCACGATGGCGCGGTAATTGTCAACGACCGCCCCACGCAGCAATTCGAAGATCGCGTGCATCAGATGCACCAGCACGAGGTTGTGCGTCGCCTCGGCCAGCGCCAGATGGAAATGGGCGTCGAGTTCGGGCACGCGGGTGAGCAGCGACTTTCCCCGCGCATCGCCTTCGCCATCCAGGCCATCGCGACCTGCGGCGTATGCCGCCTCGAGCGCGTCGAGCGCCTGCGCAAGTCGAGCGATGTCCTCGGGCGTCGCGCGCTCGGCCGCCAGCTCCACGGCCTTGGCTTCGAGCACTTCACGCATCTCCAGAACATCGTCGACGGTCTTGCTGTGGCGCGACATCAATTGCGACAGCGGTTCGGCGAGCAGCGGCTGGCTGGCGTTCGCCACCAGATAACCGCCACCGGCGCGCCCCACGATCAGACCGCGCGACTCCAGTCGCAACAGGGCTTCACGAAGTGACGGGCGTGACACGCCCATCTGCTGCGCCAGATCGCGCTCGGACGGCAGCGCCGAGCCCGGCGCGAGCCGGCCTTCGACGACCATCGTCTCCAGTTGCTCGTACACCATGTCGGACAGACGCAGACGCGGCGGCGGCGTGACCGGCACGAAACTCGCAACAGCCCCGGAAGATTCGCTGGCAGGTAGGGATGACATAGGCAAGGACGACTCGTTGGACGACATGTCGGCTTTGGTTCTCGACAGAAAAAACACAGACGCCAAGATACAGGATGACGCTCCGCTCAGGGCGGCACCTCGGCCCGTCGCGCGGTATCACTAGATGATCGCCCTAAAACCGAGGGTTAACCCGGCATGCGGAATCGGATCATTCCCTTTACGATGACGTCATCAGATAACTGGTCGACCAGTCTACCAGTAGACCACATGGCCAGACAGACCCATTACACGTCAACGACCCTTCGAGAGCAAGCCTGATGGCATCGCATGCGTCGCCCCCCTCACAGCCGCTGACTCCGCTGAGTCTGCTGAGTCCGCATGGTTCGGACGCACCGCCGACCTTGACGGCCGCGTCTTCCCCACCGGGACCTGCTCCGGTCACGGATGAGCCCGTCTTCGAGACACTGGACGACGGCACACGCACCGCCCGCCTCGCAGCGTTGCGTGCCGCCGTGCCCGACGTGCAGTGGCTGACCGGTCGCGAACAGATCACGCCGTATGAGTGCGACGGTCTGGCCGCCTATCGCAAGCTACCGCTCGCCGTCGTGCTGCCTGCCGACGAAGATCAGGTCTGCCGCATTCTGCGGGCATGCCACGCGCACAACGTCCCCGTAGTGCCGCGTGGCGCCGGTACGGGTCTGTCCGGCGGCGCCATGCCGATCACCGACGGCATCGTGCTCTCGCTTGCCCGATTCAAGCGCATTCTCGAAGTCGATGCCTACGCCCGCACCGCCACCGTGCAGCCCGGCGTACGCAATCTCGCAGTCTCCGAAGCGGCCGCCCCTTACGGGCTCTACTACGCGCCGGACCCGTCGTCGCAAATCGCCTGCACCATCGGCGGCAACGTCTCGGAGAATTCCGGCGGCGTGCATTGTCTGAAATACGGACTCACCGTGCACAACGTGCTGCGTGTTCGCGCGGTAACGATGGACGGCGACGTCGTGGAATTCGGCTCGCACGCGCTCGATGTCCCCGGCCTCGATCTGCTGTCCGTGTTCATCGGCAGCGAAGGGATGTTCTGCGTCGTCACGGAAATTACCGTGAAGCTCGTGCCGAAGCCGCAGGTCCAGCAAGTCATCATGGCGAGCTTCGATGACGTGGAATCCGGCGGCAACGCCGTTGCGGCGATCATCGCGGCGGGCATCATTCCGGCGGGTCTGGAGATGATGGACAAGCCGGCCACGCAAGCCGTAGAAGAATTCGTTCACGCGGGCTACGACCTCAACGCGGCAGCGATCCTGTTATGCGAGTCCGACGGCACCCCCGAAGAAGTCGCGGAAGAGATTGCGCGAGTCTCGGCGGTGCTGCGCGCGTCGGGTGCCACACGCATTCAGGTGTCTGCCTCCGAAGCCGAGCGCCTGCGCTTCTGGTCCGGGCGCAAGAACGCCTTCCCCGCGGCCGGACGCATCTCGCCGGACTACTACTGCATGGACGGCACGATTCCGCGCCGGACCATCGGCACGTTGCTCAAGCGAATCGAAGCGATGGAAGTGCAATACGGTCTGCGCTGCATCAACGTATTTCACGCGGGCGACGGCAACATGCACCCGCTGATTCTGTTCAACGGCAACGATCTCGATGAATGGCATCGCGCCGAAGCGTTCGGCAGCGACATTCTCGAAGCGTGTGTGGAATTAGGCGGCACGGTGACGGGTGAGCACGGCGTCGGCATCGAGAAGATCAACTCGATGTGCGTGCAGTTCTCGCCGGAAGAACGCGATGCGTTTTTCGCCGTGAAGCGCGCCTTCGATCCCGCCGGACTGCTCAACGCGGACAAGGCCATTCCCACGCGAGCGCGCTGCGCCGAGTACGGCAGGATGCACGTGCGCGGCGGCCTGCTGCCCCATCCCGATCTGCCGAGGTTCTGATGTCGCAAGTCCTCCACGCCCCGCAGCACGACACCGATTCGCACGCGGCAACGCAGGCCCTCGCCACGATTCGCGAGCGCGTGCTGGCCGCCACCGCCAGCGGCACACCGCTCGACCTTCAGGGCGGCAACACCAAACGCTGGTACGGCCAGACACCTGACGGCGAGCCGCTCGACATGCGCCCGTATCGCGGCATCGTCTCGTACGATCCGGCCGAACTCGTGATCACCGCGCGGGCGGGCACGCCGCTCGCCGAGATCGAAGCGGCGTTGGCCGAGTGTGGTCAGATCCTACCCTTCGAGCCCCCCCACTTCGGTGTCGGCGCAACGCTGGGCGGCTGCGTCGCGGCGGGCCTGGCCGGTCCGCGCAGGCCGCACGTCGGCGCACCGCGCGATTTCGTGCTCGGCGCGGTCGTGATGAACGGACAAGGGCAGGTGCTGCACTTCGGCGGACAGGTGATGAAGAACGTTGCGGGCTACGACGTTTCTCGCGTGCTGGCCGGCTCACTCGGCACACTCGGTGTGCTGCTCGAACTCTCGATCAAGGTGTTGCCATGCCCCGTCGCCGAGACCACGTTGCAGTTCACGCTGCCGCAGGCGCAAGCCATCGAGCAACTCAATCGCTGGGGCGGCCAGCCGCTGCCGCTGATGGGATCGGTCTGGCACGACGGCGTGCTGAGCGTGCGCCTTGGCGGGGCGGCAGCGGCCATCGATGCCGCCCGCCATGCCATGGGCGGCGACCCCGTCGACGCTATCGGCGCCCACACCTTCTGGGAATCCCTCCGCGAACAGACGCACCCGTTCTTCGCACCGTCCCCGGTGATGGGAGACGGCCAGCCGTTGTGGCGCCTGTCGGTGCCGCCGACCACGCCACCGCTCGCTAACGGCGACGAACATCTGATCGAATGGGGTGGCGCACAACGCTGGTGGATCACCCCGCGCGCCGCCGCCGAAGTCCGCGCGATTGCCGCAGCAGTGGGTGGGCATGCTACGCTGTTTCGCCACGGCGATAAGTCGGCTGGCGTATTTACCCCACAACCCGCCGCGCTGGACGCCATCGGCAAGCGTTTGCAGCAAGCTTTCGATCCGAGCCGCATCTTCAACCGCCATCGGCTGTACCGGTAGGGTCTGATCCCCTTGATTCCGGGCTCGTGGTGCCCGGCCAAGGGGGATTTGCCCTGTCGGCCGACGGGCGGCGTTACCGCCACAGCTTGCTTGGAGCGACCAAGCGGCGCTACCGGCGCCTTGCCAGTCAACTGATAGAACACGTTCACGATTCACGAGCCAGGAATCAAGGCGAACAGACCCTAGAAAAGACGATGCAAACGAACCTCGCAGAATTCCTCCGTCAGACGCCGGATGGCGACGAAGCCGAAGCCATTCTCCGCAAATGCGTGCATTGCGGATTTTGTACCGCGACCTGTCCGACGTACCAGTTGCTGGGCGACGAACTCGACGGCCCGCGCGGGCGCATCTATCTCATCAAGCAGATGGTCGAAGGCCAGAACGTGACGCGCGAAACGCAGCGTCACCTGGATCGTTGTCTGACCTGCCGCAGTTGCGAATCGACGTGTCCGTCAGGCGTTCAATACGGCCGCCTTGTCGATATCGGCCGCCGTCATGTCGACGCCAAGGTCGGCCGCCCCGCCGGTGAACGCGCCCTGCGCTGGACCCTCGCCCACGTGCTCCCCAACCGAACCCTGTTCTCGCCCGCCTTGCGCCTTGGGCAGCAGTTCCGTTCGCTGCTGCCGCGCTCGCTGCGCGAGAAGGTGCCGCATCGTCAGCGCTCAGGCAGTTGGCCGCAGGCCAAGCATGCACGCCGCATGCTGATGCTCGAAGGCTGCGTGCAACCGGCCATGCTGCCGAACGTCAACAAGGCCACCGCCCGCGTACTTGACGCCCTCGGCATCGAAATGGTCCGCCCTGCGGCCGCCGGTTGCTGCGGCGCCATCCGGCTGCACCTGAATTATCAGGACGATGGCCTCGACGACGCGCGTCGCAACATCGACGCCTGGTGGCCCGAGCTGGAAGCCGGCGCGGAAGCCATCGTGATCAATGCGTCCGGGTGCGGCGCGACGATCAAGGAATATGGCCACCTGTTGCGTCACGATCCGCAATACGCGGGCAAAGCGCAACGTGTCTCCGAACTGGCGCGCGACCTGTCGGAAGTGCTGCTCGATAACCTCGAAGCATTGCAACAACGTGTGCCGAATCGCAAGACCGGCAAGGTGGCCTATCACCCGCCCTGCACACTGCAACACGGCCAGCAGCTCAAGGGCGCGGTGGAGAAGGTGCTGACCGGTGTCGGCGTGAATGTCATGCTGCCGCAGGACAGCCACATCTGCTGTGGCTCGGCTGGCACGTATTCGGTGACTCAGCCGGCGTTGTCGCATCAATTGCGCGACGCGAAGTGGAAGTCGCTCGACGCGCTCGGCCCCGAACTGGTCGTCTCGGCGAACGTCGGTTGCATCTGCCATTTGCAGGCGACCGCCAAGGGCGAGCACGCCCGCGATCACGCCCCGGTACAACACTGGGTCGAATTGCTCGACCGGATGATTGCTTCGGCCTGAGTGCCGACACCGTCATGATTGATTGTCCCAATCACAGGGACAATCAATCCCCGGCCCGCTCGTTTATCTGAACGATCGCGCTCCCTAGAATCGTGGGTAAGTCAGCAGTCCAGCCGATTGCTGAGCCAACCCTTACCTCGATCTCTCACCGGAGCCCGTCATGATCGATACCAAAACCGCCCCGTACGCCGCACTGCTGCTGCGTGTGTCGCTAGGCATCCTCTTCCTCGCCCACCTCTCACTCAAGGTGTTCGTGTTCACCGTGCCCGGTTTCGTGGGCTTCATGGGCTCGCTCGGCCTGCCCCCGGTTCTCGCCTATGTCACGATGGCGCTGGAATTCGTAGGTGGTCTGATGCTGATCACGGGCTTCTACGCACGGTGGGCGGCACTGCCGCTGGCGGCACTGATCCTGGGAACCATCGTGTCGGTGCATGGCCACAACGGCTGGCTCTTTACCAACAAGGGCGGCGGCTGGGAATTCCCGGCGTTGTGGCTGGTGGCACTGCTGGTCGTCGCATTGCTGGGTGACGGCGCCTACGCGATTCGCCGTGCGCGCTCGGCCTGATTGCCCGATCCCGCTTTATTCAGCTTCATCCCGTTTCAAATTGTTCGATAGCGTGCTTTTGCCGGAGTCATTGCCATGTCTGCCCTTCCCACCCTCTTCGTCTCCCACGGCTCACCGCTGCTCGCGGTCGAACCCGGCCGTACCGGCCCGTTGTTGACGGCGCTGGGGCGTGCGGTGCCGCGTCCGCGGGAGATTCTCGTGATCTCGCCGCATTGGTCGACGCCGACACCGCGCGTGGGCAGTCTGGCGCAACAGCGCACGATTCATGACTTTGGCGGCTTCCCGCGCGAACTCTATACGCTGGAATACCCGGCGCCCGGCGCGCCCGCGCTTGCCGAGCGCACGGTACAGATCCTGCAGGATGTGGGCCTGCCCGCCGCGACCGACGACCAATGGGGTCTCGATCACGGCGCGTGGGTGCCGCTGAGTTATCTGTACCCCGACGCGGATATACCGGTCACGCAGTTGTCGCTGCAACGGCATATGCGTCCGGAGTACCACTACCGGCTTGGCCAGCAACTCGCGCCGCTCGCACAGGAAGGCGTGCTCATCCTCGCCTCGGGCAGCTTCACGCACAATCTGCACGAAGTGTTCCGCGCGCCGTCCGAAGATCGGGCAGAGGCCCCCTATCTGACTGAGTTCGTCTCGTGGTTCACCGAGCATCTGGCCACGATGGATCTGGACGCGCTGTTCGACTACCGTGCCCGCGCGCCGCACGCCGAGCGCGCGCATCCGACCGACGAGCATCTGCTGCCGCTCTACATCGCATTGGGTGCCGCCGAGAACGCCGCTCGCCAGACGCACTTCGACACGGGTGCCACTTACGGCGCCCTGCGCATGGACGCCTTTGCATTCGGCAGCGCCGCCCCGACGCTCGCCGAGGTGAACGCGCTGGCACAATAACGGCATTGGCTCAATACGCGCATCCCTGAGGAGCATGGCCCCGGCATGAACAAACTTCGCGAGATCGAGTGCTTCATCGCCGTGGTCGAGTCGGGCAGCTTCGTGAAGGCCGCCGCAACGCTGGGCATCTCGAAAACCGCCATCTCGCGTTACGTCGCCGATCTCGAAGCGCGTCTGGGCACGCGCTTGCTTCAACGGACCACGCGACGGCTGTCGCTCACCGAACCGGGTCAGCGATATGTGGAGCGTTGCCGTCAGATCCTCGCGGAACTCGATGAAGCCGACGCCATGGCGGGCGAGCAGGACGGACAGCCCACCGGCCCATTGCGGATCAATGCGCCACACACATTCGGTGTCCTCCATCTGGCGCCGCTGTGGCCGACGTTTCTCGCCCAGCACCCGCAGGTCTCGCTCGACATCACGCTGAGCGATCGCCTCGTCGATATCGTGGACGAAGGCTACGACCTCGCCATCCGGATCACGCGCCTGCCCGATTCGTCGCTCGTACATCGACGGCTCGCCGGTACCCGGCTGGTGCTGTGCGCCTCCCCCGGCTACCTCGCGCAACACGGCACGCCGAAGCATCCCAGCGAACTTGCCCATCATGAGACGGTGGGCTACAGCTACTTTTCGCACCGCCGTGAATGGCGTTTCGATGGCCCCGACGGCCCGGTGTCCGTGCGCACGCGCGCCAGGCTCATCGCCGATAACGGCGACACGTGCCTCGCGGCCGCCGTGGCCGGTGCGGGCATTGTGCTGCAACCTTCGTTTCTCGTTCAGGATGCCCTGCGTGATGGCCAACTCGTCGAATTCCTGCCCGAGTACACGCAGGGCGAGACGGGGATCTACGTCGTCTATCCCACGCGCAAATACCTGAGCGCCAAGGTTCGCGCCCTCATCGATTTTCTCGTTGAAGCCTTCGCCATGCCCGGCTGGCGGGCCATCGACCGCCGCTGACGAACACAGACTTGCCTGCATCCACCGCGAAAGCCCCGTGAATCACGCGCAACTGGCATGCAAAACACCGGAACGTCACGGTTATTTCTTGTCGCGGGCAAATGTCACTTATACTGACGGGCCTGTTGTCCCATTTCATATATTTTGGAAAACTTCTTACTGATCGTCGCTGCGATCTTGCTGGTGTTTCTCAACGGCTTCTTCGTGGCGGCGGAATTCGGCCTCGTCAAACTGCGCCAGACTCGCGTTCAAGTCATTGCCCGCCAACGCGGTTGGCGCGGCCGTATCCTGGCCAAGGTTCACGGCCAACTCGATACCTACCTCTCTGCCTGCCAGCTCGGCATCACCCTCGCCTCACTCGGCCTGGGCTGGATCGGTGAGCCCGCTTTCGCGCGCATTCTCACGCCGATGTTCGCCATGATGGGCGTCAGCTCGGCGGAACTGATTCACGCACTCGCCTTCTTCATCGCGTTCTTCACGATCTCGTATCTGCACATCGTCGTGGGTGAACTCGCACCGAAGTCGATGGCGCTGCGCCTGCCGGAAGCCGTCTCGGTGTGGACGGCCGCGCCGCTCTATGCGTTCTACTGGCTGATGTATCCGGCAATCTGGGTACTCAACCACAGCGCCAACCGGCTGCTGCGCTGGACCGGCCTCGATCCGTCGCACGGTGCCGACGCGCATTACTCAGCGGACGAAATCAAGCTGATCATGCGCCGGGGCGCATCGAGCGAAAAACTCTCGCGTGACGACTGGAACGTGGTGGCCTACGCCATCGACTTCAGCGACCTGACCGTCTCCGATCTGATGCATCCGATGAGCGAAGTGGCCGCGTTCCGCCGCAGCGCCACCTTCGCGCAGAACATGGACACGGCCTATCGCCACCGTTACAGCCGCTACCCGTTCTTCGACAACGACGGCGAAACCGTGCTCGGCGTGGTCCATCTGAAGGATCTGTTCCTGGCCGAGCATCACGGCCAGTCCATCGAGGATCTCGGCGCCATGGCCCGGCCGGTCGAGCGCGTGAGGCCCGACATGCCGGCACGCGAGTTGTTCGGCCGCTTCCGTCGGGGCGCGCCGCACTTTGCCATTGTGGGATGGCCAGACCAGAAGCCCATCGGCTTCCTGACGCTGGACAACCTGCTCTCCGCGCTGGTCGGCAAGATCCGCGACGAATTCCGTCAGACGGAAGACGACTGGACCCGCATGGAAGACGGCACGCTCATCGGACGCGGCAGCTTGCCGATCCTTACGCTCGAACGCTCGCTGGGCATCGAGATCCCGAGCGAGCGGGCGGAATCGGTGGGTGGGCTGATCATGGATTCACTAGGCTATCTGCCGCGCGAAGGCCAGAAAATCGACTTCGAAGGCTTCTCGGTGGTCGTCAAGAAGATGCAGGGCCCGCGTATCGTGCTCGTGCGCATCTATCCCGATGGCATACGCGAAGCCCGTGGCGAGCCGCCACCCCATGTGGCGATGCAACAACGCGACCGCTGATGCCGGATTGATCCCCGTAATGTGGCTTGCCAGAATACGCCCTATGCGCAACACGTCCGTCAGAGACGAGCGCGAGTGAGATGGGCACAAGGCAACACATGAAGGTTCGTCGGAACAGAGCCGCGGGAGGCGATGGTGGACGACATGGGGAAGTTGTCGCTCGACGCACTGATCAGCACTTGCTATGACGGAGTGCTCGACGACGCGCGTTGGGATCAGGCATTGCGCGATTTCAATCAATGGGCCGGTGGTATCGGGTTCCATTCGGTGACATGGGATCGCGCGCGCCACTGCGCCACGCGCGACTCCCATTCGCTCGAGACACCGCCCGATCGCATTCGCGAGTTCGTCGAAAAGCTCGCCCCTACCGACCCACGCGTAGCCCTGATGCTGCGCCAGCCGGTCGGCCATGCCCTGCGCTGCCACCATCACTTGAGCGATCGCTATGTGGCCCGCAGCGAGCTGTACAACGACTTCCTGCTACCCAACGGCGTGCGTTACACGTACGGCCTGCATCTCGACGGCGCTGACGGCACCAGTGAATTGCTGGCGATCCTGCGCAGCCCCGACCGTCCCCCTTTCGAAGACGCCGACACCGCCCCCGAGCTGGAAATCATCACGAAGCATCTCGCGCGTGCAGCGCGCCTGCGCGCGGGCACACGGCACCTGCAAGCGCAGGCCGCTATGGGCATGTCGGTGCTCGATCAGTTGGAGATGGCCATCGTCATTACCGACGAGACGAGTCATGCACACTACCTGAACGTGGCCGCCCATCAGCAATTGGGCACCGCGCGCAACGTCGGCATTCGCAGCGGGAAGTTCACCGCGCTGCTGCCGGGCGACGATCAAGCGGTACGGCGTCTGATCGAGAATGCGACGGCACCGATGCCCGTTGCCGGCAGCTACCGCCTGCACGGCGACAAGCAGCATTGGGGCATCACGGCACTGCCGCTACGCGAATCTCACGCCTGCGCGGCGCCCTGGCAGCGTCCGATGGCCATGCTCACCGTCGGCGAGCTGGACCGGCGCGTAACGCTCGGGCCGTACACGCTCAAGGTGCTCTTCGGCCTGTCGCCGGCGGAAGCTCGTCTCGCTCAGGCACTCGCCGAAGGCCGTGAACTGACGCAATACGCGCAGGACGCCAATGTCGCCATCAACACGGCACGCACACAGTTGCGTCATATCTTCGACAAGACGGGGTGCCGGCGTCAGGCCGACCTGCTGCGGCGGCTGCACGCGATTCCGGCCCTGCGAATTCACGCGCCGGGCTGAGAACGGTCGAGCCTAAAAAACAAAGGGCGACCCCACGGGCCGCCCTTGGCGGTATCGCCTGCGTCACCTGACGGATGACGCAGAACGAATACGAGACAACGTCGAACGATCAGGCGCGCGCAAATGCCTTGCGATTGAGTTCGAGTTGCGTGATGAGCTTTTGCAAACGCGATTCGGCGGTGCGTGAGAGCGCGATGAAGCGACAACCGATGTGATACTCGACGTCCTTCGCGAGCGGCACGCTGCGAACCGCACAGACTTCCAGGTCGACCTGAACCGTGCCGTAATCGCGCAACTCGATCTCGACGTGCATGAGCATCGAGCCCTTCGGAATCTCTGCGGCCACGCCGGATTTCGTGCGCAAGCCCACGCCCCCCAGCGAAAGATCGAAGACCGACAGACGCAGCGGCGTATCTTCCGGGAATTTGACCGTGCACTGGTACGGATCGAGGATCGGCGTCTTCACGCGGAAGTAATCGCGGCGCTGCAAGCGCACGAGCGTTTCCGGATACGACGAGTAGAACGCGGGATACCCCTCGTACTCGACCTCTTGCACGTCGCCGATGGGGAAATGCACCTGAATGCCTTCCGGCACGCCGACGAACAGCGCACGCTTGTTGGCGAGCAGTGCCTGGTTCTCCGTCTCTACGCCGCCCCAGTCGAAATAGAAGCCACGGGCTTGCGGCTCGACCTTGAGCAGACGCGTGACGAGCTGACGCTGGCCGTTCGCGAAGTACACCGTCATGAAATCGCCACGAGTCGCCAGATGACGCAGCACGCCGCCAATCTCCAGCGGGTTGGTGATGCGAAAAGAGTCATGCAGTTGAGACTCATCGTCCGTGGGCGCCGGTGTCACCTGCGGTTCTGTCGTTTCCATACCTGATCTTCTATTTGTCCCCGTGACGGCCGCGCGAGTCCACGCAAGCCGTACGCATTAAAGCCATTGCGCCCCGTGATAC
>JARLJF010000110.1 GCA_031291335.1 Pandoraea sp. | reverse complement strand
TGTCGAGACCCCGGATGTAGTGCTGGTGACCTCGAAGGATCATGTGCAGGACGTGAAGCGCATGGTCGAGACGCTCATCGCAGAAGGCCGTTCCGAGTCGGTGTTCCACCAGCGGGTTTTCCGGCCGTGGGGCGACTATGAAGGCATTTGTGTCGGCGACCGCTTCCAGGTGAAGAAGATCGTCGTGAAGCCCGGCGCGTCGTTGAGTCTGCAGATGCACTACCACCGTTCAGAGCACTGGGTGGTGGTGACGGGTACGGCGCGCGTCACGAATGGCGAAAACACGATATTGCTGACGGAAAATCAATCCACGTACATTCCCGTGGGCACGACTCACCGGCTCGAGAACCCCGGCAAAGTGCCGCTCGAACTCATTGAAGTGCAATCGGGCGCGTATCTCGGCGAAGACGATATCGTTCGTTTCCAGGACGACTACGGCCGTACGAAGTAAGTCGCCAAGACCGCGCCCGTCGCTCCAATTGGGAGTGCTGGACTGCGGTTGACGAAAAAAAACCGGCTCACGCAAGGTGAGCCGGTGTTGGTATCGGTAAGACAGATGAGGCAGATGAGGCACGTAACGCCGCTGCCGCATGTGAATCGAGCGCGATCTCTCCGGCATCGCACTCGCCTCGACAATCCCCGATCAGAACCCGAAGTGTCCCTGAACGTAGACCATGCGCGGCGCGCCGACCATGATGCCGCCGTTCTGGTCGGTGTTACGCGTGTAGAAGCGCTTGTCGAACACGTTGTTCACCCCGACGGTGACATCGGCGTTCTTGTAGAACGGCAGCTTGTACATCGCTTGCAGATTCCACACGCGGTAACCCGGCACCTTGCCGTTGGTACCGTCGGCCGATTGGGCTTCGGTGTTTGCCAGATCCGAGTACTGCGAGCTTTGATGCGTGGTCGAGACGTTGAAGGTCCATTGACCGATCGCATAGCGCGCGCCGAGGGTGTCGGTAAAGCGTGAGTAGAACGGTACGTCGAGGCCGGCCGTCGTGCCCGACTTCTGGATGGCACGCACGTACGTGAAGTTCGCGTACAGGTTCAGACCACGCAGCGCGCTGTCGCGATCGAAGGTGTAGTCAAGTGCGGTTTCGATACCGTCGTGGTTCGTCGCACCGATGTTCTGGAAGGTCGCCGGGCTGACGTTCGGCACTTGCAGAATCTGGTTGTCGAACTTCATCTTGAAGGCCGTCAACTCGGCCTTCCAGCGATTGTCCGTCCAACGTGTACCGATTTCATACGTGCGAGCCACTTCCGGCTGGAGCGGGTTCGTCGCCGACATCGAGTTCAGTTGCGTGTTCTGCACCGGGCCGAACGACGTGCTGTAGTCCGCGAAGATCGTCCACGCGCTGTTCACCAGATACGACAGGTTCACCGACGGCAGCGGCTTGTTGTTATCGGTGCGGAAGGTGTTGCCCGACGCCTTGTCGACACGCTGCGACGCAATCATTTCGTAGCGCACGCCCGGCGTGAGACGCCAGTTGCCCCACGCCATGCGGTCGTCGATGTAGAACGCGTTCGCGGTGGTGTAGTTGTAGAACGTGGTCGTCGCCGACGTGTTGCCATTGGCGACATTGACCTGGAAGTTGTTGTCGTCGCCACGCTCGCGGATGAAGCGATAGCCGACAGTCACGTCATGCGCTGTCGGCCCGACGAACAGACGCTGCGTGTAGCGCGGCTCGATGCCGAACGTCTGATAGTTACGCGGCTGATGGATCGTGACGAGCGGCAAGACCGAGAGATTGGTCAGCGAACTCTGACGGTAGCTCTCGTTGTAGAACGTGCGGATCTCGAATTCCTGTGTCTCCGAGATCGTGTTCAGGTAGCCGAAGTCCAGACCGGTGCGGTTGCCGCTCCAGTAGTCGTTCGGACGCGTGTTCTGGAACGGATCGGCGTTGTATTGCGCTGCGGTCAGGCCACCCGGTGTTTTCGACTTGGCGTCGTAGTACGAGACCTTACCGTAGACCTGCTGGCTCGGCGTGATGTCGTAGCGCCACTTCAACGCGAGATCGTTCACGTTCTCGTCGCTGCCCGTGCGCCAGTCGCGCCCGACCATGCCCGAGTACAGCAGCGCGAGGCCGAGGCCGTTGTCCATCTGCGTGCCGAGGAAAAGGCCGTATTGCGTGTTGGTGCCGCCACCCGCGGTGTAGATGTTCTGACGCACGGTCGCGTCGCCGGTGAGGCCCGGCGTGTTCGGGATCGAGCGCGTCTTGAAGTTGATCACGCCGCCCACGTTCTGCGGACCGTAGCGAACGGCACCGCCGCTACGCACGACGTCGATGCTCTCGATGTTGAAGAGGCTGACCGGCGCGAACGACAGCTGCGGCTGGCCATAAGGCGCCACGGCAAGCGGAATGCCGTCAAGCAGCACCGTTGAGCGCGGGCTGAAACGACCCGCGAGACCGCGTACACCGATGTTCAACGAGATGGCGCTGCCTGCACTGCTGGAGTTATCGGTGGCCTGCACGCCCGGCACACGACGCAAGACGTCGCCGATGCTCGAAGCGCCCGAGGCGTCGATCTGTTCCTTCTTCACGACCGTGCGCGCGCCGGGAAAGGTCTTCGCGCTGTTGTCGAGACCCGTGCCGAGCCAGTCGCCCGAGACATTGACTGCGCCGAGTTCGACGTCAGCCTTGGATTCGGCGGCAGTGGTGGCCGTCGTGGCCTGCTGCGCATGCGCGCTACCGAGCGTTGCCATGAGGAGCGCGGCGGCGCAGGCGGTGGCGCGCGGCAGACGAGTCGGGGAGGCGAGGCGATGGATTCGGGTGAGGCGGGCGGCGCTAACCATACCGGCGGCATCGGCTGCCGCGTGTGCACGGCGACTTACGGACATCTTCATCTTGGCTGACCTTCGTGACTGCAAGAGTGTGGCGAGCGTGGCCGCTGGCAGAAGCGGATGCTGCGGCGTTCGGATCGTTATGCATGACGCGGTACGCGCGGGACACGTAACGCGTAATGCGCTGTAATAAAACGACGCGGATTATAAATGCAAATCACTCTCATTTTTAATGGGTGTTGATGACTCTCGGTCGGTAATGCGGCGTGGTGGGCGGTCCGGGAGGGCGCGGCGAGAAGAAAGCCCGACGTTGCCGGAGAAAATTGCGCAATGGAGTCGCGAAGCGTGGAGATGGCCGGTCGATCGGTTTCGCCGAACGTGATTCAACGAAAGGTTGAAGGTGTGGCGGCCTTGCGACAGTGGGGGATTTCCGCACGAAAGGTGTGCCGTCAGGCGGCGTTCGATTATCCAGTTTTGCTTATCAATCACCCAAAATCGATTGATTGTTCGTGGCGCGGGCGGCCGCAAGAATAGAGGCTATCGACCTGCAAAAACACGTCGCCTGCGCTGGGCGGCGCTATGGAGACAACGCGATGCCGAAGCTCGACGCCTCGACCCATCAGGCCCTCGCCCGCGAGTTGCACGACGCCGAGCGCAGCCGCACGCCGGTCATGCAGTTTTCCCGTCGCTATCCCGACATGACGATTGCCGACAGCTACGCGATCTCGCAGGCATGGCTGGCGCTGAAGTTCGCGGAAGGCCGCCGCGTGATCGGACACAAGATCGGACTGACGTCGCGCGCCATGCAGGTCGCCGCCCAGATCACGGAACCCGATCACGGCACGCTGCTCGACGATATGCTCGTGGCCGACGGGGCAACGCTCGAGGCCTCGCGCTTCATCGTGCCGCGTCTCGAAGTGGAGTTGGCGTTCATTCTGGCCAAGCCGCTCAAGGGGCCCGGTGTCACGCTGTTCGATGTGCTCGACGCCACCGCATGGGTGACGCCCGCGCTCGAATTGATCGACGGTCGCATCGAGCTGTTCGATCGCGACACGAAAGCGCCGCGCAAGGTCTTCGACACGATCGCGGACAACGCGGCCAATGCGGCGGTGATTCTTGGCGGGCGCCCCGTGAAGCCGGATGCCGTCGACCTGCGCTGGGCCGGCGCGCTGCTCTACCGAAACGGCGTGATCGAAGAGTCGGGCCTGAGTGCGGCCGTGCTCAACCATCCCGGCAACGGCATTGCCTGGCTTGCCAACAAGCTGGGCGCATTCGATGAAGGGCTGCAGGCAGGCGAAATCGTGCTGGCCGGGTCATTCACGCGACCGGTGGCGTGCGCTGCGGGCGACGTCTTCCATGCCGATTACGGTCCGCTCGGCGCGATCGGCGTTCGCTTCGTCTGAGGGGGCGTATCGCCCCATTCATCCGCACCTCACTGGAGCCGATGTCATGAAAACACCCCCGAACACTTTCAAGCAGGCACTCGCACGCGGCGAGCGTCAGATCGGTCTGTGGCTGGGACTGGCCACGCCCTATGCCGCCGAGTTGTGCGCCGGCAGCGGCTTCGACTGGCTGGTGATCGACGGCGAGCATGCGCCGAACGACCTGCGCACGATGCTGGCCACGTTACAGGCGATGGCGCCTTACCCGACGCATCCCGTCGTGCGGCTGCCGCACGGCGACGCGGTGCTCATCAAACAGGTGCTGGAAATCGGTGCGACGACGCTGCTCGTGCCGATGGTCGAGTCCGCCGCGATGGCACAAACGCTGGTCAGCGCAACGCGCTATCCGCCACAGGGCATTCGTGGCGTTGGCAGTGGATTGGCGCGCTCTTCGCGATGGAATCGCTACGAGGACTATCTGCACGCGGCGAACCAGACAACCAGCCTGCTCGTGCAAGTGGAGACGGCTGACGCGCTGGCGCAGGTCGACGAGATCGCAGCCGTCGAGGGCGTCGACGGCGTGTTCATCGGACCGGCCGATCTGGCCGCATCGATGGGCCATCTCGGTCAGGCAACGCATACCGACGTGCGCCAGGCCATCGAGGACGGCATCGCGCGCATTCGGCGGGCAGGCAAGGCGGCCGGCATTCTGTGCGTGGACGAGACGCTCGCCCGTCACTACCTCGACCTGGGCGTGACCTTCATCGCCGTGGGCATCGATACCTCGTTGCTCGCGAGCGCGAGCCGTTCGCTCGCCGCGAAATTCGCCGTCGGCAAAGACGAGACGCGTTGAGCGAATCGAAGCGCGCGACTTGCACGACGTGCCCGCGCGCTCCACGCCTTCCGCGGCCTCCCCCAAACATTTCCTTAGAGACATGGCATGAGTGCTACCCGTTTTGACGTTACCGGCGTATCGGTTTCGCCGGATCACTATATCGACGGCCGCCGCGTGGCGTCCGACGACACCTTCGAGTGCGTCTCGCCCATCGACCAGACGCGGCTGGGCGACATCGCGAGCGGCAGTCTCGCGCACGTCGATGCAGCCGTGACGTCCGCAGCGCTGGCGTTTCCCGCGTGGGCTGCGCTGGGCGCTGCGGGACGTCAACCGTATCTTCAGCGCTTCGCCGACGCGATCGGACGTCGTGCCGATGCCTTCGCCACGTTGGAGAGCGTCGACGCCGGCGTGTTGCGCTCGCGTATGGCGCACGGCGTGGTGCCGCGCGCCATGCAAAACATTACGTGGTTTGCCGAGCACGCCTTGACGCTGCAGGACCGCGTGATCGAGACGCCACAGGCGCGCCATCTCGTGCGTCACGATCCGGCGGGCGTGGTCGCGGTGATCACCCCGTGGAATTCGCCGCTGATGCTCGCGACGTGGAAGATCGGTCCGGCGCTTGCGTCGGGCAATACGGTGGTCTTGAAGGCTCCGGAGTGGGCGCCGCTCACCTCGTCGCTCCTCGCCGATTGCGCACACGAGGCGGGGTTGCCGCCGGGAGTGTTCAATCTGCTGCAGGGCTCGGGGGCAGTGACCGGGGCGGCGCTCGTGAGCGACGCCCGGCTCGCGCGTATCTCGTTCACCGGGTCGGTCACCACGGCCAAGTGGATCGCCAAGACGGCGGCGGCGAACCTCGTGCCGTGCAGTCTCGAACTGGGGGGCAAGTCGGCCTTCATCGTGCTGGCAGATGCCGATCTCGACGCTGCCGCGGCAACTGCCGCGCTGATGTATCGCAACGCCGGGCAGGTGTGTCTGGCGGGCACCCGTCTGCTCGTGCATGCCGACGTGGCGACGACGTTCGCCGAGACGCTGCGCGCGCAGGTCGAACGACTGGTCGTGGGAGACCCGCGCGACGGGGCGACCGAGGTCGGCCCGATCATCCATATGCGGCAGCTCGAGCGCGTGCAGGGCTTCGTCGAGCGTGCCGTGGCGGGCGGTGCGCGCGTGTTGTGGGGGGGCACCCGGCATGCGTTCGGTGCGCAGTACTTCGCGCCGACACTGATCACCGACCTGCGCCAGCGCGACGAGATCGTGCAGCAGGAAGTCTTCGGTCCCGTGCTCACGCTGCAAACGTTCAGAAACGATGACGAGGTCGTCGACATGGCCAACGGCACGGACTATGGGCTGGGCGGTGTCTGCTATGGCGACGAGGCGCATGCCATTGCGGTAGCGCAACGCGTTCGCACGGGTTTCATCTGGATCAACAGTTTCGGCATTCGCGATCTGGCGGCGCCCTTCGGCGGCATCAAGCGCTCGGGCATCGGACGCGAAGGCGGCGACTGGAGCTTCGAATTCTTTTGCGACGTGAAGGATGTCGTCGTGCCCAAGCAGCCGTTCAAGGCGAGCTTCAGCCATCGCTGATGCGTGCGCGCGGCAACATAACAATGAGATGAGAGGAGAGCAACATGGGACAGATCGTCGGCGCGGCACTGGTGTCGCATCACCCCGGCCTGATGCAGTGTGAGGAGTTTCGTGTGTTGCAGGGCGCGGGGGCGGATTCGGACCTGATCCCCGGCTATGCGCGGTTGCGCGAGCGTATCGTGGCGGCGCGCCCGGACGTCGTCATGATTTTCGACTCGCACTGGTTCACCACCGGTTATCACCTGATCGACGGCGGGGCGCACTACTCCGGGATGTACATCTCCGACGAGATGCCGTGGTATCTGCACGGCGTGCCGTACGACTATCGGGGGCATCCGGAACTGGCGCTGGCTATTGAAGCGGTGGCGCGCGAACGAGGCGTGCGCGCCCGTGCGGTGCAGCATCCCGATCTGCCGCGCCATTACCCGACGATCAACGTCATCAAGCAGATGCGGCTCGACGCGTGGCCGATCGTCGCTGTGAGTTCCTGCCAGAACTGCGAGACGGAGCACTTCCTGCAATCGGGCGAGGTGATCGGCGAAGCGATTCGCCGCAGCCACCTGCGCGTTGTGATGCTGGCGTCGGGGGCGTTGAGTCACAAGTTCAACGGCATCGACTGGAAGCCGAATCATCCGCGCATCTTCCACGAGAGCAACGTGTCGCGTCCCGAGAACATCGAGAGTGACAAACGGGCGATCGAGGCATTCCGCGAGGGGCGTCACGATCAGGTGCTGGCAGATTGGGACACCGACTACCGCAAGCGACCGTGGGAGGCGCACGGTGCGCACTATCTGCAGATGGTCGGAGCGTTGGGTGGCGCGGCGTGTCGTAGCGCGGGCACGGTGTTGTCCGAGTACGAGAACGCACGTGGCACCGGTAACGTGCACATCTGGTTCGACACCCTCTGAGGACGCGAGATCATGGACTTCGAATTTCCGCTGCGCGAATTGCCTGCCGTGATGTGCGGCCCGCGCGTTGAACGCCGTCGCATCTTGCTGGGAGGCAGTGCGTTCTGGGGCACGATCGTCGAGGAAGGGAGCGAGCGCGGGTTGCTGCGGCTCGACGATGGGCGCACGGTCGATCCGCAGACGGTGGCGCATCTGCCGCCGGTCGATCCGTCAAAGATCATCGCCGTGCATATCTCCTATCGGTCGCGTAGCATGGAGACGCGCAACAAGCCAAAGCCGACCGATACCCCGACGTACTTCACGAAGCCGCCGACGTCGCTGAACGGACACGCAGGACAGATCCTCAAGCCGGCGGACTGTCGCTATCTGAACTATGAGGGCGAGTACGCGGTGGTGATCGGACGCACGTGCCGGAACGTGCTGCCGGATGAAGCGTGGGATTACATCGAAGGATTCTGTCCGGCGCTGGACATGGGGTTGCAGGACTTCCGCGACACGGATCAGGGGTCGATGTTGCGCGTGAAGGGCGCAGATACGCTGTTGCCCATTGGCCCGGGGATCGTGCGCGGCGTGAATCTGTTCGAGCAGACATTGCGCACATATCGCAACGGACGCGTCGTGCAGGAAGCGCACATCGGTGACGAGACGATCTGGGGGCCGCATTACGTGATCGCGGATATTGCACGGCACATCACGCTGGTGCCGGGCGACGTGATTCTGATGGGCACGCCCTGCCATTCGCGCTCGGTAGACGCGGGCGATCTCGTGGAGTGCGAGATCACCGGTCTCGGACGGCTTGCCGGGATGGTCGTGCGTATCGACGCGCCGCGCGCAGCGGCGCTCGGCGTGGGGCATGCGCCGGGCGACAGTCCTGAAGTGCGCCGCGTGGCGCTGGGTTTCGACGAACGTGTGCCGGAGCGATTCAAGGAAAATTATCGACTCGCGGCACTACGACAGGAGTGAAGGCATGAAGGTAACGATCATTGGCGCGGGCGCCATCGGTGGCTTGCTTGGTTTGAAACTCGCGGCAACGGGCGAGGCCCAGGTCAGTGCGTTGGCGCGCGGTGCGACGCTGGCGGCGCTGCGCGAGCGCGGCTGGCGCGTGAAGCAGGGTGAGACGTTGACGGCGGCGCCTGTGGCGGCGGCATATCCGTTGGAGGATGCCGCCAAGCTGGGCGTTCAGGATCTGGTCGTTATCGCGGTGAAGGGGCCTGCACTCACGCAGGTTGCTTCGTCGGTGGCGCCGCTGCTTGGCCCGCAGACGCTGGTGTTGCCAGCGATGAACGGCGTGCCGTGGTGGTTCTGCAAGGGCGTGGCGCCCTTCGGGGACGACGCGCTGACGAGTGTTGATCCTGAGGGCGCGATTAGTGCGGCGATTCCCCAGGCGAACGTGATCGGTTGCGTCGTGCATGCGAGTGCGGCGACACCGGAGCCGGGACTGGTCGATCACAAGATGGGGCGCGGCCTCATCATCGGTGAGCCGGGCGGGGGCACGAGCGAGCGCGTGCAGCCGCTCGCGGCAGTGCTGGAACGAGCGGGATTCGACGTGAAGGCGTCGGAGAATGTGCGTCTCGACATCTGGTACAAGCTGTGGGGAAATCTCACGATGAATCCGGTGTCGGCGATCACGGGCGCGACCATCGACCGGTTGCTGGACGATCCGCTCGTGCGGGCGTTCTGCTCGTCGGCGATGCGGGAGGCGGCAGCCATCGGGGCGAAGATCGGTTGCGCGATCGAGCAGTCGCCCGAAGATCGGCACGAGGTGACGGCGAAGCTGGGGGCGTTCAAGACGTCGATGCTGCAAGACGTGGAAGCCCATCGCCCCATCGAACTCGACGCTCTGGTCAGCGTGGTGCGCGAGATTGGCCAGCGCGTGTCCGTCCCCACACCGAACATCGACGCCCTGCTTGGCCTGACGCGCCTCTTCGGGCGGGTGCATGGGTTATATTGACGGCTATCGAAGGGAAGTGGGGTGAGCGATGCGACCGTCAGTTCTGTTGAAACGTCACTGTGCCGCCGTGCGAGAGGCAGCCCGGCGCCATCGTGCATCGAATCCTCGTGTGTTTGGGTCGGTGTTGCACGGCACGGATCGTGACGGGAGCGACCTCGATATCCTGGTCGATGCCTTGCCGGGGACTACTCTTTTCGATCTTGGTGGACTGCAGGATGAGTTGGAGTCGATGCTTGGCATTCACGTCGACGTTCTGACACCGGCAGATCTGCTGGTCAAATTCCGAGAGCAAGTGCTGGCTGAGGCGCGCCCGGTATGAGTGAAACGCGTCTGCCCGACTATCTGGATCACATGCGACAGGCAGCGACTGACGCATGTGATTTTGTCGATGGTCTGTCGAAGGAAGACTTCCTTCATGACAAGCGCACGCAGCAAGCCGTTGTGATGAGTCTGATTATCATCGGAGAGGCCGCGACGAAGATCATGGACCGTCATGTCGACTTCGCATAATTGCACCCCGATGTTCCTTGGCGAGCCATGCGCGGCATGCGCAATCGCATCGCTCACGGTTATTTCGACATCAACCTCGATGTCGTCTGGGACACCATTCAGATCGCATTGCCCGATCTTCTCGGACGTCTCAAAGGGATTTAAGAGGCGTCGAGCGACGCCTCGTTCCTTTCCATCCGCCGATTACCGCACCCCAGTGTGCCGGTATACCTGACTCAGCGCGGCGAGGCCTACCGCGGCGGCGGCCATCATGTAGAAGCTCGGTGCCAGTTTGCTGCCCGTCACGTTGATCAGCCACGTCAGAATGAACGGTGCGAAGCCCCCGAAGAACGTCACCGACAGGTTGTACGAGAGCGACAAGCCCGTCGTGCGAGTCTTCACCGGGAAGATCTCCGAGGCGAGTGCCGGCAGCGGGGCGAAGTACACCGTCATCAACACTCCGAGCACCGTCTGCAACGCGAGCATCATGCCGAAGCTCGGGTACGTCGACAGCAGCCAGAACATCGGCCAGATCAATACCAGCAATGCCGCTGCCGCGATCATCATCGGCTTCGCACGGCCCACACGATCCGACCACGCCCCCACGACCGGTGACAGCAACATCTGCACGATCCCCGTGGCCACGGTCGCCGCAAAAGCTACCGACGCAGGCAGGCCGAGTTGCTTGATCGCATACGTCGGCATGTACAGCACGAGGTAGGTCGAGACCGTTGCGACGACCACGGCGCCCACGGCCAGCAACAGACGCATCTTCTGATGCTCGAACGTGTCGCGCAGCGGTGTTTGCGTCGGCTCGGCTTCGAGAAACTCGGGCGTCTCGCTGACATGTCGACGGATGTAGTACGCCATCGGCCCGATCAGCAAGCCAAACAGGAACGGCACGCGCCAGCCCCAGCTCTGCATCTGCTCAGGCGAGAGCGTGCTCGTGAGCACCGCGCCGAAGCCGGCCGCCAGCAGTGTCGTCAGCCCCTGGCTCGCCACCTGAAAGCTCGCGAAGAACCCGCGCCGTTGCGGTGCGTGCTCGGCGAGAAAGGCCGTCGCGCTGCCGAATTCTCCGCCCGCCGAGAAACCCTGAATCATTCGCGCGAGCACGATGCCTATCGGCGCCAGCACGCCAATGGTCGCGTACGTCGGCATGAATGCAATGATCGCCGTGCCCACCATCATCAACAGAATGGTCAGCGTCAACGCCTCACGACGCCCGCGTCGATCCGCATAAACGCCGATCACGATGGCGCCCAGCGGCCGCATGAAAAACGACACGCCGAACGTGCCAAGGGTGAGCAGCAGCGAGGTCGTGTCGTCGTGCGCGGGGAAGAACAGCTTCGCAATAGTGACGGCGAAAAACCCGTACACGACGAGATCGAACCATTCGAGCGCGTTACCGATGGACGCGGATACCACCGCGCGCCAGGTATGTGAGGATGCGTCGCGGCCGATGCGGGCACCGGCGGCAGTGGCAGTGGTCATGTTGTCTCCAGTCGTTGTTATGTGTTGAGCATGCGTGTATCGGAGGCATGCGCCCCGTGTTCCTGCTTTCTCTGGAGCGTCGCTGCACACGTCTCAGCAACGGCTCCGTAATTTCTCCGTGACGGCCGCCTCAACCCTGCGCCAGCACCTGCGCGATGGCATTCGCCACGGTGTCGACATTGCGCGTGTTCAGGCCGGCCACACACATGCGTCCGGAGCGCAGCAGATAGACGCCATGCGTTTCCCGAAGGGCATCGGCCTGTGCGGCGGACAGGCCCGTGTACGTGAACATGCCGCGCTGCGAGACGTAGCGAGAGAGTTTTTCGCCGCTGACGTGATCGGCCAGCCGCGCATGAATCTGCGAGCGCATGGTGGCGATACGCGTACGCATGCCGTCGAGTTCGTCTTCCCAGGCGCGTCGCAAGGCGGGCGTCGTCAACACCTGTGCGACGAGGCGCGCCCCGTGCGTCGGCGGATTGCTGTAGTTCGCGCGCACCGTGCCTGTGAGTTGCCCGAACACGCGCGACGCTTCGTCCGCCGTGGCGCAAACCACAGACAGCGCGCCGCATCGCTCGCCGTACAACGAGAAGTTCTTCGAGAACGAGTTGGCCACTACGGTCGGTACGCCCGCGTCGGTCAGGGCGCGCACGGCGAAGGCATCGGCATCGAGGCCGTCACCGAAGCCCTGGTACGCCATGTCGACGAAGGCGATGAGGCCGCGTTCGCGAAGCACGGGCACGAGCGTCTGCCATTGCGCTTGCGTGAGGTCCACGCCGGTCGGGTTGTGACAGCACGCATGCAGCAACACGATGCTGCGCGACGGCAGCGATGCCAGCGTCTCGAGCATGGCGTCGAAGCGCAGGCCGCCGGTGGCGTCGTCGTAATAGGGGTAGGACTGCACGGGAAAGCCCGCGCTCTCGAACACCACGCGATGGTTGTCCCAACTGGGATCGCTGATCCACAGAGTGCTCTCGGGGAAATAGCGCTTGAGGAAGTCGGCCCCCACGCGCAGTGCCCCACCGCCGCCCAGCGTTTGCAAGGTGGCGATGCGGTGCTCGCGTCGCGCGGTGTTGCCGTCACCGAAGACGAGCGACTGCACGGCGTCGCGATATGCCTGCGTGCCGGCCATCGGCAGGTAGGGACGCGGACCGATATCCGCGAGCACGGCCGATTCGGCGTCGCGCACGGCTTGCATGACCGGCAGACGCCCGGCGTCGTCGAAGTAGATGCCGATCGACAGATTGACCTTGTGCTGACGCGGATCGTGGCCGAAGGCCTCGTTCAGACCAAGAATGGGGTCGCCGGGATAGGCGTCGACGTGGGAAAACATGAGGGTCTCGCTCCTTACTTACCGATTCGCAGGGGATTCGACGGTGAATTTTGAAAATCGATTGTGGGCGACGCCCCTTTACGGAACAATCAATCGATTTTGGTCTATTCGTAAGCGAAACTTGATAATCGACACGCCATGCCCCTGACCCGCGTCACGCTCCGCCAGTTCGAAGCGCTGGTGGCCATCGCCGAATTGCACAGCTTTGCGGAGGCCGGTAATCGACTGGGGCTCACATCGTCTGCCGTGAGCCAACTCGTCGCCGAACTCGAATCGGTGCTTGGCTTTCGTATCTTCGACCGCACCACGAGGCGTGTGGCGCTATCCAGCGCGGGACGCGATTTCCTGGCCTCGGCCGAATCGGTGCTGCGCCATGTGCAGGCCGCCGAGAAGACCGCCGACGATTTGCGCAACCGGGCGGCGGGCATCGTGCGTGTGGGGGCGCCGCTCGTGCTTGCCAGCATGGCGCTGCCAGCGGCCATTCGCGCTTATGCAGCCACGCGGCCCAAGGTGGTGGTGCGCGTCGTCGACACGCCTGTCGATGCCCTCATCGATCATGTCGCCAACGGCGATCTCGACCTTGCCATCGGCCCCAATCGCGCTACCGGCGCTCACGTTGCCGGAGAGCCCGCGTTCGATAGTCCCTGGGTGTTGTGGTGCACGCCCGATCATCCGCTCGCGCGGCGTCGTCGCGTGCGCTGGGCGGATTTACGCGACACCCCGCTCGTTGCCGCCGGACGCGATCACGAGCGCAGCGTCGCGCAAATGCGGTTGTCCGCGCCTGCCGACGCGCGTATCACGCCCATCGACGTTGTCGATAACGTGACGACCGCACTCGGTGTCGCGGCCCAAGGACTGGCCGCCACACTGACGCCAGGCTACGTGGCGGCGCTCGCGCATCCGTTCGGGTTGGTGATGCGGCGCGTCGTTGCGCCTGAGACGATTCGTCAGGTCTGCGTGTATCGTCCGCTCTCGCGGGCGGCATCGCCTGCGGCGGAGGGGTTTGCGCAGTTCTTGCTGGAATGGCTGCCGCAGTGGAACGAAAGAATCATGGCGGCACCTTCAGCGTGAGCGAGTCGCGATAGCCAGGACGATCATCGGCGTCGGGTGTCGGAAGCGGGCGGTGGCAGCGTGGCGAGATCCTCGCTCAATTGCGCGCGCAGCGTCGAGATGGCTGCCGTGGTGTCGGCCGGTTTCAACTCCTCGCGTGCGATAGCCTCACGCAGATGGTGGCGCAGTATCGGGTCGCGCGTTTGCGAAAGCGTCTCGCGATAGAACGGCAAGACGTTCTCGGGATGACCGCCGACGCGATAAAGATGCGCGATTTCGTCCACAGTGCGAGCGGCGGCAAAGGCAGGCCCGCCGGGACCGGCCGGGCCGCGCGGACCGGGGCCGCCGAAGTGCGGGCCCATACCCGGCGGCGGAGGCGGCATCTCGCGGACTTCGGCCGCAGGCGGCGCGTTTTGCGGGCGCGAGGCGGGCGGCAGGGTATCGGCAGTGGCTACGCCGGTGGCCGTCAGTGTCAGCAGCAACGCCAGCGCGCCAACGGTGTGGCGCATCGTGATCTTCATCATATGGACTCCGTATTAAATGCGCTCGCAGGAATATCGAACGCCTGCGGCAAGCGTAACGCGCATCCGACGGCCAGCCGGGGGACCGTAACGAGATGTAAGGGGGAAGGTAAGGCGCAGAGGTAGGTCGGGGTATGCGAGGCGCGTCGTGTAAAGCGGGCGCGAAAAATGCGTGGAGAGGTGTGCGGCATCGCGGCATCGCGGGTTGCGCGCGGCGTTACACTGACGCGATCGCCGCGCAAACTCTGCGCGGGTATTGCTGTCTACTCCAGCCTCAGCGTTCGAGGAGACCCGTATGACAACCGATTTCGTGCATCCCGCCACCGTCACTTCATGGCGAAGCCCGGTGGATTTCTACACCACGCTCACTCGCGTGATCGATGCGCTCAAGCAGCACGGCATGACGATCTTCGCCGACATCGACCAGAGTGCGGCGGCGGCCTCTGCCGGACTGGAACTGCGCCCGACACGCTTGCTGCTCTTCGGCAACCCGAAGGGGGGAACACCGGTGATGGTGACCAATCCGCATGCCGGACTGGAGTTGCCGCTCAAGGTGATGGTGTGGGCGGCGTCGCCCGACGATGTGCGCGTGGACTTTCTGAATCCGGGGCCGTCATTGAGTACGCTGTACGGTATCGGCTCCGCACAGGCAGCGGGCTTCGGCGGCGTGGTGAAGTTGCTGGACGCAGCACTCGTGGGGTGATTCGGCCGGATGCGTATGAAGCGGTATGAAGCGGCATGAACCTGCATGAAGCGGCTGCTCGGGTTCGGCCGGTGAAACGATGTGCGACGTGATTCGCGCGACGACGTGAGAACTGGCCGCGACGGGGGCGGGGCATGCGTTCCAGAGGGGCGCAAAGCCTTATCTGGCGGGCTTCGTCGCGCGCTGTGCGTCAGCGTAAAAGTCCCTATACTGATCCGGCCCGACTGCGCGCAGTTGCCTCTGGCTGTCGTGCCCCCTCCTTGCGGGCACTCAGTCATTGCCGTGCGCAGGCATTTCCCCCCTTTTTTGATGGAGCAACTTCCGTGTCGAACAGTCAATGGATCAGCGTCCAAACCCCCGACGGCCCCTTCGATGCCTATCTGGCATTGCCGCCGTCGGGTAAGACCGCAAACGCGCCCGGCATCGTACTGGTGCAGGAAATCTTCGGCGTGAACGAACACATTCGTGGCGTGGCCGATCAATACGCGCTCGACGGCTATGTGGTGCTCGCGCCGGACATCTTCTGGCGTGCCGCCCCGCGCGTCGAACTGGGCTACGCGGGCGACGATATGGCCCGCGCGATGGAGTTGCGCAAGTCGGTCGACGTCGAGAAGGCGGTGAAGGATATCGAAGCCACGGTCAAGGCACTGCGCGCCAAGCTCGACGGCGGTGAAAAGGTGGCGGCTGTCGGCTACTGCTTCGGCGGCCTGCTGTCGTACCTGAGCGCTGCACGCGGGCTGGTCGACGCCGCCGTGCCGTATTACGGCGGCGGCATTCACAACTATCTGGGAGAAGCGCCGAATCTGAATGTGCCAGTGCAGTTCCACTACGGCGCACTCGACAGCCACATCACGCCGGATATCGTGACGTCGGTGAGCGACGCCGTGAAGTCGCGCCCGAACACCGAAGTGTTTGTGTATCCAGGCGCCGATCACGGCTTTAACTGCTGGGCACGGGGTTCATACCACCAGCCGTCGGCGGTGCTGGCGCACGGCCGCGCGCTCGAATTCCTCGCGAAGTCGCTGGCGAAGTAAGCCTCGACGTCGTGCGTTAGACGGCAAGAAGCCCGCTTCGGCGGGCTTCGTCGTTTCTGGCGTTGGCGGAGGTTGCGAACGTTGCTAACGTTGCGTATGTCCGCTAAAAAAGCCCGTCGCCGGAGCGACGGGCAAAGTCCTGTGCGTTGAACCACCACGCACAGCGACAGGAGTCTTGGGTCGGGGAGGACCGGAGATCACACTGAGCGCCGACGGAAGCCGGCGCGTCGTTATGCGCAGAACGCGCACCGCGCCGCAGCCTCTGGTGAGAGGCGCGCGGCGCGGCGAGTTACATTACGAACCGAAGTAGGTCGTGCCGGCGCGTTGCTGGCCGCCAACCGAACCCATCGCAATCGGAGCAGGTGCCGATACCGGCTGTGCGCTCGGGGCGGCCTTCGGGTACACGGCGTCGTGTTGAACCACGAGGCCGGCCTGTTGAGCCTGGATCAGTTCTTGGCGCACCTGGGCGCGGCTGAGCGCGCTGGTTTGCGGCACCCACGAGAATTCCGAAGGACCGTCGAAGGCGTCGCTGGCGAAAGCCGAACCGGCCGAGACGGCCAGCATTGCGGAAACCAGAGCAGAGGTAATAAGGGCGCGTTGCATGATGTTTTCTCCTGTCTTTTGAAAGGGGCGATGTTGTTATTCATCGTCGACAGTTGAATTCTATTGATGCAATCGCTGGCGATAAAGGCGACTTAAGACAAGCAATTCTTGCTTAATTTGAAATAATCGATCGACACGTAAGGAGACCCCGATGCTCTATCTGTGGATCAAGGCCGTCCATTTGATTGCGGTCATTACATTGATCGCCGGGATGGTGACGATGGCGCTGGGCGGACGTCCGGCGCAACCCGAGTGGCGACGTGTGGCCCGGCGGGCGGACTACTGGCTGGCGTCGCCCGCGCTGATCGTGGTGTGGCTGACCGGCCCGACGCTGGCGATCATGGCGAACTGGTGGAGCGCGCCGTGGCTCATGGCCAAACTGGTTTTGGTGCTGATCATCTCGGGATTGCACGGCCGCTTGTCGGCCACGCTCCGACGGCTGGAGCGCGATGGCGTGGCGACATCGCCGGCGCTTTTTCAGCGCGCGTTGCCGGTGACCCTGCTCTCGATGGCGGGGATCGTGGCGCTGGTGATCGTCAAGCCATTCTAAACTGTGCGCGCCGCGCAACGACGCGGTAAGGGATTCGGCTTGGTGGGCGGGCGTGCCCGGTGTTACGCTGGCGACATCGCCAAAAACGTCCCAAAAATTACGCCTTTGACAGGCCTGGTGCCGATGCCGATCACTAGTGCGGTACCCCTGGGATTTCAGGGTCATGACCGTCCCGTCGGCGCGTTGGCGAAAGATTATCCGGATGGCCACGTCGTGCGTGCGCACAGCCACCAGCGCGCGCAACTGATGTACGCAAGTGCAGGCATTCTCGAAGTACGCACCGACACGTCATTCTGGGTGATACCGCCCCAACGCGCGTTATGGATTCCGGGGGGAGTCGCGCATGAAGTGCGCATGCGCGGCAGAGTCGAAATGCGCACGATCTACGTCGACGTGGCCCGATGTGGGTTGTCAGCACCCGACACGCCCGTGGTCATCCGTGTTTCCGCCCTGCTGCGCGAGTTGATCCTGCGCGCAATGACACTTCCCGACGACTGGTCGTCCGACGGCCGCGACGCGCTCGTCATGGCGCTCCTGCTCGAGGAAGTCGAGTGGAAGAGCGACTCGCCGCTCCATTTGCAGGTGCCGCGCGATCCCCGTCTGCGCAAGATCTTCGACATCTATCTGAGTACGCCCGCCGATACCCGCAGTCTTCAAGACTGGGCGATCGAGGTCGGTGCGTCGAGCCGCACGCTGGAGCGGCGCTTCATGACGGAATTCGGTTTGCCATTTCGCGAGTGGCGCCAGCAGATGCGCCTGCTTGGCGCGTTGCCGTTATTGGGTGCCGGGCGGCCGATCACGCAGGTGGCGCTCGAAGTCGGTTACGACACCCCGAGCGCGTTTTCCACGATGTTCCGCCGCTTTATGGGCGTGACGCCAAGCGAGTACCTGACGCGCGCCCGCGGCCTGGCGTGAGCCAGTGCATGGCGTCCCACATATCGTCGTAGACGGTCACACCCTCGGCGTAGAGGGGGGAGCGCACGCGCTTCGAGCCGATCCCGACGAAATCGATGCCGAGCTGGCGCGCCACTTTCAGATCCCACATACCGTCGCCGATCGAGACGATCGCGCGCGGATTCGCAATGCCATATCCCGCCTGCGCCCGCTTGATCGCCTCGGCGACGAGCTGTTCGCGTGAGCTGTACTCGGAGGCGGTGATGAGCATGGCGTCCGTATAGTCGATGGCCACCGATCGCAGCTTGCGGTGACTGACCTGCCGAATGCCGCCCGTGGCGAACACCACGCCCCAGCGTGAGCGGTGAGCGGCTTCGACGAAGGCGCGGGCACCCGGAATTTCGGCCAACCCGTGGGCATTGAGCAGGGCGGTGAAGCGCTCGTCGATCTCATGCTCGAAGCGCGCCAGATCGTGCGGCTGCGGTAACGCCCGGCCGTGCTCGGCGTGGGCATGAATCAGAATGCCGGTGTCGGTGTGATGGGGGTAACTGCCCCAGTCGGTGTTCAGGTCCTCGAACGCCAGAGACTCCATCGCGCCCAGCAGTGCGCGTTGGTGAATACGCACCGAATCGGTCAGAGTGCCATCGACATCGAGCACCAGAATGCTGTCTTTTTCGAAACTGGCCTGCATGGCTGAATGTGGACTCGTGTCAGAACGGAGGTCTTGCCGCCGAAAGGTGGGAGTGTACGAATTCGCGTCGTCGAACAAAACTCGCCGAGTGACAGCCGATACGCCGGATGCGACACGGGAGCTATGGGATTTGATAGTTCGAGCATAGTTTGCCCGGCATCGCGCGTAAAGACGGCCCGCAGGCCGCCTTTTGCCAGAAGGGCGGTGCGTCGTTGAATCAGCCGAAACGGGCGCGCGACAGCGATGAGTAGTAGCGGTCCAGACGTTCAAGCTCCGCGAGAGCCTTTTTCATCTCGGCGATTGACGTCTTCCGATCACGCTGCGTGCGCGCGCGGGCAGGTGCCGGGGCCGCGCTGGCCAGAGGTTGCACCTCGACTGGGGAAGGCGGAGGTGCCTGCGTAGGCGGTTGTGCCGCCGGGAAAGTCTGCACCGGTTGGCAAGGCCGCTGCCGGACACCGCGATGCGATTCAGGGGCAAGCGCTTCGCGCGTTTCGCCAAAGGCGAATTCGCCGTAACGCTGATGGCCGTCGTGAAGCAGCTCGGCGAGGGTGCGTACGATGTCGTCGCCCGGTCCCACGGCCCGCATTTGCATGCGCGCTGTCATGAAGGCTTCGGGGACTTCGCCGAACAGGTGCTGCATGTGCTGACCGGCATGCGTGAGTGAGTCCTGGCGAATGCGCTGGACGGTCGATGGCGTTGCCAATGAGACGAACAACGTGTGGACCCGGCCGTCGACCGGCATTCTCAGATAGGCGCCGAGCATGGCGTCACGCACCTCCGGGGCGCCGGCCGAATGCCGGAATCGCGCGCTCGGAAACGGACCGGTGACATGATGCCGACGGGCTTCCTGCTCGCTGCTCAGCACCTGTAAGAACAAGAGTTGGGGCACCTCGATGTAGGTGTCGGCGTGGCGCAGCATGCGCTGCATGTCCGGCGAGATGTGACGAAGCTGCTGCGTGAGGCGCTGTTCAATGGATGCCACGGAGAATTTGCCCTGCGCTTCCGCCTCGAAGATTTCGGAGAACGTTTGCTCGAGCGTGCGGGTATCGCGTCCCTGCGCTGAGAGCACCGTGCGAACCGGCGCCGGGAGCGACGCTTCGCAACCGGCCAGCAGCAGATGGCTCGCACTGACTTCGACGTTCACGTCTGGGGGAAGGTCGAGCAGACAATTCTCGGCGTCGTTGCGGCTACCGCGCAAGCAAACCGGCCGCACGTCGGTCAGCCGTTCCGCGAAGACCCGGGCGCGGGTCGCGGGGGCTCGCGACCAGTCGAACGGGGTGGCACTGATGACAGCGGCCGAGCTTCGCGCAATGGCAGCCGCCGGTGCCAAAGCGACCTGCCGGAGTTCGGCCGTCAGGTCGTGAGCGTTCGCGGGGTGGTGCAGTAACGGGAGACCGTTTGAGGCGGCCAGTGCGGTTGTTACCCATTCCATCAGGGGAATATGCATCGCTGTCACTCCGGTTGAGGTCACGGGTCCGTTCCCGCGATGCGCCGGAGTATGGGCGTCGTGTCGCTTCCGGTTGTTGCGTCGGGGCGCCAGCGTTCGGGGTTCGGCACACACTGGTGCGCCGGCCCATTCAAACGATAGCGCTGCGCAAACTCGGCGGCGCTTCGCGCAGCAACGACTTCAGACGCTTGAGTGCGCTGGCCAGGCGCTCGGTGTCGCGCACGCCCCCCAGCGAAATGCGGATGGCGTTGGGGGCGTCGGCTAACGGGCAGAAGGCGTCGGCTGGCGTGACGGCCAGCCCTTCGGCGCGGGCCGCCATCGTCAACTCGCGGGCAGTCCACGGGGCGGGCAGCGCGTGCCAGAGATGAATTCCCTGCGCGGGAGCGAGGTCGGCATCGCCCAGAATTTCCGCGGCGATGGCCTGACGCTGGGCAGCGGCTTCCTTCACGCCATCGAGAATTCGGTCGGCCATGCCATTGTGAATCCACTGCGTGGCGAGCCCCGTCATCAGCGGCGGCGCCATCAGCGCGAAGGAGTGGAGTGTATTGAGGAAGATGTCGCGTTGGCGCGCGTTGGCGAGCCGGACATACGCCGTGCGCAACCCCGGGGTGAGGCATTTCGACAGCGTAGCCACGTAGTGCACGCGATGCGGTGCGAGACGCGCGAGCGGTGGCGGGGCATCGTGCGCGAGGCGCCAGTAGGGATCGTCTTCGATCAGCGTCAGGTCGAGCGACTCGGCGACGGCGAGCAACTCGCGGCGGCGCCGCTCGGACATCGTACGCGTGGTCGGATTCTGAAGTGTCGGGTTCAGATACACCAGGCGAGCGCCGTGGTCCCGCGCGGCAACGCTCAGGGCGTCGGGCAGCATGCCGTCGTCATCGGTGGCGACGTAGGCGAGTTGGCGCCCGAGCGTGCGCGCGGCGCTGTGCAGCCCCGGGTAGACGATCGGCTCGCATAGCACGGTCTCGTCTCGAGCGGTATTGGTGAGGAGCAGGGCGGCCAGCGTGGCTTGCGCACCCGGGCAGACAAGCACGTCGGCGGGCGAGACCGTACCGAGCATCGGCGCGAGCCACAAGGCGCCGGCCTGCCGGTCCGCCGTGCCGCCGTCACCCAGTTGATAGGCCATCAGCATCGATGCGTCCGCGTGCCGGAGCACTTCGTCGATACCCTTTTGCAGCATTTCGCCCAGAAACAGCCCGGCGGGTGCTGGCGGGATGTTCATGCCGAGATCGAGCACCTGATCGAGCGCCACGCGCGGCGTGCTCACGAACGTGCCGAGCGGGCCGCGGCCCTCGATGGCGTTACGTTCGCGCGCCCGGTTGTAAGCGCGCGTGACCGTCGTGAAATCGATGCCCAGCCACGCCGCGAGTTCGCGCTGCGCCGGCAGGCGGTCACCCGGGCGCAGGCGCCCGTCTGCCACCGACTGCTCGATGAAGCTGGCCAGACGCAGATAACGCGGCCCTTTGCCGGCGGAAAGCGCGGGTTTCCAGAAGGTGGCGCGCAGGCTGTCGTGGGAGGCGTCCATGGCGATGTCGGTATGATGTATGGAAATTTCCGGTCTTTATCCGGAATATATGCAGTTTAGTTTGCATACATGGACGTCGCAAGACTTGAATTCGGGAGGGAATGCCGCACCTTGTGCCGGTACGCCTGCGAGAACTGTCGCGGCAAGGCATGGCAAGACCACGGCAAGACGTTAACAATCAACGACTTACCGGGAAAACCTGCGCGAGAGTGCGTTGACACTTGCCTTGAGTGCAGGTATAGTCGCAGGCTCCGGTTTTTCCGGCGGTATGGCCGTGCCTAATGCAAAGTGCTTATGCATCAAGCGTTTAGATGCGGACAAACCGCAAGACCTTCCGGGGAGTACGCAGTAAAGTCGCATGACGGCCCGCCTTGGCTTTCATGCTTTTGACACGTTTAGGAAATCACAATGCCAACGATTAACCAATTGGTCCGCAAGCCGCGCACCTCTGCTCAAATCAAGAGCAAGAGCCCGGCCCTGCAGGACTGCCCGCAGCGTCGTGGCGTGTGCACCCGTGTGTACACGACGACGCCGAAGAAGCCGAACTCCGCACTGCGTAAGGTTGCCAAGGTGCGCCTGACCAACGGGTTCGAAGTCATTTCGTACATCGGCGGTGAAGGCCACAACCTGCAGGAACACTCGGTCGTGCTGATTCGCGGCGGTCGTGTGAAGGACTTGCCGGGTGTGCGTTACCACATGGTGCGCGGTAGCCTCGACACGCAGGGCGTCAAGGACCGTAAGCAAGCCCGTTCGAAGTACGGCGCGAAGCGTCCGAAGGCCTAAGCGGCTGAGCGGATATACGTTCGGTGATGGTGGTACATCGTCACTGAGTAAGTGGTCACTCGGCCCAATGTGGGCTAGTAGGTGGCCTGGAGCCAAGCTCCAACTGAATCTATTAAGGAAGAAATCATGCCGCGTCGTCGCGAAGTCCCCAAGCGCGAAGTGTTGCCCGATCCGAAGTTCGGCAACGTTGATGTCGCTAAATTCATGAACGTGCTCATGCTTGCCGGCAAGAAGTCGGTTGCAGAGCGCATCGTTTATGGTGCTTTCGAGCAGATCCAAACCAAGGCGGGCAAGGATCCGCTGGAAATCTTCAACACGGCTCTCGGTAACGTGAAGCCTGTGGTTGAAGTGAAGAGCCGCCGTGTTGGCGGTGCAAACTATCAAGTTCCGGTCGAAGTGCGTCCGTCGCGTCGTATGGCATTGGCGATGCGTTGGTTGCGTGAGGCCGCGAAAAAGCGTAGTGAGAAGTCGATGGCCCTGCGTCTGGCAGGTGAGCTGATCGAGGCCTCGGAAGGCCGTGGCGGCGCCATGAAGAAGCGTGACGAAGTTCACCGCATGGCCGAAGCCAACAAGGCATTCTCGCACTTCCGCTTCTGACGCTGGCAGGCAGTACCTAGAGCAGAAACCGGGGCGGGTGCGCATGAAAAAATGCGCCTCGCCCGTTTGTGTTAGTAGCCCCCTCAAAAATGGCGGCTACATTGAAAGAGGCTTAAAGTGGCTCGTACAACCCCTATCGAGCGCTACCGCAACATCGGTATTAGCGCTCACATCGACGCAGGTAAAACCACGACGACCGAGCGCATTTTGTTCTACACCGGTGTGAACCACAAAATCGGTGAAGTGCACGATGGCGCCGCGACGATGGACTGGATGGAGCAGGAACAAGAGCGTGGCATTACGATTACGTCGGCTGCCACGACCTGCTTCTGGTCCGGCATGGCGAACAATTACCAAAAGCACCGCATCAACATCATCGACACCCCGGGTCACGTCGACTTCACGATTGAAGTCGAGCGCTCGATGCGTGTTCTCGATGGCGCGTGCATGGTGTATTGCGCTGTGGGTGGCGTGCAGCCCCAGTCGGAAACCGTTTGGCGTCAGGCCAACAAGTACGGCGTTCCGCGTCTGGCGTTCGTCAACAAGATGGACCGTACCGGCGCGAACTTCTTCAAGGTCTACGACCAACTGAAGAACCGCCTGAAGGCCAACCCGGTGCCGGTGGTGGTGCCGATCGGTGCTGAAGAAAACTTCAAGGGCGTGGTCGACCTCATCAAGATGAAGGCGATCATTTGGGACGAAGCGTCGCAAGGCATGAAGTTCGACTACATCGACATTCCGGCCGAGCTGCAAGCGGAAGCCCAGAAGTGGCGTGAAGGCATGGTCGAAGCGGCTGCCGAGTCGAGCGAAGACCTGATGAACAAGTACCTGGAAGAGGGTGACCTCTCCGAGGCTGAAATCATCAACGGTCTGCGCACGCGTACCATCGCTTGCGAAATTCAGCCGATGCTGTGCGGTACCGCGTTCAAGAACAAGGGTGTGCAGCGTATGCTGGACGCCGTGATCGACTTCCTGCCGTCGCCGGTCGACATTCCGCCGGTCAAGGGCACGGACGACAAGGAACAGCCGGTCGAGCGTCGTGCGGCAGATGACGAGAAGTTCTCGTCGCTGGCGTTCAAGATCATGACCGACCCGTTCGTTGGCCAGTTGATCTTCTTCCGCGTCTATTCGGGCGTTGTGAAAAAGGGCGACACGCTGCTGAACTCGGTCAAGGATAAGAAGGAACGCCTGGGCCGTATCGTGCAGATGCACGCGAATCAGCGTGAAGAAATCGACGAAGTGCGCGCAGGCGACATCGCCGCAGCCGTCGGTTTGAAGGACGCGACCACGGGTGACACGCTGTGCGACCCGACCGCCCCGATCGTGCTCGAGCGCATGGTGTTCCCGGAGCCGGTGATTTCGCAGGCTGTCGAGCCGAAGACCAAGGTTGACCAGGAAAAGATGGGCCTCGCCCTGAACCGCCTGGCGCAGGAAGATCCGTCGTTCCGCGTGCAAACCGATGAAGAATCGGGTCAGACCATCATTTCGGGTATGGGCGAGCTCCACCTCGAAATTCTGGTTGATCGCATGAAGCGCGAATTCGGCGTGGAAGCCAACATCGGCGCACCGCAGGTTGCTTACCGCGAAACCATTCGCAAGTCGGCCGCGGACGTCGAAGGCAAGTTCGTCAAGCAGTCGGGTGGTCGCGGCCAATTCGGTCACGCGGTCATCACGCTGGAGCCGAACGAGCAAGGCAAGGGCTATGAGTTCCTGGACGAGATCAAGGGTGGTGTCATTCCTCGCGAATACATCCCGGCGGTCGACAAGGGTATTCAAGACACCCTCAAGAACGGTGTCCTGGCCGGCTTCCCGGTGGTCGACGTCAAGGTTCGCCTGACGTTCGGTTCGTACCACGATGTGGACTCGAACGAAAACGCGTTCCGCATGGCCGGTTCGATGGCTTTCAAGGAAGCCATGCGCCGCGCCAGCCCGGTGATTCTCGAGCCGATGATGGCCGTGGAAGTGGAAACGCCGGAAGACTACATGGGTAACGTGATGGGCGACTTGTCGTCGCGTCGCGGCATTATCCAGGGCATGGATGACATGGTCGGCGGCGGCAAGATCGTGCGCGCTGAAGTTCCGTTGTCGGAAATGTTCGGCTACTCGACTTCGCTGCGTTCGGCCACGCAAGGCCGCGCCACGTACACGATGGAGTTCAAGCACTACGCTGAAGCTCCGAAGAACGTGAGCGAAGGCATCATCAGCGCTAAAAACAAGTAATTGATTTGGTGGGTAGCTGCATCATGCGATGCGGCGCCCAACGACTGTTTAATCGTCTATTCAGTATCTGAGGATTCGGAAATGGCAAAGGAAAAATTCGAGCGGACTAAGCCGCACGTGAACGTTGGCACCATTGGTCACGTTGACCACGGCAAGACCACGCTGACGGCTGCTATCGCAACGGTTCTGTCGTCGAAGTTCGGCGGTCAGGCCAAGAAGTACGACGAAATCGACGCAGCGCCGGAAGAAAAGGCACGCGGTATTACCATCAACACCGCGCACATCGAGTACGAAACGGCTGCACGCCACTACGCACACGTTGACTGCCCGGGCCACGCCGACTACGTCAAGAACATGATTACCGGTGCTGCCCAGATGGACGGCGCTATTCTGGTTTGCTCGGCCGCTGACGGCCCGATGCCGCAAACGCGTGAGCACATCCTGTTGGCCCGTCAGGTTGGCGTGCCGTACATCATCGTGTTCCTGAACAAGTGCGACATGGTCGACGACGCCGAGCTGCTCGAGCTGGTCGAAATGGAAGTTCGCGAGCTCCTGTCGAAGTATGACTTCCCGGGCGACGACCTGCCGATCATCAAGGGTTCGGCCAAGCTGGCGCTGGAAGGCGACAAGGGCGAACTCGGCGAAGCCGCGATCATGCAACTGGCTGAAGCCCTCGACACGTACATCCCGACGCCGGAACGCGCCATCGACAAGGCATTCCTGATGCCGGTGGAAGACGTGTTCTCGATCTCGGGCCGCGGTACGGTGGTGACGGGTCGTGTTGAGTCGGGCGTTGTCAAGGTCGGCGAAGAAATCGAAATCGTTGGTATCGTGCCGACGGTCAAGACGATTTGCACGGGCGTTGAAATGTTCCGCAAGCTGCTCGACCAAGGTCAGGCAGGCGATAACGTCGGTATTCTGCTGCGCGGCACGAAGCGTGAAGACGTCCAGCGCGGTCAGGTTCTGGCCAAGCCGGGTTCGATCACGCCGCACACGGACTTCACGGGCGAAGTGTACGTTCTGTCGAAGGATGAAGGTGGTCGTCACACCCCGTTCTTCAACAACTACCGTCCGCAGTTCTACTTCCGCACGACGGACGTCACGGGCTCGATCACCCTGCCGGAAGGCAAGGAAATGGTCATGCCGGGCGACAACGTGTCGATCAGCGTCAAGCTGATTGCCCCGATCGCCATGACCGAAGGTCTGCGTTTCGCAATCCGCGAAGGTGGCCGTACTGTCGGCGCCGGTGTGGTTGCAAAGATCGTAGCTTAAGCCGGTACCTTAACGGTCCGCGCTTACGGGGTCAGCTTTTGGCGGCTGGCCCCTCTGCTGTTTTAGGGGTATAGCTCAACTGGCAGAGCGTCGGTCTCCAAAACCGAAGGTTGGGGGTTCGATTCCCTCTGCCCCTGCCAAACAACTGTCTGCAAGCTGGAAATGGCGAATTCTCCCGTAGAAACTGTACGTACGACTGGCGACAAGCTGCTGCTGGCTCTGGCCGGGCTGCTGGTGATTGCAGGCGTCGTGGCGTTCTACGCGCTGGAGCAACAAGCACTTTATGTGCGCGTTGCTGCCATCGTCGTCGTTCTGGCCATCGCAGCAGGTGTTGCATTGGCATCGCAAACCGGCAAAGGCTTCCTGGCTTTTGCCAAGGATGCGTATCGGGAAGTGGGTAAGGTCGTTTGGCCGACCCGTAAAGAGGCCGCTCAAACGACCGCGATCGTCTTCGCGTTCGTCATCATCATGGCACTGTATCTCTGGATCAGTGACAAGACGATCGAATGGGCGGTGTTCTCTTTGATTCTTGGCTGGAAGTGATATGTCTGATACCGGGGCTGCACCGAGTAAGAAGCGCTGGTACGTCGTTCATGCGTATTCCGGCATGGAAAAGAGCGTAGCCAAGGCGCTGCGCGAGCGTATCGCACGCGCGGGCATGGAAGATTACTTCGGCGAGATTCTTGTCCCGACCGAAGAAGTTGTTGAAACAAAGGGTGGCCACAAGTCGGTCACCGAGCGTCGTTTCTTCCCCGGCTACGTGCTGTGTGAGATGGAAATGACGGACGACACCTGGCACTTGGTGAAGAACACCGCCAAGGTCACCGGCTTTGTCGGCGGCACGGGCAATCGCCCGATTCCGATCCGCCAGGCCGAGGTCGACAAGATCATGTCGCAAATCAAGGACGGGGTGGAAAAGCCGCGTCCAAAGACGTTGTTCGAGGTAGGCGAGCTGGTTCGAGTCAAGGATGGTCCTTTCACGGACTTCAACGGCTCGGTGGAAGAAGTGAACTACGAAAAATCTCGCCTCCGTGTATCCGTCACCATTTTTGGACGGGCGACTCCGGTAGAACTGGAGTTCGGACAAGTCGAAAAGATCTAAGAATAAAATGCGCCGGCGCGACGTCCGGCGCGTTTTTGCGTTGGTGACAGCCGTCGCCGAGGAGCGCTAGTACCCGGTTTTCGGTGAAAACGCGCTATGACTCAACCCCGAATATGCACCACATATTCGTTCCGGAGTAAACCATGGCAAAGAAAATCATCGGCTTTATCAAGCTGCAGATTCCTGCAGGTAAAGCCAATCCGTCGCCCCCCGTGGGCCCGGCACTGGGTCAACGCGGCCTGAACATCATGGAGTTCTGCAAGGCGTTCAACGCGCAAACGCAGAGCCTCGAACCGGGTCTGCCGACTCCGGTGGTGATCACCGCATTTGCGGACAAGAGCTTCACGTTCGTCCTGAAGACCCCGCCGGCAACGGTGCTGATCAAGAAGGCTGCCAACCTGCAAAAGGGTTCGAGCAAGCCGCACACCGATAAGGTGGGCAAGATCACCCGCGCACAAGCGGAAGAAATCGCGAAGACCAAGATGCCTGACCTTACCGCCTCCGATCTGGACGCCGCGGTTCGCACCATCGCTGGCAGCGCACGTTCGATGGGCATCACGGTGGAGGGTCTGTAATGGCTAAGATCTCGAAGCGTCAACAAGCACTGGCCGCCAAGGTCGATCGCAACAAGCTGTACCCGGTCGGCGACGCTCTGGCCCTGGTCAAGGAATGCGCGAGCGCCAAGTTCGACGAGTCGATCGACGTCGCCGTACAACTGGGCGTGGATGCGAAGAAGTCGGACCAAGTGGTTCGTGGTTCGGTCGTTCTGCCGGCAGGTACCGGTAAGTCGGTTCGCGTGGCCGTTTTCGCCCAAGGCGAAAAGGCTGAGCAAGCCAAGGCAGCAGGCGCAGAAATCGTTGGTATGGAAGACCTGGCCGAGCAGATCAAGGCCGGCAACATGGACTTCGATATCGTGATCGCTTCGCCGGACACGATGCGTGTCGTCGGTACGCTGGGTCAGATTCTCGGCCCGCGCGGCCTGATGCCGAACCCGAAGGTTGGCACGGTGACTCCGGACGTTGCTACGGCTGTGAAGAACGCCAAGGCAGGTCAGGTGCAGTTCCGCGTTGACAAGGGCGGCATCATTCACGCCACCATCGGTCGCGCATCGTTCGAACCGGCAGCTCTGCAGAAGAACCTTTCGGCGCTGTTGGAAGCCCTGACGAAGGCCAAGCCGGCCTCGAGCAAGGGTGTCTACCTGCGCAAGATCGCCCTGTCGAGCACGATGGGCGTTGGCGTGCGTGTGGACCAGGCTAGCCTCGTTGCCTAAGCCTGCGTAAGCGACAGTATCGCAATCGCAGGGTGATGGCGTCCCCTGTGATGGCTGAGATCCTCGAGATCGAAAGCCAGTAGCAAAAGACTTTGGGCGGAAGCGAGTTCTTCGGAAATCGCTTCCGGTTATCAAAGACCGTTGGCGGGAATGGGCAATCACTGACGCTCCCTTAATACGCCAGCCAACGCAGATGGCGAACCCGAACAAGTTATGCAGTCACACCGTCGCACACGGGCAACCTGGTGCGAGGGTTGAAACTCCAGACATGTCGGTAAGCCGTTAGTGGAACGGCGTCACCATGAGGTGATGTCAATTTTGGAGGTTAACCGTGGCACTTAATCTTGATGATAAGAAAGCCGTCGTGGCAGAAGTATCGGCGCAAGTCGCCGCCGCTTCGACCATCGTTGTGGCTGAATATCGCGGAATCACGGTTGGCGATCTGACGAAGCTTCGCGCTAATGCGCGTCAGCAAGGCGTCTACCTGCGCGTTCTGAAGAACACGCTGGCACGCCGCGCGGTGGAAAACACCCCGTTTGCTGACCTGGCTGAGCAGATGACCGGTCCTCTGATCTACGGTATCTCGACGGATCCCGTAGCCGCTGCGAAAGTCTTGAACGACTTTTCGAAGGGCAACGACAAGTTGATCTTGAAGGCCGGCTCGTACGACGGCAAGGTGATGGACAAGGCAAGCGTGCAAGCGCTGGCGTCGATCCCGAGCCGCGACGAACTGCTCGCGAAGTTGCTGGGTGTCATGCAAGCGCCGGTTTCCGGCTTTGCTCGCGTCCTGGCTGCCGTGGCCGAGAAGAAGCAAGCGGAAGCTGCTTAACTCTCGACCCGGTTACACGATCGCTGACTTCGGTCCGAACACAATCTAGGAGTTTTACAAATGGCAATCACGAAAGACGAAATCATCGAAGCCGTAGGCGCGATGTCGGTTATGGAACTGAACGACCTGGTCAAGGCGTTCGAAGAGAAGTTCGGCGTGTCGGCTGCTGCCCTGTCGGTGGCTGGCCCGGCGGGTGCTGGCGGCGGTGCTGCTGCTGCTGAAGAGCAAACCGAATTCAACGTCATCCTGGCAGAAATCGGTGCAAACAAGGTCGGCGTCATTAAGGCCGTCCGCGAAATCACCGGCCTGGGCTTGAAGGAAGCCAAGGATCTGGTTGATGGCGCTCCGAAGGCTGTCAAGGAAGGCGTCGACAAGGCTGCCGCTGACGAAGCCAAGAAGAAGCTGGAAGAAGCCGGCGCCAAGGCTGAAATCAAGTAATTCGGCTCTGCGCGTAGGGAAGGCTGGCGACGAAAAGTCGTCAGCCTTTTTGTGCTTTCAGGAGATGCAAATCCCGCAAAGGGCATGCGGAATTCGAAAGCCGGCGCCAAGCAGCGCCAAGTTGTTGAAAGCAAAATGATTTCGCCAATGCTTGTGTGAGACGCGCTGTTTCAAACGCGTGTTCCATCGGTAGATTGAGCGGAAAGCAGTACCAGAGCAGGACAAGAGCAGCAAAGAGAAAGTATCGAAGAGGCCAAAGAAAAAATCGCGTCGGGAGGTGCCCGCGGCGGTTTTCTCTTTGTCTTCTGAAGCGACTGCAGAAGGCAAGTTTGGTCGGGCGACGGGCAACACAGGCATCCGTCGCCGTCAGCCAGCGGTTGGTAGCGGCCAACCACCAAGCTCGTTGCTTCGCGGCAAGCCCGCCGTGGAGGACGTCTGGTCTCAGTCGATGAACACCCGTTGACGATGCCTGCCGTCGTCGTCATCGTAGTGATTCGGAGATCGTAATGCACTATTCCTTCACCGAGAAGAAACGCATTCGCAAGAGTTTTGCGAAGCGTCCGACCGTGCACAAGGTGCCGTTTTTGCTGGCCACCCAGCTCGCCTCGTACACATCGTTCTTGCAAGCCGATGCGCTTGCATCGGAGCGGAAGCCGGAGGGTCTGCAAGCAGCCTTCTCCTCCATTTTCCCGATCGTTTCTCACAACGGGTTCGCACGCCTGGAGTTTGTCAGCTATCTGCTTGGTACTCCTGCGTTCGATGTCAAGGAATGTCAACAGCGCGGCCTGACCTTCTGCTCGGCCCTGCGCGCCAAGGTTCGTCTGGTGATTCTCGACAAGGAATCGCCGAACAAGCCGGTAGTCAAGGAAGTCAAGGAACAGGAAGTGTACATGGGCGAAATTCCGCTCATGACCTCGACGGGTTCCTTCGTCATCAATGGCACGGAACGTGTCATCGTCTCGCAGCTGCACCGTTCGCCGGGCGTGTTCTTCGAACACGACAAGGGCAAGACGCACAGCTCGGGCAAACTGCTGTTCTCCGCGCGTATCATCCCCTACCGCGGCTCGTGGCTCGACTTCGAATTCGATCCGAAGGACATCCTGTACTTCCGCGTTGACCGCCGTCGCAAGATGCCGGTCACGATCCTGCTCAAGGCCATTGGCCTGACGCCGGAACAGATCCTCGCGAACTTCTTCGTGTTCGACAACTTCAAGCTGATGCCGGAAGGCGCACAGATGGAGTTCGTGCCGGAGCGTCTGCGTGGTGAAGTTGCGCGTTTCGACATCACGGATCGCGAAGGCAAGGTCATCGTCCAGAAGGACAAGCGCGTCAACGCCAAGCACATCCGTGATCTGGAGAACGCCAACACCAAGTTCATCTCGGTGCCGGAAGACTACCTGCTCGGCCGTGTGCTCGCGAAGAACGTGATCGATGGCGATACCGGCGAAGTGATCGCCAACGCCAACGACGAAATCACCGAAAGCGTGCTGCTCAAGCTGCGCGAGTCGGGCGTGCCTGACATCCAGACGCTGTACACGAACGATCTGGACCAGGGTTCGTACATCTCGGCCACGCTGCGTATCGACGAAACCACCGATAAAACGGCTGCGCGTATCGCGATCTACCGCATGATGCGCCCGGGCGAGCCGCCGACCGAAGATGCGGTCGAGGCACTGTTCAACCGTCTGTTCTACAGCGAAGAAGCTTACGACCTGTCGAAGGTGGGTCGTATGAAGTTCAACCGTCGTGTTGGCCGTGACGAAGTGCTCGGACCGATGACGCTGGACGACGACGACATTCTCTCGACCATCAAGATCCTCGTGGATCTGCGTAACGGTCGTGGCGAAGTCGACGACATCGACCACTTGGGTAACCGTCGTGTGCGTTGCGTCGGCGAACTGGCCGAAAACCAGTTCCGCGCCGGTCTGGTGCGTGTCGAGCGCGCTGTGAAGGAGCGTCTGGGTCAGGCCGAGTCGGAAAACCTGATGCCGCACGACCTGATCAACAGCAAGCCGATCTCGTCGGCCATTCGCGAGTTCTTCGGTTCGTCGCAGTTGTCGCAGTTCATGGACCAGACCAACCCGCTGTCGGAAATCACGCACAAGCGTCGTGTGTCCGCACTGGGCCCGGGCGGTTTGACGCGCGAGCGTGCAGGCTTTGAAGTTCGCGACGTGCACCCGACTCACTACGGTCGTGTGTGCCCGATTGAAACGCCGGAAGGTCCGAACATTGGTCTGATCAACTCGCTGGCTCTGTACGCCCGCCTGAACGAATACGGCTTCCTCGAGACGCCGTATCGCAAGGTGGAAGACGGCAAGGTCACCGACCAGATCGACTACCTGTCGGCGATTGAAGAAGGTCGTTACGTGATCGCTCAGGCGAACGCGTCGATCGGCGCAAACGGCGAACTGACCGATGAACTGGTCTCGTCGCGTGAAGCGGGCGAAACGCTGATGGTCACGCCGGACCGCATCCAGTACATGGACGTGGCCCCGTCGCAGATCGTGTCGGTGGCAGCCTCGCTGATTCCGTTCCTCGAGCACGATGACGCGAACCGCGCGTTGATGGGTTCGAACATGCAGCGCCAGGCCGTGCCTTGCCTGCGTCCGGAAAAAGCGGTCGTCGGTACGGGTATCGAACGTACGGTGGCAGTCGACTCGGGTACGACCGTGCAGGCGTTCCGTGGCGGTGTGGTCGACTACGTCGATGCAGGCCGTGTGGTGATTCGCGTGAACGATGATGAAGCCGTTGCCGGTGAAGTCGGCGTGGACATCTACAACCTGATCAAGTACACGCGTTCGAACCAGAACACCAACATCAACCAGCGCCCGATCGTGGAAGTGGGCGACAAGGTAGCGCGTGGCGATGTGATCGCCGACGGCGCGTCGACCGATCTGGGTGAGTTGGCGCTGGGTCAGAACATGCTGATCGCGTTCATGCCGTGGAACGGTTACAACTTCGAGGATTCGATCCTGATCTCGGAGCGTGTCGTTGCGGAAGACCGTTACACGTCGATCCACATCGAAGAACTGAACGTGGTCGCTCGCGACACGAAGCTCGGACCTGAGGAAATCACGCGCGACATCTCGAACCTGGCGGAAGTGCAACTGAGCCGTCTGGACGAGTCGGGCATCGTGTACATCGGCGCGGAAGTCGAAGCCGGTGACGTGATGGTGGGCAAGGTCACGCCGAAGGGCGAAACCCAGCTCACGCCGGAAGAAAAGCTGCTGCGTGCGATCTTCGGTGAGAAGGCGTCGGACGTGAAGGACACCTCGCTGCGCGTGCCGTCGGGCATGAGCGGCACCGTCATCGACGTGCAAGTGTTCACGCGTGAAGGTATCCAGCGCGACAAGCGCGCTCAACAGATCATCGACGATGAGCTGAAGGGCTACCGCCTGGACCTGAACGACCAGCTGCGTATCGTGGAAGGCGATGCATTCCAGCGTCTCGAGCGTTTCCTGGTGGGCAAGACGGCCAATGGCGGTCCGAAGAAGCTCGCCAAGGGCACCAAGCTCACGAAGGAATACCTGGCCGATCTGGACCGTTACCACTGGTTCGATATCCGTCTGGCAGAAGACGAAGGTGCGCAACAGCTCGAACAGATCAAGGAATCGATCGAGCAGAAGCGTCACCAGTTCGATCTGGCTTTCGAAGAGAAGCGCAAGAAGCTCACGCAAGGCGACGAACTGCCGCCGGGCGTGCTGAAGATGGTCAAGGTCTACCTGGCGGTCAAGCGTCGTTTGCAGCCTGGCGACAAGATGGCCGGCCGTCACGGTAACAAGGGCGTGGTCTCGAAGATCGTGCCGATCGAGGATATGCCGTACATGGCCGATGGCCGTCCGGCTGACATCGTGCTCAACCCGCTCGGCGTGCCGTCGCGGATGAACGTGGGTCAGATTCTCGAGTCGCACCTCGGCTGGGCAGCGAAGGGTCTGGGATGGCGTATCGGCGAAATGCTGCAAGCGCATACCAAGGTCCAGGAAGTTCGCAAGTTCCTGACGAAGATCTACAACGAGAGCGGTCAGCAAGAAGATATCGACAGCCTGTCGGACGACGAAATCATGTCGCTGGCGCGCAACCTGCAGAACGGCGTGCCGTTCGCTACGCCGGTGTTCGATGGTGCGCATGAAGAGGAAATCCGTCGCATGCTGGATCTGGCGTTCCCGGATCACATCGCGAAGGAACTCGGCATGACGCCGTCGAAGAACCAGGTGACGCTGTTCGACGGTCGTACGGGCGAAGCCTTTGAGCGTCCGGTCACGTGCGGCTTCATGCACATGCTCAAGCTGCACCACTTGGTCGACGACAAGATGCACGCGCGTTCGACCGGTCCGTACTCGCTGGTGACGCAACAGCCGTTGGGCGGTAAGGCTCAATTCGGTGGTCAGCGCTTCGGTGAAATGGAAGTGTGGGCACTGGAAGCCTATGGCGCATCGTATGTGCTGCAGGAAATGCTGACCGTGAAGTCGGATGACGTGACGGGTCGTACGAAGGTGTACGAGAACCTCGTCAAGGGCGATCACGTGATCGATGCCGGCATGCCGGAATCGTTCAACGTGCTGGTCAAGGAAATCCGTTCGCTCGGTATCGATATCGACCTGGAGCGCGGTTAATCGCGTTCAGGCAACAGGAGAAAGCAATGAAAGCTTTGCTCGATCTATTCAAGCAAGTCCAGCAGGACGAACAGTTCGACGCGATCAAGATCGGTCTGGCTTCGCCGGACAAGATCCGTTCGTGGTCGTTCGGCGAAGTGAAGAAGCCGGAGACGATCAACTACCGGACTTTCAAGCCCGAGCGTGACGGTCTGTTCTGCGCAAAGATCTTCGGTCCGATCAAGGACTACGAATGCCTTTGCGGTAAGTACAAGCGCCTGAAGCACCGTGGCGTGATCTGCGAGAAGTGCGGCGTGGAAGTCACGCTGGCGAAGGTGCGTCGCGAACGCATGGGCCACATCGAGCTGGCTTCGCCGGTCGCGCACATCTGGTTCCTGAAGTCGCTCCCGTCGCGTCTGGGCATGGTGCTCGACATGACGCTGCGTGACATCGAACGCGTGCTGTACTTCGAAGCGTACGTGGTCCTCGAACCTGGCATGACGCCGCTCAAGCGTTGCCAGATCATGACGGAAGAGGATTACTACAACAAGGTCGAGGAATACGGCGACGAATTCCGTGCCGAGATGGGCGCGGAAGGCGTGCGTGAGCTGCTGCGCTCGATCGACATCGACCAGCAGGTCGAGCATCTGCGCGCCGAGCTGCAAGCCACGGGCTCGGAAGCCAAGATCAAGAAGTACGCCAAGCGCCTGAAAGTGCTCGAGGCATTCCAACGCTCGGGTATCAAGCCCGAGTGGATGGTGCTCGAAGTGCTGCCGGTGCTCCCGCCTGAGCTGCGCCCGCTGGTGCCGCTCGACGGTGGCCGCTTCGCGACCTCGGACCTGAATGATCTGTATCGCCGCGTCATCAACCGTAACAACCGTCTGAAGCGTCTGCTCGAGCTGAAGGCCCCGGACATCATCGTGCGCAACGAAAAGCGCATGTTGCAAGAGTCTGTGGACTCGCTGCTCGACAACGGCCGTCGCGGTAAGGCGATGACCGGTGCGAACAAGCGCCCGCTCAAGTCGCTGGCCGACATGATCAAGGGCAAGAGCGGTCGTTTCCGTCAGAACTTGCTGGGTAAGCGCGTTGACTACTCGGGCCGTTCGGTGATTACCGTGGGCCCGACGCTCAAGCTGCATCAGTGCGGTCTGCCGAAGCTGATGGCACTCGAACTCTTCAAGCCGTTCATCTTCCACAAGCTGGAAGTGATGGGCGTGGCCACGACCATCAAGGCCGCGAAGAAGGAAGTCGAGAACCAGACGGCGGTAGTGTGGGACATCCTCGAAGAGGTGATCCGCGAGCATCCGATCATGCTGAACCGCGCACCGACGCTGCACCGCCTGGGTATTCAGGCGTTTGAGCCGGTGCTGATCGAAGGCAAGGCAATTCAGCTTCACCCGCTGGTTTGCGCGGCGTTCAACGCCGACTTCGACGGTGACCAGATGGCCGTTCACGTGCCGCTGTCGCTCGAAGCGCAGATGGAAGCGCGTACCCTGATGCTGGCCTCGAACAACGTGTTGTTCCCGGCTAACGGCGATCCGTCGATCGTGCCGTCGCAGGATATCGTGCTGGGTCTGTACTACGCGACGCGTGACAAGATCAACGGCCGCGGCGAAGGCCTGTCGTTCATCGACGTCTCGGAAGTGCTGCGTGCGTACGACAACAAGGAAGTCGAACTGGCTTCGCGTGTGAACGTGCGTATCACGGAGTACACGGTCGATCCGGAAACGGGTGAAAAGACGCCGAAGATCACGCTGTACCCGACGACTGTCGGCCGCGCGATTCTGTCGGAAATTCTGCCGCCGGGCCTGCCGTTCTCGGTGCTGAACAAGTCGCTCAAGAAGAAGGAAATCTCGAAGCTGATCAACACGGCGTTCCGCCGCTGCGGTCTGCGCGAGACGGTGATCTTCGTCGACAAGCTGATGCAGTCGGGCTTCCGCCTGGCAACGCGTGCCGGTATCTCGATCTGCGTCGACGACATGCTCGTGCCGACGAAGAAGGAAGAGCTGATCGGCGAAGCGTCGAAGAAGGTCAAGGAATACGACCGTCAGTACATGTCGGGTCTGGTCACGGCGCAAGAGCGTTACAACAACGTCGTGGACATTTGGGGTGCTACCGGTGACGCCGTGGGTAAGGCGATGATGGAGCAGCTCTCGAAGGAAAAGACGGTTGATCGCGATGGCAACACCGTGGATCAAGAGTCGTTCAACTCGATTTACATGATGGCCGACTCCGGTGCTCGCGGTTCGAGCGCCCAGATTCGCCAGCTCGCCGGTATGCGTGGCCTGATGGCCAAGCCGGATGGCTCGATTATCGAGACGCCGATTACCGCGAACTTCCGCGAAGGCCTGAACGTGTTGCAGTACTTCATCTCGACCCACGGTGCCCGTAAGGGTCTGGCGGATACGGCACTGAAGACGGCAAACTCGGGTTACCTGACGCGTCGTCTGGTCGACGTGACGCAGGATCTGGTCGTGGTCGACGACGATTGCGGCACGAGCAACGGCGTGGCGATGAAGGCGCTGGTCGAGGGCGGTGAAGTGGTCGAAGCCCTGCGTGACCGTATCCTGGGTCGCGTGGCAGTGGCTGACGTCGTGAATCCGGAAACGCAAGAAACGGTGTACGAAGCCGGCACGCTGCTGGACGAAGACGTCGTCGAAATGATCGAAACGCTGGGTATCGACGAAGTGCGCGTGCGCACGCCGTTGACCTGCGATACGCGCTTTGGTCTGTGCGCAGCTTGCTATGGCCGCGACCTGGGCCGTGGTTCGCGCGTGAACGTTGGCGAAGCCGTCGGCGTGATCGCAGCACAGTCGATCGGTGAGCCGGGCACGCAGCTGACGATGCGTACGTTCCACATCGGTGGTGCGGCATCGCGTGCGGCAGTGGCCTCGTCGATCGAAGCCAAGTCGAACGGTACGGTTCGCTTCACGGCGACCATGCGTTACGTGACGAATGGCCGTGGTGAGCAGATCGCCATTTCGCGTTCGGGTGAAATCCTGATCACGGACGATCATGGCCGTGAGCGCGAGCGTCACAAGGTGCCGTACGGCGCCACGCTGCTGCATCTGGACGGCGCACAGGTCAAGGCCGGTGCCCAACTGGGTACGTGGGATCCGCTGACGCGCCCGATCATTACCGAACACGGCGGTTTCGCCCGGTTCGAGAATGTCGAGGAAGGTGTCACGGTTGCCAAGCAGATCGACGATGTGACGGGTCTATCCACGCTGGTCGTGATCGATCCGAAGCGTCGTGGTCCGGCGTCGAAGAACGTGCGTCCGCAGGTCAAGCTGCTCGACGAGAATGGTGTGGAAGTGAAGATCCCGGGTACCGATCACGCTGTGACGATCGGCTTCCAGGTGGGCGCACTGATTACCATCAAGGACGGTCAGCAAGTGCCGGTGGGCGAAGTGCTCGCACGTATCCCGACCGAAGCGCAGAAGACCCGCGACATTACCGGGGGTCTGCCGCGTGTGGCCGAACTGTTCGAAGCGCGTGCACCGAAGGACGCCGGCATTCTGGCCGAAGTCACGGGTACCACGTCGTTCGGTAAGGACACGAAGGGCAAGCAGCGTCTGGTCATTACCGATTTGGACGGCAACCAGCATGAATTCCTGATTCCGAAGGAAAAGCAGGTGCTGGTGCACGACGGCCAGGTGGTGAACAAGGGCGAAATGATCGTGGACGGCCCGGCCGACCCGCACGACATTCTGCGTTTGCAGGGTATCGAAGCGCTGGCACGTTACATCGTCGACGAAGTTCAGGACGTGTACCGTTTGCAGGGTGTGAAGATCAACGACAAGCACATCGAGGTGATCGTTCGCCAGATGCTGCGTCGTGTGCAGATCACCGACAACGGCGATACGCGCTTCATCATCGGCGAACAGGTCGAGCGTTCGGACATGCTCGACGAGAACGACGCCATGAACGCCGCGGACAAGCGTCCGGCGCAGTACGACAACGTGCTGTTGGGTATTACGAAGGCGTCGCTGTCGACGGATTCGTTCATTTCGGCGGCATCGTTCCAGGAAACGACGCGCGTGCTGACCGAAGCGGCCATCATGGGCAAGAAGGACGACCTGCGTGGCCTGAAGGAAAACGTCATCGTCGGCCGTCTGATCCCGGCAGGTACGGGTCTGGCGTATCACAAGGCCCGCCGGGCCCGCGAAACGTCGGATCGCGAGCGTCACGACCAGATCGCTCTGGAAGAGGCGTTTGCCCCGATGCCGAACTCGGTGGAAGAGCCTACGGCAGAGTAATCAGGAAGGCGGTGCTTGCGAAAGCGGGCACCGTCGACCCGAAACCGAAGTCGTTAGAGAAACGGCACCCTTTGCGGGGTGCCGTTTTTTTTGCTCGCTCGCTATCAGAGGGTTCGAGTTTAAGTATTTGAAATCACGATATAATTTTCGCTCCATTAAAGCGATGTTGCGTCGCGTCCTACGATCCGGAATATGTCGATAACTCCTGTAATTCTGTGTGGTGGTAGCGGTACACGCTTATGGCCCCTGTCGCGAGCGAGCTACCCGAAGCAATATCTCGCGCTCGCTGGTTCAGACACCTTGCTTCAGCAGACGGTGAAGCGGATCGGCTCACTCGACGGCGTGAGCGCGCCGTTGATCATTTCCAACAACGAGCAGCGGTTTCTCGTGGCCGAGCAATTGCGCGCCATTCATACGAAGCCGAGCGCCATCGTGCTCGAACCCGTTGCACGCAACACGGCGCCCGCCGTCGCGGCGGCGGCGCTGATCGCGCTGCGTCAGGACGCGGACGCAACGTTGCTGGTACTCCCCTCGGATCACGCTATCGCGCACGAGGCGAAGTTTCTCGAAGCCGTGCGTGCTGCGCGAAGCCTCGCCGACGACGGCTTTCTCGTGACGTTCGGCATTCCGCCGGCTTCGCCGCATACGGGCTATGGCTACATTCGCCGAGGCGCCGTCACCGAAGTGTGCGCCAGCGGTTTTCACGTCGATCAGTACGTCGAAAAGCCGGATGTCGACACGGCAGCATCGCTGATCGCGGCGGGCAACTGCTATTGGAACAGCGGCATGTTCCTGTTCAAGGCAACGGCTTATCTGGACGAACTCGAACGTCTGGCGCCGGAGATGCTCAAGCAGGTGAAGGCGTCGGTGGAGCGCGGTGCGGTCGATATCGACTTCTTCCGTCTGGATCAGGCGAGCCTGGAGGCGTGCCCGTCGGACTCGATCGATTACGCGGTCATGGAGAAGGCGCACCGCGCCGCAGTGGTCGATGCCGACGGACTCGGATGGAACGACATCGGCTCGTGGTCGGCGGTCGCAGAGATCGCCGAGCGCGACGAGAACGGCAACAGCCTGCTCGGCGACGTGGTGGCGCACAACGTCAAGAATAGCTATGTGCGCAGCGAGAGTCGGATGGTCGCGGCGATCGGCGTCGAGAATCTCGTGATTGTCGAGACCCCGGATGTAGTGCTGGTGACCTCGAAGGATCATGTGCAGGACGTGAAGCGCATGGTCGAGACGCTCATCGCAGAAGGCCGTTCCGAGTCGGTGTTCCACCAGCGGGTTTTCCGGCCGTGGGGCGACTATGA
>JARLJF010000109.1 GCA_031291335.1 Pandoraea sp. | reverse complement strand
GGCGAAGTTGCCGCCCATGCCGATGAAGACCTTGATACGGCCGCCGAGCATCGCCGAGATCGTATCGACGACGCCCAGCCCTTCGCGTCGCGGCGGTGTGAAGTCGAATGCCTTGCCAAGCCGGTCGAGGAAGGCGGCCGACGGCTTTTCGTTGATGCCGACGGTGCGGTCGCCCTGCACATTGCTGTGACCACGCACGGGGCACAGACCTGCGCCCGGGCGCCCGATATTGCCACGCAGGAGCATCAGGTTGACGATCATCTGGATGGTCGCCACGGCTTGCTTGTGCTGGGTGATGCCCATGCCCCACGTGGCGATGACACGCTCGCCGCGCAGATAGACGTCGGCAATCTGACACATCTGCGCTTGCGAGACGCCGGACGCGCGTTCGAGATCGTCCCAACGCTCGGCACGGACATCGGCCGCAAAGTCGTCGAAGCCGTGGGTGTGTTCTGCGATGAAGGCGTCGTCGAGCAGGGCGGGTTCACCATTGGCGCGCGCTTCGGTATCGCGCTCCAGTACGTGCTTGATGACGCCCTTCACGAATGCAAAGTCGCCGCCGCTTGCGGGCGTGACGTAGTGGCCGCTGATCGCCGTGCCCCCCATGCTGAGCATCTCGGCCGCGCTTTGCGGGTCGGCGAAGCGCTCCAGTCCGCGCTCATGCAGCAGATTGACCGAGACGATGGTCGCGCCGCGCCGGGCCGCCTCGCGCAGCTCGCCGAGCATGCGCGGGTGATTGGTGCCCGGGTTCTGGCCGAACAGCAGAAGCGTGTCGGCCAGCTCGAAGTCTTCAAGCGTGACCGTGCCCTTGCCAAGCCCCACGACCGGTGGCAGGCCCACGCTCGTGGGCTCGTGGCACATGTTCGAGCAGTCGGGGAAGTTGTTCGTGCCGTATTGGCGAACGAAGAGCTGGTAAAGAAAGGCAGCCTCGTTGCTCGTGCGTCCCGACGTATAGAACGCCGCCTGATCGGGATCGGGCAGGGCGCGCAAGTGTTCACCGATCAATGCGAAGGCGTCGTGCCAGGCGATCGGCGTGTAGCGATCCGTGGCGGCGTCGTAGCGCATGGGGTGGGTGAGGCGACCATAGCCTTCGAGCGTGTAGTCGTCGAGGGTGAGCAGGTCGGTCACGCTATGTTCGGCGAAAAAAGCCGGGGTGACGCGACGCTTCGTGGCCTCGGCGGCGACTGCCTTGGCCCCGTTTTCGCAGAACTCGAATGTTGAGGCGTGCTCTCGATCCGGCCACGCGCAACCCGGACAGTCGAAGCCGCTGGGCTGGTTGGCGCTGAGCAACGTGCGTGCGCCCTTGAGGGGAATGCCTTGGGTGACGAGTTGAATGGCGACGTTCTTGAGCGCGCCCCAACCACCGGCGGGACGATCATACGGAGCAATTTTCGGGGCAGACATGACGCGAGTTCAGACAAGAGTGGCTGGCGCGCTGCGTCGACATGGGGGAACGCCTCGGCCAAGGACAAACGTTAACGTCAAATAGGCAAATTGATGCATAATTAGAGCGCATTGCGGTGGTGTTTTCGTATGGATGTCGATGCGAAACACCCTGCAAATTCGACGTTTGTAGGCATCTTATCAGGATTTTGCATAGATTGATTTATGCAATGAATAGCATATAAGGTGAGTCAATGAAGCGAATCTCTATCGCCCCGCAGCTCCGCTTTCGCCATGACGGCAACGATCTCCCCCTCGACAAGGTGCTGTCGCTGCTCACCGAAGTGCAGGCGCATGGCAACTTGCAAGCGGCCAGCCAGGTGCTTGGCCAGTCATACCGAGGTGCGTGGGGGCATGTGAAGGAAATCGAGTCGCTCATGGGCGCGCCTTTGCTCACCATGGCGCGCGGACGCGGCGCTGTGCTGACGCCGCTGGCGCAACGCCTGCTGTGGGGGCAAAAGCGTTTGCAGGCAAGGCTGGGGCCGCTGCTGGAAACGATGGCGTCGGAGTTGCAGACCGAGCTGGACGACCTGCTGCTGCAGGAGACCGATCAACTTCGGCTGTTCGCGAGTCACGGGCTGGCCGTCGCAGCGCTGGTCGATTTCGCGGGACGCGCCGGTCTGCCCATCGACGTGAGCTATCGCGGCAGCATTGAAGCGATTGCCGCACTTGCGAAGCACGAGTGCGAAGTCGCGAGCTTCCATGTGCCGATCGGCGCGCTCGCGGAACCCGTGCTGGATCATTACGGGCCGTTGCTCAAGGGCAAGTCGTATCGGGTGGCCGATGTGGCGTCTCGCCGTCTCGGGCTGATCGTCGCACGCGGCAACCCGCTTGGTATCCACTCGCTCGCCGACGTGCCGCGCACCGGGGCGCGGTTCGCCAACCGGGAGCGCGGGTCGGGCACGCGCATCATCTTCGATCTCCTGCTCGCCCGCGAGGGGATCGATCCGTCTGCCATCGCCGGAGCGGAGAACATCGAGTTCACCCATGCCGCCGTTGCCGCCTACATCGCGAGCGGTCGCGCTGACGTCGGGCTGGCCATCGAAGCCGCCGCGAGCCAGTTCGGGCTCGACTTCCTGCCGATCCTGACCGAGCGTTATTGCCTGATGTTCCCGGAGAGCGGCGGTGATTCTCCGCATCTGCAGGGGCTTCTGGAGATTCTGCAAAGCGGGGAATACCGGCAGGCTGTCCATGCCATTCCCGGCTACAGCGAGGCAGCGACCGGGCGTGTCACGCCGCTGGCGGAGGCGTTTCCATCATTGGGGTGATATTTCATATGTAGCAGTGTGCATATGCCATGCACAACGATTGACGGCGGCAGACGCCCGGCCGGTGCGGCTTGTGCCGGCGCGGCATGTTGCTGTGCAGCGAGCACCTTGAAATTGGACCATCGGTGTTTCTACGAGGCTTGTTGGGCGGGGGTGTTTGGACTAATGTCCTAAATGCCGAGCCCCCAGAAACGCGTCGTCATCATATGCAACGAAGAACATATGAGACGCCGTTTTGCCTCAGGAGACATTCGAGATGGTGCCCACACCTCACGCGACGCTCGCGCCGTTGCTGGCTCGCCACGCCGGCCGTGCGCACGAGTTGTTGCCGCTGCTGCATGCCTTGCAGGACCGCGATGGCTATGTCGACCCGGCACATGTGCCGGCGATTGCCGACGCCCTGAATCTTTCCCGTGCCGAAGTGCACGGCGTCATCACCTTCTATCACCACTTTCGTAGCGCACCGCCACCGCCCACCGTGGTGCAGATCTGCCGTGCGGAGGCATGTCGCTCTCGCGGCGGCGAGGCGCTGGTGGCTCATGTGCAGACATGCACGGGAGCGCACATCGATGGCGAACCGTGTCACGGCGTTGGTGTCGAGTCCGTGTATTGCCTTGGGCAATGCGCGTTATCCCCCGCCGTGACGATCAATGGCGAACTGCATGCCCGCGTGAGCCCGTCGCGGTTCGACGCGTTGCTGGCCTGCGCGCCGGTGCGTGAGGAGGATGGTCATGTCTGAACCTTCGGCTAAGTCTTCAACGCGCCTTGTGCATCGCATCTACATTCCGCGAGACTCGGCCGCACTCGCGTTAGGCGCGGATCGGCTGGCGGCGGCCGTGGCGACGGAAGCTGTACGGCGCGGTATCGCGGTCGACATCGTTCGCAACGGCTCGCGCGGGCTGTTCTGGCTGGAGCCGCTCGTCGAGGTCGCGACACCGGCTGGTCGCGTCGGCTACAGCAATGTGCAGGCCGCGCAGGTCGCTGCGCTGTTCGATAGCGGATGGCCTGCATGTGCCGCGCAAGACGCCGAGCGTGCACCCGTCGCTGAAAATCCCGACGGCAGTTGGGAGGCAGCGATGCCTTCGTGCGTTGGATGGGTTGAGGCGATTCCGTATCTCGCACGTCAGCAGCGTTTAACATTCGCCCGCGTTGGCGTGACCGATCCACTGGACCCGGTGGACTACGAGGCGCATGGCGGTCTGGCGGGGCTGCGCGCGTGTCTGGCGCTCGACGCCGAGGCTGCGTGCCAGACCGTACTGGACTCGGGGCTGCGCGGACGCGGCGGCGCGGCCTTTCCGGCAGGCATCAAGTGGCGCACTGTCAGTCGCGCGCAATCGGCATGCAAATACGTTGTTTGTAATGCTGACGAGGGCGACTCGGGCACCTTTGCCGACCGTCTCATCATGGAGAGCGATCCGTTCGTGCTCATCGAGGGGATGCTGATCGCCGCGCTGTCCGTTGGCGCGAGCGAGGGCATCGTCTACGTGCGCAGCGAGTATCCCCATGCCATCGCGACACTCGAGGCGGCCATCGAGGTCGCGCGGCGGCAAGGCTGGCTTGGCGAAGATGTACTGGGGTCGGGGCGCGCGTGCGAACTGCGTGTGGCCAAGGCAGCCGGGGCCTATATCTGCGGCGAGGAAACGGCGCTGCTCGAGAGTCTTGAAGGCAAGCGCGGCGTAGTCCGCGCGAAGCCGCCGATTCCAGCACTGGCAGGGCTCTTCGGACAACCGACACTCATCAACAACGTCATCACCCTGGCGAGCGTGCCGTTCATCTTCGCGCATGGCGCCGCGGCTTATCGCGAGTTCGGCATGGGCCGCTCGCAGGGCACGCTGCCGGTCCAACTGGCGGGCAACATCCGTCGCGGCGGGCTTGTGGAACTGGCGTTCGGCGTGACGCTGCGCACATTGCTCGACGACTTTGGCGGCGGCACGGCTAGCGGACGTCCCGCGAAGGCGATTCAGGTCGGTGGTCCCCTGGGGGCATATCTGCCAGGCGCGCAATGGGATGTGCCGATGGATTACGAGGCATACGCGGCGCTGGGGGCGGTCGTCGGCCACGGCGGCGTGGTGGTGCACGACGACACGGCGGATCTGGCGGCGCTGGCCAGCTACGCGATGCAGTTCTGCGCGCATGAGTCGTGCGGCAAATGCACGCCGTGCCGTATCGGGTCGACGCGCGGTGTCGAAGTGATCGAGCGGATTCGACGTGGCGATGCATCGGTAAGGCAGGTGCAACTGCTGCACGATCTCTGCGACACGATGGTGGCGGGGTCGCTGTGCGCGATGGGCGGCATGACGCCGTTCCCGGTGCGCTCCGCGCTCGAACATTTCCCGGCAGACTTTGGTCTGCCCGATGGCGCCGGCTGCGCCGAAGCCGCCTGACGCGCAAGCGCCGGGCAGGGAGGACAACACATGATCCATCCGAACGCACAAGTCACACCGGGCCATGACCCGGACATGGGCACGCCGCTGCGCGAGAGCGAGGTCGGCGTCACGCTGGAGATCGACGGCCTGAGCGTGACCGTGCCGGCCGGTACCTCGATCATGCGCGCCGCTGCGGGTAACGACGTCAACATCCCCAAGCTCTGTGCGACGGATTCGCTCGAGCCCTTCGGGTCCTGCCGGTTGTGCCTTGTCGAGATCGAGGGGCGGCGCGGGTTTCCGGCCTCGTGTACGACGCCCGTCGAAGCGGGCATGAAGGTGCGCACGCAATCCCCCAAGCTTCAGGATCTGCGTCGTAACGTGATGGAGCTTTACATCTCCGATCACCCGCTCGACTGCCTGACTTGCGCGGCCAACGGGGACTGCGAATTGCAGGACATGGCGGGCGTCACGGGGTTGCGCGAGGTACGTTACGGCTTCGAGGGCGAGAACCACATCAAGAGCGCGAAGGACGAGTCGAACCCGTATTTCACGTATGACCCGTCGAAATGCATCGTCTGCAACCGCTGCGTGCGGGCTTGCGAGGAGACCCAGGGCACCTTTGCGCTGACGATCTCCGGGCGTGGTTTCGAGGCACGCGTCTCGGCCGGGCAGGATCAGCCGTTCATGGACTCGGAGTGCGTGTCGTGCGGGGCGTGCGTTGCGGCGTGCCCGACGGCGACGCTGCAAGAGAAGAGCGTCATCGAGATGGGGCAGCCCGAGCATGCGGTAGTGACGACGTGTGCGTATTGTGGCGTCGGTTGTGCGTTCAAGGCGGAAATGAAGGGCGGGGAAGTCGTGCGCATGACGCCCTACAAGGACGGTCTCGCGAACGAGGGACACGCCTGCGTGAAGGGGCGCTTCGCCTGGGGATATGCCACGCATAAGGAGCGCATTACCAAACCGATGATTCGCAGCAAGATCACGGACCCATGGCGTGAAGTGTCGTGGGACGAAGCTCTGGACTACGCGGCATCGGAGTTCCGGCGGATTCAGGCGAAGCACGGGCGGGACGCGATCGGCGGTATCACCTCATCGCGCTGCACGAACGAAGAGACGTATCTCGTGCAGAAGCTCGTGCGTGCCGCGTTTGGCAACAACAACGTCGATACGTGTGCGCGTGTGTGTCATTCGCCGACGGGCTACGGCCTGAAGCAGACCCTCGGTGAGTCTGCCGGCACGCAGACGTTCAAGTCGATCGAGCATGCCGACGTCATTCTCGTGATGGGCGCCAACCCGACCGACGGGCATCCGGTCTTCGCTTCGCGGCTTAAGCGCCGGGTGCGCGAGGGCGCGAAGCTGATCGTGATCGATCCGCGTCGCATCGATATCGTCGACGGGCCGCATGTGAAGGCGGCGTATCACCTGCCGCTGCGCCCCGGGACGAATGTCGCGATGGTGAACGCGCTCGCGCATGTGATCGTCACCGAAGGGCTGCTGGCCGAGGCATTCATCGCAGAGCGCTGCGAAGACCGGGCGTTCGGGCAGTGGCGCGACTTCGTGGCGCTGCCGGAGAATTCGCCCGAGGCCGTGTCGGTCGTCACCGGTGTGCCTGCCGAGCAAATTCGCGGCGCGGCCCGGCTGTATGCCACGGGCGGCAATGCGGCAATCTATTACGGGCTGGGCGTCACAGAGCATGCGCAAGGGTCGACCACGGTCATGGGCATTGCCAATCTGGCGATGGCCACGGGCAATGTCGGACGCGAGGGCGTGGGCGTGAACCCGTTGCGTGGACAGAACAACGTGCAGGGCTCGTGCGACATGGGGTCGTTCCCCCATGAGTTGCCGGGCTACCGGCATGTCTCCGATACGTTGGTGCGCGAGCAATTCGAAGCGGCGTGGGGTGTCACGCTGCAAGCCGAGCCGGGGTTGCGCATCCCGAACATGTTCGACGCCGCGATTCATGGCAGCTTCAAGGGCCTCTATTGCCAGGGCGAAGACATCGTGCAGTCGGACCCGAACACCCAGCACGTGGCGGCGGCCATGGAGGCGATGGAGTGCATCGTCGTGCAGGACATCTTTCTGAACGAGACGGCGAAATACGCGCATGTGCTGCTGCCGGGCACGACGTTCCTCGAAAAGGATGGGACGTTCACGAACGCCGAGCGGCGTATCTCGCGCGTGCGCCGCGTCATGGCGCCGCTGCCGGGCATGGCCGATTGGGAAGTGACGATCGCGCTCGCCAAGCGGCTGGGCTACGAAATGCCTTACGCGCATCCGTCGCAGATCATGGACGAGATCGCCCGCCTCACGCCGACGTTCCATGGGGTGAGCTATGCGCGTCTCGATCAAGCCGGCAGCCTGCAATGGCCGTGCAACGACGAAGCGCCGGACGGCACGCCGATCATGCACGTGGACGGGTTCGTGCGTGGCAAGGGGCGTTTCATCATCACGCGCTATGTGCCCACGGACGAGAAGGTCACGCCGCGCTACCCGCTGCTGCTCACCACGGGACGCATCCTCTCGCAATACAATGTCGGAGCGCAGACGCGCCGTACGCACAACGTTCACTGGCACGATGAAGACCGGCTCGAAATCCACCCGCACGACGCACAGGAGCGGGGCATCAAGGACAACGACTGGGTCGGCATTCGTAGTCGGGCGGGCGAGACGGTACTGCGCGCGGTGCTCAGCGAGCGCATGCAGCCGGGCGTGGTGTACACGACGTTCCATTTCCCCGAGTCGGGGGCGAACGTCATCACGACCGACAACTCGGACTGGGCGACCAATTGTCCCGAGTACAAGGTGACGGCCGTGCAAGTGCTGCCCGTGGTGCAGCCCTCGGCATGGCAGGCCAAGTATTCGACGTTCAACCGCACGCAGCTCGAGCTGCTCGATGCGGCCCGCACGTCTTCCGAGCCGGTGCCGGCGAAGTAGGCGGCGATCAATGAATTGCAGTGGAGTCAGCGTTTGACGATGTCCAACCTTTTACGTGAGCACGATGATCGTGACGACCGGCAACCCGGACGCGCATCGCGTGGCGATGGCGACGACGCTATTGCGGCACCGGTGTGTGACGTGGCGCCTGCCGCGATCGACCCGGACGCGCTGACGCCGCACGCCACGTTCGCCGTGCGGCGCTTTCGTCAGGGCGCCTGGCAGCAGGCGAGCGATGAACTGGCGGAAGAGGTGCCCGTCGCGCTGGAGTTCAACGGCATCTCCCATGTGGTGATGCTCGCGACCCCGGCCGATATCGAAGACTTTGCGCTGGGCTTCGCGCTGTCGGAGGGCATTCTGAATGACCGGCGCGAGTGCTACGGCGTCGACGTGACGGCGACGGCGCTGGGGATCACGGCGCATCTCGAAGTCTCGTCGCGGGCGTTTGCGGGGCTCAAGGAGCGTCGTCGTAACCTCACGGGCCGCACCGGCTGTGGCTTATGTGGCACGGAGAGCCTCGATCAGGTGCTGCGTCCGTTGCCGGCAGCCGGCCAGGCGCTGCGCGTGTCTCACGCGGCGTTGGCGGCCGCGCATGCCGGGTTGGCGCGGCATCAGGCGCTCAATGGTGTGACGGGCGCCGTGCACGGGGCAGCCTGGTGTTCACCGCAGGGAGACATCCTTTGCCTGCGTGAAGACGTCGGCCGACACAACGCGCTCGACAAATTGATCGGCGCACTCGCACGTGACGGACAGGCGTTCGATAGCGGTTTTGTGTTGATGACGAGCCGTGCCAGCGTTGAAATCGTGCAAAAGGCCGCGCAGGTCGGCATTCCGATGGTCGCGGCCGTCTCGGCGGCTACGGCGTTGGCGGTGCGAACGGCACAGGCGGCGGGCGTCGCGCTGGTGGGCTTCGTGCGAGGCGAACAGTGCGTCGTCTACACCGGCGGGGCGGCGCTTTGCGAAGACTTCTGACGGGTTCTGACGGCAATGATCGAGTGGGAGAGCTTTGATGGACGGTAATAACCTGGTGCGAATGGCCAATCGCATCGCGGACTTCTTCGAATCGTTGCCTGATCGAGAGGAAGCGATGGGCGAGGTCGC
>JARLJF010000108.1 GCA_031291335.1 Pandoraea sp. | reverse complement strand
TGCATCGACTTGAAGTGGAACTTCACCCAGAAGCGTTCGTTCGCGGCGTTGATGAAGCTGAACGTGTGCGAGCCGAAACCGTGCTGCTGACGATAATTCGCCGGCAAGCCCCGATCGCTCATGAGGATCGTGACCTGATGCAACGATTCGGGGTGACGCGACCAGAAGTCCCATGCCGCCGTCGGGTTGCGCAGGTTGGTCTTCGGATCGCGCTTCTGCGTGTGGATGAAGTCGGGGAACTTGAGCGGATCGCGCACGAAGAACACCGGCGTGTTGTTGCCCACGAGATCCCAGTTGCCTTCGTCAGTGTAGAACTTCAGCGCGAAGCCGCGCACGTCTCGCTCGGCGTCGGCGGCTCCGCGCTCGCCTGCCACCGTCGAGAAACGCAGGAACACCGGCGTTTCCTTGCCAATCGCCTCGAACACGCGGGCCCGGCTGAACTTCGTAATGTCATGCGTGATGGTGAGCTTGCCGAAGGCGCCCGAGCCCTTCGCGTGGACACGACGCTCCGGAATCACCTCGCGGTCGAAGTGCGCGAGCTTCTCAAGGAACCACACGTCTTGCAGCAATGCCGGTCCCCGCGGTCCGGCCGTCATCGTGTTCTGGTTGTCGGGCACCGGTGCACCGGCGGCGGTGGTGAGTTTTTTCGTATCTGACATGTGACGCTCTCCTGTTTCCTGATCGTTCCATCTCGCAAGACTCACGCGCCCATCAGCGCGAAGTCGGCGAGCATTTGTTCCAGTGTGGTTTCGATGTCGTGCAAGTAGGCCTTCAGTTGGGTCATCGTCGGCACCTCGAATGCGTCGTGCTGCGGGGGCAGCGATCAGCGTCTGGCGGGCCCGGCATCCCTGCGGCCACCGGCTTCAAACGCATGAACCAAGATTAATTATTTTTATTAAAACGGTCGAATTAATCGTTTTTATATATGCGATAGCAAAAAGCAATACGCCGCGGCACGAGGCAGCGGCGTATGGCTTGTTCGGGGAAGCGTGCTGGTGGGGCGGGGCCGCCCCGGCGCGTCAGTTCGACGTGGCGGGCAGATCGAGCGGAATCACGCCTGGCAGACGGCATCGATCGATAGCCTGCGCCACCGCTTCGATAGCCGGCAGACGCGTGAAACTCTTGCGCCACGCCAGCACGACACGACGGTCGGGCACCGGCGCCGAGAACGGCACGTAGCGCAGCAGGCTGTCGGGCGCGTGCGTCTCCGGCACCGACGTCTTTGGCAACACGGTGATGCCGACACCGCTCGCGACCATATGGCGAATCGTCTCAAGGGAGGAGCCTTCGAACGTCTTCTGGATGCCGTCAGCGTTCTGCGAGAAGCGCATCAGTTCCGGACACACACCGAGCACGTGATCGCGGAAGCAATGCCCGCTGCCGAGCAGCAGCATCGTCTCCTGCTTGAGATCGCCGGCGTCGATCTGCGCACGATCCGCCCACGGATGCGAGCGCGGCAGCGCCACGACGAATGGCTCGTCGTAGAGCGGGCGCACCATCAGCCCACTCTCCGGGAACGGCAGCGCCATGATCGCCGCGTCGATTTCGCCCTGCTTGAGCAGCTCGATGAGCTTGAGCGTGTAATTCTCCTGAAGCATGAGCGGCATCTGCGCCGTGGTCTCGATCATCTCTTTGACGAGCGCCGGCAGCAGATACGGTCCGATCGTGTAGATCACACCCAGACGCAGCGGTCCGGCGAGCGGATCGCGGCCCTGCTTGGCAATTTCCTTGATGGCGATGGTCTGCTCGAGCACACGCTGCGCCTGCGCCACGATTTGCTCGCCGAGGGGCGTCACGCTCACTTCAGCCGCGCCACGCTCGAAAATCTGTACGTTCAGCTCGTCTTCGAGCTTCTTGATGGCCACCGAGAGCGTCGGCTGGCTGACGAAACAGGCTTCCGCCGCGCGACCGAAATGGCGTTCACGCGCCACCGCCACGATGTACTTGAGTTCCGTGAGGGTCATGTCGTCCTAACCTGTGTAAATTAATCGAATTACCGCAATCGATAGATTTTGTTTTTTATAGCACAATCGGGCGGCAATTGCCCGTTTTCGGGCGACGCGCTTGCCGTCATCCTGCTTCGTTCCGCTTAGTTTCGCTTCGTTCAGCTTTGCGCCGCTTCGTCTGCTGTCACTCCGCTGCCGGGTAGATGCCGGGCGTCACGCCTTCAAATAGTCTTCCCGCGCCCCGAGCCAGCGCTCCAAATGGCCCGCGACCGCGCCGGGATGCGACTTCAGGAGCAGATCGGCCGCTTCCTGTGCCCCCGGGATCAGCCAGGCATCCTCATTCAGATCGACAAAGCGCAGCATTGCCGCGCCCGACTGCCGCGCTCCGAGAAACTCGCCCGGGCCACGAATTTCCAGATCGCGTCGCGCGATGACGAAACCGTCGGTGGTCTCTCGCATCGTTTGCAGCCGTGCCTTCGCGCCCATCGACAAGGGCGACGCGTACATCAGCAGACAGACGGATTCTGCGGAACCGCGCCCGACACGTCCTCGCAACTGGTGCAACTGCGCGAGCCCGAAGCGTTCAGCGTGTTCGATCACCATCAGTGAGGCGTTGGGGACGTCCACCCCCACTTCGATGACCGTGGTCGCCACTAGCAGATGCGTGTCGCCGCGCGTGAAGTCGTCCATCACGGCGGCCTTCTCCGCCGGGGAGAGACGTCCGTGCACGAGGCCCACGCGCAGTTCAGGTAGCGCCACCATCAGTTGCGCATGCGTGTCGACGGCCGTCTGCAATTGCAGCGCCTCGCTTTCCTCGATCAGCGGACAAACCCAGTACACCTGACGCCCGGCCAGCGCCGCCGCGCGAACGCGATCGATCACTTCCGGCCGGCGCGTGTCGCTGATCAGCTTGGTGACGACCGGGCTGCGGCCCGGCGGCAACTCGTCGATCACGGAGACGTCGAGGTCGGCGTAGTACGTCATGGCGAGCGTGCGCGGAATGGGCGTCGCGCTCATCATCAACTGATGCGGCATGGCGTTCGGGCCCATGCCCGCCGTCTGCATCTTGCTGCGCAGCGCCAGACGCTGCGCTACACCGAACCGGTGCTGCTCATCGACGACCGCCATGCCCAGCCGCGCGAACGTGACTGTGTCCTGAATGATCGCGTGCGTGCCGATAACGAGTTGCGCCTCGCCGCTCGCCACACGTGCAAGGGCTTCGCGCTTTTCCTTCGCCTTCATGCTACCCGCCAGCCAGGCGACTTCAACGCCCAGCGGCGTGAGCCACGCCGAGAGCTTGCGCAGGTGCTGTTCCGCGAGGATTTCGGTCGGCGCCATGATCGCCGCCTGAAAACCGGCATCGATGGCCTGCGCGGCGGCTAGCGCCGCAATAATCGTCTTGCCGCTGCCCACGTCCCCCTGCAACAGACGCTGCATCGGATGCGGCTCGGCCAGATCGGCCTGAATCTCGGCCCATACGCGCTGCTGAGCCCCCGTCAGACGGAACGGCAACGCGGCTTCGAAGCGTTCGAGCAAACCACCCGGCACAGGTTTGCCGAAGGACGGGGCGGCCAAGCGTCGACGCGCCGCCTGCGCCCGTTTGAGCGAGAGTTGCTGCGCGAGCAGTTCCTCGCACTTGATGCGCAACCACGCCGGATGCGAGCGCTCGATGAGCGCCGTCTCCGACACATTGGGCGGCGGCGCATGCAGCAAACGCACCGCATCGGCCAGCGCCGGGAGCGGATGGTCGGGACCGATGGCGTGCTGAAGCAGTCCCGGAGGCAGCAACTCGGGCAGTGGCGTGCGCTCCATCGCGTTGTGAATCGCTTTGCGCAGATAGGCTTGCGAAAGACCCGCCGCGCTCGGATACACCGGCGTGAGTGACTCCGGCAGCGGGGCGGCGGCGTCCTGCACCACGCGATACGCGGGGTGCACCATCTCCAATCCGAAGAAACCGCCGCGCACCTCGCCGCGCACTCGCACGCGCGTGCCGATGGCGAGCTGTTTCTGCTGACTGCCGTAGAAATTCAGAAAACGCAGCACGAGTTCGTCGCCTTCGTCTGCAATGCGTACCACCCACTGACGCCGCGGCCGATAAGCCACTTCGCTCGACGTCACCACGCCTTCGACCTGCGCCAGCTCACTCGGCAGCACTTCGCCGATCTTGCGCAGCGTGGTTTCGTCCTCGTAGCGCATCGGCAGATGCAGGATCAGGTCGATGTCGCGTTTCAGGCCGAGCTTGGCAAGCTTGTCAGCCGTGCCGGAGCCTGCCGTCTTGCGCGCGGCGGGCTTGGCGTCCTTTGCAGATTTGGCTGATTTGGCGGACGAGGAAGACTTGGAAGCCTTCGGAGACTTTCCGGACTTTCCGGACTTGGCGGACGCGGGGGCGTCGGCGCCAGCCTCTGTGTCGGCCGACGCGGACGGGCGCCGCGCGCGTTTCGCAGCGGGTCGTGGCGAGGCATCGGCCTGCGCGCCTGCGGCATCGGCAAGGTCCACGAGGTCGGCAGGGGCGTCGTCAGGCGCGGTGGCGGGCATTCTGCGTTCGGTCATGCAGTCGCGAGTCGGGGGCGTTCGGCCGTCAGATGCACGCCGTGCCGGCAGG
>JARLJF010000107.1 GCA_031291335.1 Pandoraea sp. | reverse complement strand
CTTCGGGCTTTCGTGTGAGCCGAAATATACCCCCGAATGCGGGATGTGTGCCATGCGACCCCCACGCCCGTGGTGGGATTGCCGCGCCGCTTGACGGGCGATAGCCGGTGCTATCGCCTGCGCTGCCGCTGCCGGACCGGGGACTCAGGACGCCGCGCCCGCGAAGGCCTCGGCAAAGATGGCGCGGAAGTCGGGCGTTTCGGCGGCGGCGGCGCGGGTGAGCACCCGGGCTTCGAGTTCGTCGAGATGCGCGGCCGCGAGTGCGATGGCCGCTTGTGTCTTGCCGTCGCGCAACTGGCCGACGAGTTGAGCGTGCTCCGTCGGTGCGCAATGCATGAACTCCGCCGGATCGTACAGCGCCTTGTAAAGCTCGGTCTTGGCGACGAGCTGGCGCGCGAACGCATCGAGTTCGGCGCTATCGGCCATGCCGATCAACTTCAGATGGAATTCACCGGCAAGGCGAATCGAGCGCTCGTGCGTGCCCTCGACGTGGGAGCGCGCTTCGGTCTCGACGTGCTCGTCGAGCACTGCGAGCTGCGACGCGCTCAACTGTCCGCAAATGCTGGCGATCACCCCGGTTTCCAGTACACGCCGCGCGCGGTAGGTCTGACGGATGTCGTCGAGCGACGGCTGCGGCACGAATGCCCCCCGGTTGGGTTCGAGCACCAGCTTGCCTTCGAAGCCCAGCCGGGCGAGCACCTTGCGTACCGCGCCGCGCGTGCAGTCGAAAGCCTGCGCCAGATTGCGCTCTCGCAGCGGCATACCCGGGCGGAGCTTGCCCGAGAGCAGGGCTTGCGAGATCGCCAGATAGACGCGCGCCTCGATCTGCTGTCCCGCGCTGCCCGGCGAGTCGTCGTCGGCGGCCGGACTCGGGGCCGTGTCGGGCGTTGCTCCGGTAAGGGACGCGTCGCGCGGCGACGCCGGTGCTGCGGTGCGGCTCAAGCCAGATCTCCTTGAAAGTCGCGGTTCACGTAGATGTGGGGCGCATTGTACCCGGCCCCCTTCATCTCCCGGTTCCGCTCCCGAAAAACCCTCGGTTTCGGCCGTCCCGACGTCCCGACCTTGCATTTCGGCAATTCGTTACCGATAATGGTCAACAAAAATGGTTAACCATTTTGTGATGTTTGGTTGATGATATGGTAAATCGGCAGGAAGTGCCATCACCCCGGACGTTCGCGAAGTGGTCAAGCCGTCGGGCCGCCGACAGACACTGTCGAGCGGCTGATCGTTGATTCCTTTCCGGGTCTGGAGACGTCATGAAATCTGTGCATTGCCTGGCTGCGCTTCCCATCGCGGCCTTTTACAGCGGCGGTTGGCTCGCCGAACACGTGGGCACCCGGTTGGCCGGGCTGCCGTTCCTGATGACGTGGAATATCGTCTGGCTGCTGCTCACGTCGGTGGTGATGGTCGTGATGTTCCGGTTCGACGGATCGCGCGACGTGGAGAGTTCCTCGGCGAAGGATTTGCGCGAACACGACGGAGCCGCGTCATGAATGCCGCGCTGGCCGTTATTGCGGCGTTTCTCGCCTTTGCGCTTTTCGTGGGGTTGCGCGCGAAGCGCGGTCGCACGATGAGTCTGGAACAGTGGGCTGTGGGTGGTCGCGGCTTCGGCACGCTGCTCGTTTTTCTGCTGATGGCCGGAGAGGCCTTCTCGACATTCACGTTCCTCGGTGCGAGCGGATGGGCGTACAGCAAGGGGCCGCCCGCGTTCTACATCCTCGCGTATGGCGCGATCGCGTACCTGCTCGGCTACTGGATGTTGCCGGCGGCGTGGCGTCACGCGACGCGGCACGGTTGTGTGTCGTTCTCCGACTTCTTTGCCACGGCGTATCGTTCGCGCGCTCTCGGTGTTGTCGTCTCGCTGGTGGCGGTGCTCGGCATGACCGCGCTGCTCATCATTCAGTTGCGCGGTCTGGGCATCATCGTGTCCGAAGCGTCATACGGCACGATTCCTCCGGCGGTAGCGATCTGGTGCGGCGCCATCGCGATGGTGGTGTACATCACGGTGTCGGGCATTCACGGCTCCGCGAGTATTGCGATCTACAAGGATATTTTGATTCTCGTGATCGCGGTGTTCCTCGGCATCTATCTGCCGCTGCATTACTTCGGCGGCTTTGGCGAGATGTTCGACCGCATCGAGGCGGCGCGCCCGGGCTTCCTGCAAATGCCGACGAGTGGCCTGACGCTGTCCTGGTACAACTCGACGATCCTGCTCACGTCGCTCGGTTACTACCTGTATCCGTACGTTTTCACGTCGGTGTATGCGGCCAAGAGCGAGAACGCGGTGCGCAAGAACACGATCCTGATGCCGCTGTATCAGATGGTCATCGCGTTCATGTTCTTCGTGGGTTTCGCGGCGATTCTGCAAGTGCCGGGTCTCACGGGGGCGGATTCGGATCTCGCGTTGCTGCGTATCGTGAAGCAGACGTTCTCGCCGTGGTTCGTGGGGGTGATTGGTGGCGTCGGGGTGTTGACCGCGCTCGTGCCGGGCTCGATGATCCTGCTCAATGCGTCGACGCTGATCGCGAAGAACTTCTATCGCGACGGTTTTGCGCCGCATGCCAGCGAGGCCTTCGTGGGCAAGCTCGCCAAGCGCGTGTTGCCGTTCTTCGGCCTGGTGGCGGTGTTCTTTGTGCTGCGTGGCGGTGCGACGTTCGTGGCGCTGGCGCTATTTGCGTCGAGCTTGCTCACGCAACTGTTCCCGTCGTTCGTGGCGAGCTTGCTGCCGCGTCCGTTCGGTAACAAGTACGGCGCGTTCGCGGGGATCGGTGCGGGCGCTATCGTGCTGGCAGCGGCCGTCGGGTTCGACATCAATCTGCACTCGCTGCTGCCCGGCGCGTCGGATACTGTGGGGTCGATCAACATGGGCCTCGTGGCGCTGGCAGTCAATGGGGTGACGTTCGTGATCGTGAGCTTGTTCACACGCTCGTATAACGTCGCCACCGATATCAATTTGAGGAAGGCATGACAACACTGGACATACGCAACGCACGCGGCCTCGATGGCGCACCGGTCGAAGTGCGCGTCGAAAACGGGCGGATTGCGGCGATCGCGCCGTCGTTGCCCGTTGCACAAGACAACGCCACTCGTCAGATCGACGCGCGTGGTGCGTTGCTGATGCCCGGTCTTGTGGAGTCGCACACGCATCTGGACAAGACCGTGTGGGGCATGCCGTGGTACGTCAATGAGTGTGGCTCGCGCCTGATAGACCGCATCGACAACGAGCGTCGATGGCGTGCCGAGAGCGGGCACGATGCGGGCGCGGCGTCGCTCGCGTTGGCGCGCGCCTTCCTCGCGGCAGGCACTACTCGACTGCGCACGCATGTCGACATCGATACCGACGCAGGCTTGCGTCATCTCGACGGCGTGCTTGCCACGCGCGACACGTTGGCGGACACGCTGGACATGCAGATCGTTGCGTTTCCGCAGTCCGGCGTGCTGGATCGCGAGGGCACGGTTGCCTTGCTCGACGACGCGCTCGCGCGTGGTGCCGACGTGCTTGGCTGGCTCGATCCGTGTGCCATCGATCGTGACCCGAAGGCGTCGCTCGATGCCATGTTCGCGCTGGCCGACAAGCACGGTTGCCCTGTCGACATTCATCTGCACGAGCCGGGCGAGATGGGCGTGTTCTCGTTCGAGTTGATGCTCGAGCGCATTGTCGCGCTGGGCATGCAGGGCCGGGTGGTGGTGTCGCATGCGTTTTGTCTGGGAGAACTCGAGGCAGCGCGAGCCGATGCCTTGCTCGCACGTCTGGCGGATGCCGGTGTCGCATTGATCACGACGGCGCCGCCGTCGCGCGTCGTGCCGCCGCTCATGGCGTGCCGTCGCGCGGGCGTTCCGCTCGCGGGCGGTAACGACGGCATCCGTGACACGTGGACACCGTACGGCACGCCCGACATGCTCGAGCGCGCCATGATGATCGGT